>NZ_KI912628.1:19451-19701 GCF_000519345.1 Deinococcus pimensis DSM 21231
CCTGGGCGAACGCGCGCCCGAGGTGTCGCTCGTGGAGCGCCTGCGCGGCTACCTGCACGACAAGCGCCGCGCGGGCCTCGTCGTCGCCGTCGACGACCCCGACTGCCTCGACCCGGCCAGCCACGCCTGGGTGCAGGAGGCGCTCCTGTCGGGCGGTCTGCCCGTCGTGGGCCTCGTCACGCTCGCCGACGACACCACGTGGCGGCACGGCGCGGACGAGCCCGAGCGCCGCATCCCGCTCCTGCCGCTC
>NZ_KI912628.1:19801-19872 GCF_000519345.1 Deinococcus pimensis DSM 21231
TACGAATCGGCCGGGGACGAGGAGGGCGCCGCGCAGACCTTCTACCTGCTGGGCCTCGCGGAGACGCACGA
>NZ_KI912628.1:19972-20317 GCF_000519345.1 Deinococcus pimensis DSM 21231
CGCGGACGGCGCGGCCTTCGTGCCGCTCGCGGGCGAGGGGCCCGGCGGCATCGAGGCGGCGATCATCCGCGCGCTCGGCGTCGAACTGCACGGACTCGACGTGCACGCGCGGCTCGTGGAGTGGTTCCGCGCGCGCAACGTCCTCGTGGTGCTCGACAACTTCGAGCACCTCCTCGACGCGGGCGAGGTCGTCGAGCGGCTCATGCGCGAGGCGCCCGGCCTGAAGGTGCTCGTCACCACCCGCGAGGCGCTCGGCGTGCACGCCGAGCGGCGGCTGGAACTGCGCGGCCTGCCCGTCGAGGACACCACGAGCGGCGGCGCGGGGCTGCACGGCGCGCTCGCCTT
>NZ_KI912628.1:20417-22064 GCF_000519345.1 Deinococcus pimensis DSM 21231
GGCTCGGGGACCGGCCCGGCGTGGCCCTCAACCTCACCGCGCTGGGCTGGGTGGCCCTCCTGGCGGGGGACCTGCCGGAGACGCTGCGCCGTACGGGCGCGAGCCTCGCCGCGTACCGTCAGCTCGGCGGACGCTTCGAGGTCGCCAACGCCCTCGCGAACCTCGGGCACGCCGCCGTGCGGCTCGGGGACGTGCCGCTCGCGGAACTCCACTACCGCGACGCGGTCGCGGAGGCCCGCGCGATCGAGGCGACGGGCGTCGTCCTGGAGGTCCTCGCGGGCCTCGCGGACGCGGAACTGCTGCGCTCCCAGCCGGACCTCCAGAAGGCCGGGGCGTACGTCGGGCTGGCGCTGAGCCACCCGCGCCGCCAGCCCGACGTGGAGGCGCTCGCGCGGCCCGTCCTGGAGAAGCTGCGGACGCTGATGACGCCCGCCGAGCTGGAGTCGGCCCTCGCGCGCGGACGCGGCCTGGATCCTCAGGCGCTGCTGCCCGAGGCGGGCGTGGCGCTCGCGCCCGTCGTAGGTGAGCTCACGACGGTGCCGCGCCGTGGGAGGGCGTCGGTCACGGGGCGGCGTGCGCGGGCGTCGCCGAACACGACGCGGCCCACGCCGCCCGCGACGGCCTCGGCGGCGCCGAGGACCTTCTTCTTCATGCGGCCCTGTGCGAACTCCACGTAGTCCTCGACGTTCGCGGCGGGGATGTCGGGGATGAGGCTCGTCTCGTCGGGGAAGGCGCGCAGCAGGCCCGGCACGTTGGAGAGCAGCAGCAGCGCCTCGGCGCGCAACGCGCCCGCGAGCGCGGCGGCGGCGCGGTCGCCGTCCACGTTGATGGCGACGCCCTCGTAGCTCGCGGCGGGCGGCGTGAGGACCGGCAGGTAGCCGTTGCCCAGGAGCAGTTCCACGAGGGCGGTGTTGACGCGCTCGACGGTGCCGGTGTGGTCGCCGCGCAGGATCTTGACCTTGCCGTCCTCGACGGCGCGGACGCTGTCCTTGTGTCGGCCCTCGAAGACGCGTCCGTCGAGGCCGCTGAGTCCGACGGCGTTCACGCCGAGCCGCTGGAGGCGTTCCACGATGCCCTTGTTCATCTTGCCGCAGTAGACCATCTCGAAGATTTCGAGGGTGGCGCGGTCCGTGAAGCGGCTGGTGTAGCCGCTGGGGCTCGTGACGAAGCGCGGCGGGTGCCCGAGCGCCTCCGCGACGCGGTTCGTCTCGCCGCTCCCGCCGTGCACGAGGACGAGCGGACGCCCGGCCTTCCAGAGGTCCGCGACGTCCGCGCACACGGCGTCGTAGTCGATGCCTTCACTGCCGCCCACCTTCACCACGATCATGCGGCGGATCATAGCGTTCGTAAGATGAAAAGCGCAAATGGTTTACGAATGTAATTCGGTGGACGGGTAGAGCTCCGGCCGCAGGAACGGCGCCAGCCCCAGCGACAGCGCCTGCCGCCACACGTCCGCGCGCACCACCAGCCCACCCGTCAGCAGCCCGATCGTGCCCATCCTCGTATTGCTGGCCGTCAGGCCCGACAGCTCGTCCATCACGCGTCCCAGCTCCTCGCCCTCCCGGACGCGCGCCGCCACCACGGGCGGCAGCTCCAGCGACGCCGAACGCACCACCGACACGCGCTCCTCGCGCGCCACCGCCACCA
>NZ_KI912628.1:22164-22662 GCF_000519345.1 Deinococcus pimensis DSM 21231
CGCCGCGAGGCGCTGCTGCTGGGCTACGGCGCGCTCTCCCCGCAGGAGGCGCGCGAGGGCGCGGCGCGCGTGGCGCTCGCGCTGAAGCGCGTCGTACAATGTGACGGGCCGAACCCAAGATGACGAACGTCGATTCCCTGACCGGCACCCCGGACCGCGCCGCGCTGTTCCACGCTCTCGACGTGGAGCTCACGCAGGGCCGTCCCGTCGCGCTGCTCATCATCGACCTCGACCACTTCAAGAGCATCAACGACGCCTTCGGGCACCTGCGCGGCGACGCCGCCCTGCTCGGCGTCACGAAACGCGCCCTGGAGGCGCTCGGCCGACCCCTCTACCGCTACGCGGGCGACGAGTTCGTCGCGCTGCTCACCGGCGACGACGTGGACCGCGCCCTGGAGCGTGCCGAGACGCTCGTGCGCGCCGTCGCCGCGTCGCCCCTGCTGCAGGACCCGCCGCTGAGCGTCACCATCAGCGTCGGCGTCGCCGTGAGCCGCGAGG
>NZ_KI912628.1:22762-32508 GCF_000519345.1 Deinococcus pimensis DSM 21231
GGCCAGCGCCCCGCGCGCCCGGTTCAGCGCGCCCTCGCGGGTCTCCTCGAACCCCAGCGGCTGCGCCCGCACGCCCGAGGGCACGTCCGCGCCCGCCACCTCCAACTCCGGAAAGAGCCGCGCGAACACCTCCCGCGCGGGCGTCACCTTCGCCGGGTTCAGCGAACCCACCACGATCAAGCGACCTCACCGCCCAGCGTCACCGGCGGATTCCAGTCGCCCAGCAGCTGACGCAGCAGCACCACCTGCCCCAGGTGGTACGCGTTGTGCGCCGCGAGGTCCGTCAGCGCGTCCCGCGCCCGCTCCGACGGGTCCTCCGCCAGCATCTGCGCGTGCGCGAGCCCCACCTCGAAGTCGCGCAGCACCCGCGCCCACTCCTCCTCCGACACCGTGGGCGGCCACAGGGACCCCACCGCGCCCCAGTCCACGTCCGCGCCCGACGCGTGCGACAGCAGCAGCTGCTGCGACCGCTCCGTGTGCCACAGCACGTCGTAGATCGTATGCGGCGTGCCCGGCAGGCTCCGCGTCGCCGTGCGGAACGACAACCCGCCCACGATCGCCGACACCTCCCGGAACGCCCCGCCACCCGACAGCGTCAACTGCAGCAGGTTCACGCGTCCACCCCGGCCTGCGTGTTCCACACGCCCAGCAGACGCCGCAGCACCACCACCTGACCCCAGTGGTACGCGTTGTGAGCCGCGATGTCCTCCAGCACCTCCCGGTCCCGCTCGGGAAGAGCCTCCGGGCTCGACGCCAGCTCCGACGCCTCGTACAGCCCCGCCCGCACCCCCGACACCAGATCCTCCCACTCCTCCTCCGACGGACGCGAGGACGGCCACTGCTCCTCGCGCGGCGGGAAACGCACCTCCGACGCGTCGTCCTCCGCCAGGGCCGTCAGCAGCACGTTCTGGGTCAGCTCGATGTGCCACACCAGGTCGTAGATCGAATAGGGCAGACCGTCCACGCGGCGCGTGGCGACCTCCAGCGGCAGGTCCGCGAGGATCGAATCCACGCTCGCGATGCCCGACCCGCCCAGCAGGAACGACTTCAGCACGCTCATGGGAAGAGCCTAGCGCGCGGGCACGGCCCCCCGCTCATGCCTGGGACGTTGGCGTGTCTCTGGACGAGTGGGTGGCCGTCCGCGTTTTGGCGTCGTACGCTCGGGGACGGCCCCTCGCTCATGCCTGGGGCGTTGGCGTGTCTCTCCAACTCATTGGTACCAATTCTTCTCCCACCGATGCCCGTACAGCTGCTCCACCTTCGCGCTGTCGAGGCCCATCCCGTCCGCGAGGGCCGCGTTGCGTTCCACGTTCCGCACGGACCTCATCCCCACGATCACGGTGCTCACCGCCGGGTGCGACAGCACGAAGCGCAGCGCCGTCTCCGGAAGCTGCTCGGTCGTGATGCCGAGGTCCCGCTCGATGGCGCGCAGGCGCTCGGCGAGCTCCTGCTTGCGGTCCCCGCGGAAGTAGTGCTCGCGGAAGTCGCCCTCGGGGAAGGTCGTGTCGGGCGTCACGTGGCCCGTGAGGCTGCCCTCGTCGAGCGCGACGCGCACGATCACGCCCACGTCGTGCGCGCGGCACGCGTCGAGCAGGCGGTCCTGCGGAGCCTGGTCGAAGACGTTGTAGATCACCTGCACCGTGTCGCACAGGCCCGTCTCGATGAGGCGGATCGCGTTGTCGGGCTGGTGGTCGTTGATGCTCACGCCCCACGCGCGGATCTTCCCGTCACGCTTGAGCTGCTCCACCGCGCCCCGCCAGTCGCCCTGATCCACCCAGTCGTCGTTCCAGACGTGGAACTGCTGCACGTCCACCCGGTCCATGCCGAGGTTGCGCAGGCTGCGCTCCGTGCACTCGATCACGTGCTCGGCGGGGAAGGTCTCGTCGGCGCGGCTGCCGGGCTGCGCGGGCCACTTCCCGTTCTTCGGGGGGATCTTCGTCGCGACGATGGTTCCCGGGTGCTCCCGCGCGACCTGCCCGACGAGCTGCTCGCTGTGCCCGTCTCCGTAGCCGAGGGCCGTGTCGATGAAGTTCCCGCCGAGCTCCACGTAGCGGCGCAGGGCGCGCAGGCTCTCGTCGTCGTCCGCGCCGACCCACATCGCCTTCCCGATGCCCCACGCGCCGTACCCGACCTCGCTGACCTGCATGCCCGTCCTGCCGAGTCTGCGTTTCTGCATGCGTCTTGCTATCAGCCCGGCGCGGGCGCGTCGGTGTGGAGGGGGTGACGGAACGTTCACACGCCCAGGTGACTTTACATGCGGAAAGTAAATTGCTCAGTAGTTTGACAATCGATATCCGCTACGCTAGCTTGACCTGGCAAGAGGTACGTATGACCCAGGAGAACTTCACCCCCGCCATTCCCGCGACCGCGTGGGCCATCATCGACAGCACGCTCCGCGAGGGCGAACAGTTCGCCCGCGCGAACTTCACGAGCGGCGACAAAATCGAGATCGCCCGCGCCCTCGACGCGTTCGGGGTGGAGTTCATCGAGGTCACCACCCCCATGGCGTCGCCACAGAGCGCCGCCGACGCCCGCGCCCTCGTGGACCTCGGCACCCGCGCCCGCATCATCACGCACGTCCGCTGCGCCATGGAGGACGCCCGACGCGCCCTCGACACCGGCGTCCACGGCCTCGACCTCCTGTTCGGCACCTCCAGCTTCCTGCGCGAGTTCAGCCACGGCAAGAGCATCGAACAGATCATCGACCAGGCCCGCGAGGTCATCGCCTTCGTGCGCTCGCAGGGCGTCATGGTCCGCTTCAGCGCCGAGGACACCTTCCGCAGCCAGGAAGCCGACCTCCTCGCCGTCTACCGCGCCGTCGACGAGGTCGGCGTGGACCGCGTCGGCCTCGCCGACACCGTCGGCGTCGCCACGCCCCGGCAGGTCTACGCCCTCGTCCGCGAGGTGCGGCGCGCCGTGAGCTGCGACATCGAGTTCCACGGTCACAACGACACGGGCTGCGCCGTCGCCAACGCCTTCGCCGCCGTCGAGGCGGGCGCCACCCACGTCGACACCACCATCCTCGGGATCGGCGAACGCAACGGCATCACGCCCCTCGGCGGCTTCCTCGCCCGCATGTTCAGCGTCGACCCGCACGGCCTCATCGACAAGTACGACCTCGGGGCGCTCCCCGCGCTCGACGCCATGATCTCCCGCATGGTCGGCCTGCCCATCCCCTGGAACAACTACCTCACCGGCGAGTTCGCCTACAACCACAAGGCCGGCATGCACCTCAAGGCCATCTACCTCAACCCCGGCGCGTACGAGGCCATCCCGCCCGAGGTGTTCGGCGTGGGCCGCACCCTGCAGGTCGGCTCGCGCGTCACGGGCCGCCACGCCATCGCCTACCGCGCGAAGGAACTCGGCCTGCACTTCGGCGAGGACGCCCTGCGCGGCGTCACCGACCACATCAAGGCCCTCGCCGACCACGGCGAGCTCGACGACGCGCACCTCGAACGCGTCCTGCGCGAGTGGGTGAGCGCGTGAGCCTCCCGCGCCCGCAGACCATGGCGGAGAAGATCCTCTCCGCCCGCGCCCGCGAGACCGTGTACGCCGGGGACCTCGCCGTCGTCGAGGTGGACCACGTCATGATCGTGGACTCCATCGCGCAGAGCGTCATCGCCGTCCTCGCCGACCTCCACGCCACCCCGAGGTACCCCGAGCGGGTCAGCTTCGTCATCGACCACGTCGCGCCCGCCAGCACCGTCAGCGTCGCGCAGGCGCAGAAGGAGGCGCGCGAGTACGCCGCCGCGCACGGTTGCCTCCTCTTCGACGTCGGACGCGGCATCTGCCATCAGGTCCTGATGGAGGAGGGCATCGCTCGGCCCGGCCGGATCGTGCTCGGCAGCGACAGCCACAGCACCACCTACGGCGCCGTCGCCGCGTTCGGCACCGGCATGGGCGCCACCGACATCGCCCTCGCCGCCGCCAGCGGACGCACCTGGCTCAAGGTCCCCGAGAGCGTGAAGGTCACCCTCACCGGCGACCTGCGCCCGGGCGTCACCGCCAAGGACGTCGCGCTCGAGATGATCCGCGAGCTCGGCGCGGACGGCGCCACCTACCAGAGCGTCGAGATCCACGCCGGGGACCGCTTCACGCGCGGCGAACGCATGACCCTCGCCAACCTCTGCGTCGAGGCGGGCGCCAAGGCCGGACTCGTCGTGCCCGGCGGAGAGATCCTCACGCACTACGGCTACGAGATCCCCGACTTCGTCCTGCCCGACGAGGGCGCCACCTACGTCCGCGAGCTCACCCTGGACCTCGGCGCGCTCGCACCCCGCATGAGCGCCCCCAGCGAGGTCGACAACGTCCACGACGTCGCCGACCTGCGCGGCCTGCGCGTCGACCAGGTCTTCATCGGCACCTGCACCAACGGCCGCCTCGAGGACCTCCACGCCGCCGCCGACGTCCTGCGCGGACGCCGCGTCGCGCCGCACACGCGCCTCCTCGTGATCCCCGCCAGCAGCGTCGTCATGGAGCAGGCCATGGCCGACGGCACCCTCCTCACGCTCCTCCAGGCCGGCGCGGTCCTCGGCACGCCCGGCTGCGGACCCTGCATGGGCCGCCACCAGGGCGTCCTCGCGCCCGGCGAGGTCTGCGTCAGCACCAGCAACCGCAACTTCATCGGCCGCATGGGCGCCGCCGACGCGCGCGTCTACCTCGCCAGTCCCGCCGTCGCCGCCGCCACCGCCGTGACGGGCCACATCGCCCTCCCCGAGGACGTCCGCCAGGAGGTGAGCGCCTGATGCCCCGCGTCTGGAAGTTCGGCGACAGCGTCAACACCGACGACATCCTCCCCGGCCGCTACGCCCCCTTCATGGTCGGCGAGGACGCCTTCCCCACCTACGCCTTCCACCTCATCCGCCCCGAATTCGCCGCGCAGGTGCGCAAGGGAGACCTCCTCGTCGGCGGACGCAACTGGGGCCTCGGCAGCAGCCGCGAGTACGCCCCCATGGCGCTGCGCCGCCTCGGCGTGGGCGGCATCGTCGCCGCGAGCTTCGCCCGCATCCACTACCGCAACCTCCTCAACCTCGGCATCCCCGCCTTCGAGGCGCCCGACGTGATCACGGAACTCCACGACGGCGACGAGATCGAGTTCGACCTGAACGCCGGACTCATCACGCGCGGCGCCCACACCTTCCAGCTCACGCCCCCGCCCGAGTTCCTCCGCGAGGCGCTCAAGGAAGGCAGCATCCTCGACTACTACCGCAAACACCAGAAGTTCCCGGGGGAGAGGTGACCGTGAAACGCTGACCCACCACCTCGATCAACAGGGCGTCCACGTTTTGGCTGTGTACGGACCCGAGCGGTCGGGTCCTCCTGCCTCGACCGTTTGCGCGTCTCTACAATGGTGGGCATGGCCGTCCTGGAAGTCGAATGCCCCATCTGCGGAGAATTCCTCGAACTCACCGACGAGGACCGCGCCCAGCTCGAACTCGGCGACGTGATCGTCTGCGACTCCTGCAACGCCGAGATGGAAGTCACGAAGAACGAGGGTGACGACTTCGACCTCGAACTGCTCGGCATCCTCACCACCTGCCCCAACTGCGGCGAGGAGTTCGACGTCACCGAGGAGACCCTCGGCGAGGGCGACATCGTCCAGTGCCCCCACTGCAAGGCCTACATCCAGCTCGAATTCGAGGAGTAGGCGAAGGAGACCCACCATGGCCAGCATCAGCTTCGAGAACCCCGACACCGGCGCCACCATCACCCTCACGAACCCCGAGCTCGGCGAGCTCGTCCTCGACGACGAGACCGGCGCGGAGTACGAGGTCGTCAGCATCGACCCGCCCCGCCTCGCCGCCGCCCCGCAGGAAGCGGAGGACTGGGGAGAGTAAGCAGGGAAGGCGGTCAGCCTTCAGCGATCGGCGGTCGGAGACGCCAGCGTCCTGCCACCGATCCCCGACCGACGTGCGGGCGTGAACAACCTTCGCTCCGGACCCTGCCGACGGCTGACCTCTGACTGCTGAAAGCCACGACTTATGGCCGACTTCGCCATCGTCTACGACCGCGTCCGCCCGGACGAGAAGCTGCTCTTCGACGCCCTCGACGCGCTCGGCGTGCCCTACGACAAGGTGTACGCCCCGCAGCTCAGGCTGGAGTTCGGCCGTCCCGTCCCGTGGAAGGTCGCGCTGGAACGCTGCGTGTCCCAGTCGCGCGGTCACGCGATCACCAGCGCCCTCGAAGGGCTCGGGGTGCGCGTCGTGAATCCCGCCCGCGTCATCGAGCTGTGCGGCGACAAGCTCGCCACGAACGCCGCGCTCGCCCGCGCGGGCCTCCCCACGCCCCGCACGGGCGTCGCCTTCACCGCCGAGGCCGCCCTCGACCTCATCGAGGAGTTCGGCTATCCCGTCGTGATGAAGCCCACCGTGGGCTCCTGGGGCCGCCTGCTGAGCCGCATCAACGACCGTGACGCCGCCGAGGCGATCGTGGAGCACAAGGAGGTGCTCGGCGGGTACCAGCATCACGTCTACTACGTACAGGAACTCATCCACAAGCCCGGCCGCGACATCCGCGCGTTCGTCGTGGCGGGCGAGTGCATCGGCGCGATCTACCGCGACAGCGAGCACTGGGTGACGAACACCGCGCGCGGCGCGAAGGCCAGCCGCTGCGAGGTCACGCCCGACGTCGCGGACCTCGCGGTGCGCGCCGCGCGCGCCGTGGACGGAGAGGTCGTCGCGATCGACCTGCTCGAGGACCCCGAGCGGGGCCTGCTGATCAACGAGATCAACCACACCATGGAATTCAAGAACAGCGTCACCACCACCGGCGTGGACATCCCCGGCCTGATCGTGCGGTACGCGCTGTCCCTCGTGGGGCAGCCCGCGTGACGCGCCTCAAGGTCGCCATCGTCGGCGCCTCCGGGTACGCCGGGGGCGAGTTCCTGCGGCTCGCGCTCGGCCATCCCATGCTGGAGGTCACGCAGGTCACGTCGGAACGGAGCGCCGGAACGCCCGTCCATTTCGTGCATCCGAACCTGCGCGGACGCACGACCCTCAAGTTCAGGAAGGCCGCCGAGCTGGAACCCGCCGACGTGCTGGTGCTGGCCCTCCCGCACGGGAACGCCGCGAAGCGCATAGGGGAGTTCGAGGGCCTCGCGGACACCATCGTGGACCTCAGCGCGGACTTCCGCATCAAGGACCCGGAGGCGTACCGCCGCGCGTATGGCGAGGACCACCCCGCTCCCGGGAAGCTGGCGGGCTGGGTGTACGGCAATCCCGAACTGCACCGCGACGAACTGCGGGGCGCCACGCGCATCGCCTGCGCGGGCTGCTTCGCGACGAGCGTCATCCTCGCGCTCTACCCGCTGCTCAAGCTCGGCGTGCCCGCCCCGAAGGACATCCACGTGACGGGCCTCGTGGGCTCCAGCGCGGCGGGCGCGACGCCCAGCGAGTCCAGCCACCACCCCGAGCGCGAGGGCAGCCTGCGCGTCTACAAGGCCACCGGGCACCGCCATCACGCGGAGGTGGAGCAGGAACTGCCGGGGCGCTTCCCGATCCACCTCACGGCGATCAGCACGCCCCGCGTGCGCGGCATCCTCACGACGGCGCAGCTCTTCATTCCCGACGGGTACAGCGAGCGCGACGTGTGGGGCGCCTTCCGCGAGGTGTACGCCGACGAGCCCTTCGTCCGCATCGTGAAGGTCCGGCAGGGCATCCACCGCTACCCGGACCCGAAGCTCCTCGACGGGACGAACTTCTGCGACGTCGGCTTCGAGACGGACCAGGACACGGGCCGCGTCGTCGTGATGAGCGCCATCGACAATCTCGTGAAGGGCACCGCCGGGCACGCCATCCAGAGCCTCAACGTGGCCAGGGGCTGGGAGGAGACGCTGGGACTGGAGTTCCTGGGGCTACACCCCTAATCCCTCCTCACGTACTCGAACTCCACCGTCCCCTCCAGCGCCTCGCCGTCCTCCAGGGCCGTGAAGCCCGTGCCCGTCACGCCGCGCTCGTGCAGGTTGAACGCGTTCGTGGCGTGCGACACGGGCTCCACCGCGAGCGTGCCGTCGGGGGAGGTGAACAGCACCACGTGCGTGAAGAGCGCGGAGGAGCGCAGCCTCAGCTCGTGCGGCGTGCCCTCCCAGCGCAGCGTGGCGAGGCCGCCGTACCCGCCGTAGCCGGTGTTGAGCGCGGTGCCGCCCACGACGCGCCCGGCGCGGAAGTCCAGTTCGGGCGGGACGGGCGACATGGGCCCCCCGGGGATGAGGGTGTCGTCCGTGACGTACACGCCCGCCGCGTCCAGCGTGAGCTCCACGTCGGCGGCGCCTTCAACGTGCCGTTCGAAGTAGGGGTGCAGGCCCAGCCCGAAGGGCGCGCGCTGCCCGCTCACGTTCGTGAGGCGCAGCGTCTGCCGCACGCCCGAGGGCAGGAGTTCGTAGGTCGTGTCCAGCGTCAGCGCGAAGGGGTAGTTGAAGTCCGGCACCTCACGCGAGTCGAAGCGGTACTCGGCGCGCGTGTCCGTCACGCTCACCACGTGGTGCGGTCGGTTGCGGACGTCGCCGTGCTGCGTGGTGCCGTCCGCCGCCGTGGGCCGCAGGGCGTACTCGCGGCCCGCCCAGGTGAAGCGCGCGAGGGGCAGGCGGTTCGAGAAGGGCGCGAGGGTGAAGCTCGCGAGCGGCGACGCGCTGCCCTTCTCCACCGCGCCCGCCGGGCTCCCCCGCAGGAGCGGCACGAGCGCCGTTCCTGCGCGCAGGTGCAGGTTCACGACGCTCGCGCCGACGGTGGGCGCGAGTTCGAGACGCAGGCGGTCGTTCTGCAGGACGTGGGTCATGAGGGGAGTGTAGCGGCCTTCTAGAATCGGGTATGCAGAACGCCGAGATGGAGCGTCGTCAGCGGGTCGTCCGTGTCGCCCAGGGGCTGGAGCCCGCCGACCTGGTGGTGCGCCGCGCGCGGGTGGTGCTCGTGCAGACCGGGGAGATCGTGACGGGCGACGTCGCCGTCGCGGAGGGCCGCCTCGCGGGCGTCGGAAGCTTCCGGGGCCGCGAGGAGCTCGACGCGCGCGGGCAGTACCTCGTGCCGGGCTTCATCGACGCGCACGTCCACATCGAGAGCAGCACCCTCACGCCGCGCCGCTTCGCGCAGGCCGTCGTGCCGCACGGCACCACCACCGTCGTGTGCGAACCGCACGAGATCGTGAACGTCCTCGGGCTGGCCGGGCTGGAGTGGATGCTCACGGCGGGCCGCGCGAGCGGCCTGCGGGTCCTGATGAGCTGCCCGTCGAGCGTGCCCGCCAGCCCGCACGAGGCGGGCGCCGTGACGCTCGGCGCGCAGGAAGTGCGCGCGGGGCTCGCGCGGCCCGGCGTCCTCGGCCTCGGTGAGGTCATGGTCTTGCCGGCCCTGCTGTCCGGCGATCCTTCCGTGTGGGGGATCCTGGAGGCCGCGCGGGGCGGCGTGCTCGACGGGCACGGCCCGGGCCTGCCGGACGGACTCGTCGGCGCGTACGCCGCGGCGGGCATCCACAGCGACCACGAGGCCGTCACGGTGGAGCAGGGCCGCGCGCGCCTGCTGGCCGGGCAGTGGCTGATGGTCCGCGACAGGAGCGGCGCGCGCGACCTCAGGGCGCTCGCGCCCCTGCTGAGTGAGCGCGCGCGCCTCGCGATGCTCGTCACGGACGACACGGACGCCCGCGAGCTCACCCGGGACGGCCACATGGACCGCGTGCTGCGCGGCGCCGTCGCGCACGGCCTCGATCCCCTGTACGCGCTCGCGCTCGTCACGATGCACCCCGCCGAGTACTGGGGGCTG
>NZ_KI912628.1:32608-32856 GCF_000519345.1 Deinococcus pimensis DSM 21231
CGTGGGCCGCGAGCGGTCATCACGCGGCGGGCAACGGCGGCCTGATGAAGGTCGCGGCCTGCAACGCGGCGGGCTTCACGGGCGCGGAACTCGAACGGCAGGCGGTGCTCGTGACGGGCCTCACGCACGCCGACCCCCGCTGCGTCTTCGCGAGCGTGTTCCTCACGGCCTTCGTGGAGGAACTCGGGCAGGAGGGCACGTACCGCGAGGCGGCCGAGCGGGCCCTGCGCCGCGCCGCCGCGCGGGAC
>NZ_KI912628.1:32956-33508 GCF_000519345.1 Deinococcus pimensis DSM 21231
TGGAGGGCGGACGGGTCCTCGCGCGGCTCCCGCTGCCCGTGGCGGGCCTCATGAGCGACGCGGATCCGCGCGACGTGGCGCGCGCGCAGGAGGACGTGGAGGCCGCCGCACGCTCGCTGGGCTGCACCCTCCCGAATCCGCTGATCACGCTGAGCTTTCTGGGCCTGACCGTCATTCCCACCCTGAAGGTCACGCCGCTCGGGCTGTACGACGTGGAGGCCCGCGCGTTCGTGGGCCGCGCGGATGTGTCAAGGTAGGGGAGTATGTCCCCGCGCCCTCGACCTGCTGCTGTCCCTCACCGCCGCCGACGCCTTGGGCGCCGCGACCGAGTTCAAGACGCCCGACCGCATCGAGGCGCTCGGGCTGGACCTCACGACGTACCAGCCGGGCTCCCCGTTCGGCTTCGCGCCCGGCGAGGGCACCGACGACAGCCAGATGGCCGTCGCGACGCTCCTCGGCTTCGCGCGTGGCGAGGGCCTCGTGGGCGTGCACGCGGCGTACCTCGACTGGCTGAGCGCCGGACCGCCCGACGCGGGCACCCTCGTGCGCGGC
>NZ_KI912628.1:33608-38164 GCF_000519345.1 Deinococcus pimensis DSM 21231
GGGGGCGGGGGCCGTGGCGGGCGCGGCGCCCCCGGCGAGGGTCAGGATGACGCCGCCGACGGGCACGGTGTCGCCCTCCTTCACGCGGACCTCCTCGACGGTGCCCGCCGCGCTGGACGGGACCTCCACGACGGCCTTGTCCGTCTCGATCTCGATGACGGGCTGGCCCTCGCTGATGGTGTCGCCGGGCTTCACGAGGATGTTGACGACGCTGCCCTGCTCGATGTTGTCACCGACTTCGGGAAGTTTGACTTCTGTGGGCATGGTGGCTCCTTGGATGGATCGTAAATGCTGGGGCTTCTCGGTTCGCGCCGCGCGCTGCGGGCCGCCTTGGGGGTTGCTTCAGGCGGCCCGCCCGTGGAGGAGGTCAGCGCAGGACGGGCGCGAGGCGCTCGGGGTCCACGCCGAGGTCGGCAATGGCCTTCGCGACGACGTCCCCGCCGAGCTGCCCGCCCCGCGCGAGCGCGTAGAGGGTCGCGACGACGATGTGCTTGGTGTCCACCTCGAAGAAGTCGCGCAGTTCCTCGCGCGCCTCGCTGCGGCCCCAGCCGTCCGTGCCGAGCGTCCAGACCTTGCGGCCCACGTGCCCGCTGAGGCTGTCCGCGAGGAGCTTCACGTAGTCGCTCACCGCGACGATCACGCCGGGCGCGTTCTCCTCGGCGAGCTGCGTCGCCGCGAAGCTCCTGGCGGGCTCGCGCTCGGGGTGCAGCATGTTCTCGCGCTCGGTGATGAGGGCGTCCTGGTGGAGCTCCTTGTAGCTCGTGACGCTCCAGACGTCCGCCGCGACGCCGTACGCCTCGAGCTGCTTCTGCGCCTCCAGCACCGCCGTCATGGCGGGCCCGCTGCCGAGCAGCTGCGCGCGCAGCTTCGCGCCTCCCGCGGCGGAGCGGTTCAGGCGGTACATGCCCCTGACGATGCCCTCGCGGACCTCCTCGTGGTTCTCGGGCATGGGGAGCTGCACGTAGTTCTCGTTCTCGACGGTGACGTAGTAGAAGACGTCCTCGTTCTCGACGTACATGCGGCGGATGCCGTCCTCGACGATCACGGCGAGCTCGTACGCGAAGGCCGGATCGTACGTCTTGAGGTTCGGCACGGGGTACGCCTGCACGAGGCTGTTGCCGTCCTGGTGCTGCAGGCCCTCACCCGCGAGGGTGGTGCGGCCCGCCGTGGCGCCCACCAGGAAGCCGCGCGCGCGCTGGTCGCCGGCGGCCCAGACGAGGTCCCCGACGCGCTGCATGCCGAACATGGAGTAGTACACGTAGAAGGGGATGGTGGGCACGCCGTGCACGCTGTAGGACGTGGCGGACGCGATCCAGGAGGCCATCGCGCCGTCCTCGGTGATGCCTTCCTCCAGCATCTGGCCGTCCTTGCTCTCCTTGTAGGCCATCAGGCTGCCGGAGTCGACGGGCTGGTAGGTCTGGCCGCGCGGGCTGTAGATGCCGATGCGGGGCACGAGGGCGTCCATGCCGAAGGTGCGCGCCTCGTCCGGGACGATCGGCACGACGAGCCTGCCGATGTTCTTGTCGCGCAGCAGCTTGGAGAGGATCTGCACGAAGGCCATGGTGGTGCTGACCTCGCGCTCGCCGCTTCCCTTGTAGAACTCGGCGTAGAAGTCCTCGCCGGGCGCCTGCACGGGCTGGAAGTTCACGCGGCGGTTCGGGACGGCCCCGCCGAGCTTCGCGCGCTGCGCGAGGGCGTACTTCACCTCGGGGCTGTCCGGGCCGGGGTGGTAGTACTCGAGGTGCTCGACCTGCTCGTCGGTGAGGGGGAGCTCCAGGAAGGTGCGCAGGTCCTTGAGGGCGTGGAAGTCGAGCTTCTTGACCTGGTGCGCGACGTTGCGGCCCTGCGCGCTCTCGCCGAGGCCGTAGCCCTTGACGGTGCGCGCGATGATGATGGTGGGCTGCCCCTTGTGCTTCACGGCGGCGGCGTACGCGGCGTAGATCTTGCGGACGTCGTGACCGCCGCGGTTGAGCAGTTCGAGGTCCGCGTCGGTCCAGCCCTCGATGAGCTTCTGGAGTTCGGGGGTGTTGAAGAACTTCTCGCGCAGCTCCTTGCCGCCGAAGGCCGCGTAGCGCTGGCTCTCGCCGTCCACGAGCAGCTCGAAGCGCTTCACGATCGCGCCGCTGTAGTCGCGGGAGAGCAGCTCGTCCCACTTGCTGTCCCACACGACCTTGATGACGTTCCAGCCCGCGCCGCGGAAGAGCGCCTCGAACTCCTGGATGACCTTGCTGTTGGCGCGCACGGGTCCGTCGAGGCGCTGGAGGTTCGCGTTGAGGACGAAGACGAGGTTGTCGAGGTTCTCGTACGCGGCGAAGCGCAGCGCGCCGATCGACTGCGGCTCGTCCATCTCGCCGTCGCCGAGGAAGGCCCAGACCTTGCTGTCGCCCTTCTCCTTGAGGCCGCGGTTCTCCAGGTACTTGACGAAGCGCGCCTGGTAGATCGCCTGGAGCGGACCGAGGCCCATGGAGACCGTGGGGAATTCCCAGTAGTCGGGCATCAGCCAGGGGTGCGGGTAGCTGCTGAGGCCGGGCCCGTTCTGGAGTTCGCGGCGGAAGTTGTCGAGGCGGGCCTCGTCGAAGCGTCCTTCCAGGAAGCTGCGGGCGTAGATGCCGGGGCTGGCGTGGCCCTGCCAGAAGAACAGGTCACGCGAGGGGCCCGCGTCGAGGCCGCGGAAGAAGTGGTTGAAGCCGACCTCGTAGAGTTCGGCGGTGCTGGCGTAGGTGCTGAGGTGCCCGCCGATGCCGTCGCTGTTCTTGTTGGCCTTCACGACCATCGCGACGGCGTTCCAGCGGATGATGTTGCGGATCCTGCGTTCGAGTTCGAGGTCGCCGGGGTACTCGGGCTGGTCCTCGGCGGCGATGGTGTTGATGTACGGGGTGTTCTGCTTGAACTGGATGGGCGCCCCGTGGAAGTACGCGTAGTGGTCGAGGTCCTCGAGGAGGTTGGCGGCGCGGGCCTTGCCGGCGCTGGCGAGGACGTACGCGAGCGAGTCGAGCCATTCCTGCGACTCGATCCTGTTGAGCTTCTCGCGGTCCTCGGCGGACAGGGCCGCCCGGGGGTTCTGGGTGCTGGTCATTCGGCCTCTCCCTTTCTGATGCTGTGGTGGGCGGTGTAACGCTGCGGACCGTCCCGGCGCGTCTCCTGACGCCCCGGGTGCCTAACGTCCGTTCGCATTTTCCCAGTCTACGGGAACGTTTCCGGGCGTCCAACAGCCGATCACTCATAGATTCACCACCGCGGGAGGTCAATCGGGGCGGGCCGGACACGACGTTCAGGCGCCCGGCCCGACATCTCGCCCCCTCACCCACCAGTTCGCGTTACAAATGAGGGAGGAGGACCACCGTGGACCTGAGGCAACTGCGTTACTTCGTCGCCCTCGCCGAGGAAGGGCACTTCGGACGCGCCGCCGAACGCGTCTTCGTCGTCCAGCAGGCCCTCAGCGGCAGCATCCGCAACCTCGAGGACGAACTCGGCGTCCGCCTCTTCGAACGCACCACCCGCCGCGTCCAGCTCACGCCCGCCGGGAGCGAGTTCCTCACCGGCGCCCGGCAGGTCCTCGCGCTCGTCGAGCAGACCGCCGACCGCGCCCGCCGCGCCGCGCGCGGCGAGGTGGGACGGCTCGCCGTCGGCTTCGTCAGCGGGCTCGCCTTCGGCGGCCTCCCGGAGGTCGTCCGCACCTTCCGCGAACGCTTCCCGCACGTCGCCGTCGAACTGCTCGAACTCACCGCCGCCGAGCAGGAACAGGCGCTGAGAGAGCGCCGCATCGACGTCGGCTTCGTCCTGCTGCCCGTCCGCGACCCCTCCCTCGCCCGCGAGGCCATGTGGCGCGAACCCCTCATCGTCGCGCTGCCCGCCGGGCATCCCCTCGCCGCGCGCGAGCGTCTGCGCCTCGCGGAGCTCGCGAACGAGGACTTCGTCTTCTTCCCCCGCCACGTCCGCGCCGCGTACTTCGATCAGGTCATGAGCCTCGCCACCGCCTCCGGCTTCCAGCCCCGCATCGTCCAGGAGGCCATCGAGGTGCCCACCCTGCTGAGCCTCGTCGCGGCGGGCATCGGCGTGTTCCTGCCCATCCGCTTCTTCTCCAAGCTCGCCCTGCCCGGCGTCGCCTACCGCCCGCTCGACGACGCGCCCGTCGTGGAGATCGACGCCGCGTGGCGCCGCGAGGACGCCAGCCCCGTCGTGCAGCAGTTCCTGAGCGTGGGCAGGGAGGTGCTCGGCGCGGCCCCCTGAGCGCCCGACACCCCTCATCCGGGTGCACTACAATAACCCTTCATGTCTTCCGATTCCGCCACCTCCTCCCGCGCCCTGTTCTCCCTGGGATTCGTCGGGTTTCTCCTCATCGGCGCCCTGCAGGCCGTGTACGGTCCCGCCTTCGGGGCCTTCACCGACCGCTTCGGCGTGGGCCGCGAGGACGTCGGCCTCATCGCGAGCGCCCACTTCCTCGGCAGCATGCTCGGCATCATCGCGTCCCGCGCGCTGCTGCCCCGCCTCGGACTGCGCCGCCTCGTGAGGCTCGGCGCGGCCCTCACCCTCACGGGCCTCGCGGGCGTCGCGGT
>NZ_KI912628.1:38264-38742 GCF_000519345.1 Deinococcus pimensis DSM 21231
GCGCTCGCCCGCCGCCGTGACCGTCACGCCGTCCGCGTCCTGCGTGACCCGTGTCACGGGCGCGCCGAGCCTGACGGCATCGCCGAGGTCCCGCGCGAGCGCCTCGCAGATGGACTGCGCGCCGCCCAGCACACGGTCCTGCAGTGCGTGACCCCGCACGAGCGTGTGCCCGTTCACGTCGCCGCCCGCGCGGGTGTAGAACAGCACGTGCAGCAGCGACAGGTCACGCGGTTCCGCCGCGAACACCGCGCCCGCGTACAGCCGCATCAATGCCCGCGTGAGGTCGTGCCGGGCGTAACGCGCCACCCACGTCTCGAAGGACACCGCGTCCCACTCGGCGGCCCTCGGCGCCTGCCACGGCGCGTCCAGCGGCACCTCGCGCTTGAGGCGCTCCAGCCGGGTGGACACCCTCAGGTAGTCGAGCAGCACGCGCGGATCGAGGCGCGGCACCAGCCCCCGGTAGCGTCCGAGCCGCCCG
>NZ_KI912629.1:0-859 GCF_000519345.1 Deinococcus pimensis DSM 21231
CGCGTCGGCGGTCCCCGCCTCAGGCCTCCGCGTCCCCTCGCCGCGCCCGCCACGCGCGCCAGTCCTCCCACGCGAGGTACGGCAGCAGCGCGAACGACCCCACCACGAGCGTCAGGCCGCCCGCGACGAAGCGCAGGGGAGAGCGGGAGCGCGTCACGGCGTACAGCGCGCCCAGCGTGGAGAGCGCGCCGATGTCCGCGAACATCACGCGGGAGAAGTGGCTGCGCCGCAAGGTCTCCAGGGTGCCCATGTCCTCGCGCCCCCTGGGCTTCAGGGCCGCCGTGGCCGCCAGGGCCGCCCACAGGCTCAGGTACAGCCCGATACGTTTCGGGCCGGGCTCGCGGTACTGCTCGAAGGGGTCCGCCATGCCCCAGCGTACCCGCGCCGCCCGCGCCCGCCCTGTAACCTGCGCCCACACCGCGCGGCCCGCGTCCTCTAGCCTGAGGGCATGTTGTGGACCCGCGTGCCCTCCAGCGCCCTGCGCCTCACCGGTGCCGACCGCGTGGACTTCGTCCAGGGCCAGATGACGAACGACCTGCGCCGCGCCCCCACGCCCGGCCTCGTGCCCGCGCTCTTCCTGAACGTCCGCGGTCAGATCGAGCACTTCGCGCGCGTGTACCGCCGCGCGGACGACCTGTACCTGCACCTCGACGAGGGCGAGGCCGCGCCCCTCGCGGCCCGCCTGCGCCGCTACGTCATCTTCGATCAGGTGGAGATCCACGATCTCTCCGGGGAGCTCGTGACCTTCCACCTCATGGAGGGCACGCCGCCCGGCTGGGCCGAGGCGGGCGGCGACGCGCAGCAGTTCGACCTCGCGGGCGCCACGGTCCTCGCGGGCCGCGTGAACCGCGCGGGCACG
>NZ_KI912629.1:959-2209 GCF_000519345.1 Deinococcus pimensis DSM 21231
GACCTCGTCGACGAGGTCCGCGCCTTCCTCGCGCCGCGCCTGCTCGGGGACGGCCTCCCGCCCCTGCACGTGCCCGGCGTGGCGGGCATGGACGCCGCCCGCGACCTCAGGGGCGTCACCGTGGAGACCGTCGGGCGAGACTTCCTCGTGCGCGGCCTCCTCCACGACGTGCCCACCGTCCCGCCCTCCTCCCACGCGCTCTCCCTTTCCGGAGGTCACTGAATGTTCACCGGCATCGTCGAACAGACCGGCACCGTCACCCGCGCCGAGGACCACGGGGGCCTCGTGCGCGTCACCGTCGCGCCCGCACGCATGTGGACCGACCTCACCCTCGGCGAGAGTATCGCCGTGAGCGGCGCGTGCCTCACCGTCGTGAGCTGGGACGAGCGGGCCTTCACCGTGGAGCTCTCCCGCGAGACGGTCGCGAAGACCGCGCCGCGCTGGCGTGAGGGCGCCCTGGTGAACCTGGAGCGCGCCATGACCGCCTTGGGCCGCTTCGGCGGGCACGTCGTGAGCGGCCACGTGGACGGCGTCGGCGAGATCGTGAGCGTCACCCGCGAGCCCGGAGCGTACACCGTCCTCGTCCGCGCGCCCGCGCCGCTCGCGCGCTACCTCGTGCCGAAGGGCAGCGTCACCGTGGACGGCGTGAGCCTCACCGTCGTAGACGTCGGCGGGCCCGCCGGGAGCCGGGACGACCTCCGAACCCAGGAGTTCACCCTGTGGCTCGTGCCGCACACCCTCGACGTCACGGCGTTGCGTGACTGGCGCGCGGGCGCGCGCGTGAACCTGGAAGCGGACCAGATGGCGAAGTACGTGGAGCGGATCATCGCCGTTCGTGAGGCCGACGGGGTGGTCGGATGACCCTCGCCTCCGTTCCCGAACTCCTCGACGAGCTCCGCGCGGGCCGTCCGGTCGTCCTCGTGGACGACGAGGACCGCGAGAACGAGGGCGACCTCGTCCTGCCCGCCGAACTCGCCACGCCCGAACTCGTGAATTTCATGGCGCGCGAGGGACGCGGCCTGATCTGCGTGGCCGTCACGCCCGAACGGGCCCGCGCGCTGGACCTGCCCCTCATGGTGGAGCGCGGCACCGACCCGAACGGCACGGCCTTCACGGTGAGCGTGGACCACGTGTCGACCTCCACCGGGATCAGCGCGCCCGACCGGGCCGCCACCGTCCGCGCCCTCGTGGACCCCGCCTGCCGCCCGGAGGACCTGCGCCGTCCCGGGCACGTCTTCCCGCTCGTGGCG
>NZ_KI912629.1:2309-2622 GCF_000519345.1 Deinococcus pimensis DSM 21231
CGTCGCGGACCCCGTGCGCGACCGCTGGCAGGGGAGCCTCCTGCAGGAGGTCGGCCTCGACGACGCCATCTCGTACCGCAAGGGCTGCTACGTCGGGCAGGAGATCATGGCGCGGCTCGAGGCGCGCGGCAACACCCGTCACCGCCTCGCGGCGCTCGAGGGGCGGGATCTGCCGTCCTTCGCGGAGGTCCGCGCGGGCGAGCGCGTCGTGGGCGTCACGGGGCACTCCGTCGGGGAGCGCGTGCTGGTGAAGCTCCGCAAGGACGTGGAGGTCGGCGCCGAGGTGGACGCGGGCGGCGTGAGCGCGCGGGTG
>NZ_KI912629.1:2722-8127 GCF_000519345.1 Deinococcus pimensis DSM 21231
TGCGGAACGCGTACGTCGTCTCCTCCAGGTGCGGCAGCAGCTCCCGGATCGCCGGGCCGTCCCCCAGCAGATGGATCGGCTGCACCGACGCCGTCACGCCCAGCGCCCCGAAACGCGGCACGTCCTCGCGCCGCAGGTGCTGCGCGTGCTCCAGCCGCAGCCGCACCCCACGCGCGCGCGCCAGCGGCGGGAGCTCCTCGTACACGTCCAGCACGCGGCGGTTGGCCTCGTCGCCGATCGCGTGCGTCACGGGCGTCAGGCCCAGCTCCAGCGCCTCGCGGGCCCGCTCGCGGATCAGGTCCGGCGAGTGCAGCGGCATCCCCGTGCCGCTCCCGTCCGCGAAGCCCGGCGCGCCCAGCCACGCCGTGCGGCTCCCCAGCGCCCCGTCCGCGAAGAACTTCACCCCGCCCACCCGCACGCGCCCGCCCAGCCCGCCGTACAGGCCCGCCTCGCGCAGCGTCTCCAGCCGCTCGTGATCCACGCAGGCCCACACCCGCACCGGCAGATCGCCCCGCGCGTCGAGCTCCAGCACGGAACGCAGCGCCGCCGACGGCTCGTATCCCATCGTGTGCGTCGCGACGAACCCGCGCGCCCGCAGGTCGTACGCGCCGCGCCGCGCCGCCTCCAGCGAGTCCGCCGCCGTGGGAGCCGGGACCGCGCGCGCCACGAGCTCCTTCGCGTACTCCAGCAGCGTGCCCAGCGGCCTCACCACGCGCCCGCCCTCCGGGTCCGGCGTGTCCTCCGACACGCCCGCCAGACGCAGCGCGAGGCTGTTCGCCCACGCCGAGTGCAGGTCACGCGAGTACAGCAGCACCGGATGCTCCGGAGAGACCTCGTCGAGTTCCGCCGCCGTCGGGTAGCGCGACAACCCCAGCTCCGAGAGGGTGAACCCGTTGCCCTGCACCCACGAGCCCGCCGGGACCGCCGCCGTGCGCGCCGCCACCCGCGCGCGCACCTCCTCCACGCTCGACGCGCCCGTCAGGTCCACGTTCCCCAGCGAGAACCCGTACCCCACGAGATGCACGTGCGCGTCCACCAGACCCGGCGTCAGCACGAGATCCCGGTGGTCCAGCATCTCCGAGCGCGGCGCGAGCGCGAGGAGCTCCTCCCGCGAACCCACCGCCAGCACCCGCCCACCTCCCACCAGGACGGCCTCCGCGCGCGGCAGGTCGGGAACGTTCGTACGGACGTCGGCGAGCACGACAGTCGTGATGGACATGCGTCCCACACTACTCCCCCGGGACGCCGCGCGGCCACGCCTCCCCCCACGTCGGGGGTGTCCGGACCCACGGGTGCCCGCAGTAGACTGACCCGATGAAGATCACCCGGCGCGCCCTGCTGCTCGGCGGACTCGGCGCCCTCGCCGCCGCCAGCGTCCCCGTCGGGGAAACCTACCGCTTCGAGGTCAACCGCCACGCGCCCGAACTGGCGGGCCTGCGCGCGCCCATCCGGATCTCCCTCCTCACCGACCTGCACTACGGCCCCTACGTGCGCGCCGCCTCCGTCCGCGCCTGGGTGGACGCCACCCTGCGTGAACGCCCCGACCTCGTGATCATCGCGGGCGACTTCATCGACGCCGACGTCGACGGCGGTACCGACCCCCTCCTGCACGAACTCGCGCGTCTCCACGCGCCCCTCGGCGTGTACGGCACCTGGGGCAACCACGACTACTACAGCTTCGGACGCGTCGCCCGCCTCGCCCGCCCCGCCCGGCCCGACTGGGAGGCGCGCCGCGAACGCTTCCGCCGCGACCTCCACGAGGCGGGCGTCCGCGTCCTGCTCAACGAGAACGTCCGCGTCCGCGAGGACCTCGTCCTCGCGGGCGTCGACGACTTCGAGACGGGCGACCCCGGCCTCGCCCTCGCCCTGCACGGCCCGGACAGGGCCGCCGCCACGCTGCTCGTCAGCCACAACCCCGACCTGCTCCCCCTCGTGCCCGCCACCGTCGGCCTCACGCTGTGCGGGCACACCCACGGCGGCCAGATCCGCCTGCCGGTCGTCGGGGCCCTCTCCACCTCCAGCCGCTACGGCGAGCGCTTCGCGATGGGCTTCGTCCGCGCGCCCGCACGCGGCTTCGTCTCACGCGGCCTCGGCGTCACCGGCGTGCCCATGCGCCTGAACTGCCCACCCGAACTCGTCACGCTCGACCTGCGTCCCGCCGGGTCTCAGCGAAAGGGCAACGACACGTGACCGCGCGGGTTGGTAGCCTGAACATCATGCTGCTCAGGCGCGCCTTCTCCACCCTCGGCTGGAGCCTCTTCACCTTCGGCGCGCTCGGCGTCGCCAACACCTACCGCTTCGTCACGACCCGCCACAGCGTCCGCCTGCCCGGCCTCACGCGCGGCGCGCGCGTCGCGCACCTCAGCGACCTGCACTACGGCCTCTTCGTCGGACGCGGCACCGTCCGGCGCTGGGTGGACGCCGTCCTCGCCGCCCGCCCCGACCTCGTCGTCATCACCGGGGACTTCCTCGACAGCGGCGTCGGCGGACGCCGCCACCGCAAGCTCATGGAGGAACTCTCCCGCCTCAGCGCGCCCCTCGGCGTGTACGCCGTGTGGGGCAACCACGACTGGACCAGCCTCAACACCAACGCCACCCGCGTCACCTTCGCCGAACGCCTCCGCCTGCACGGCGTGAAGCTCATCAACAACGCCGGCGTGCAGGTCCGAGACGACCTCTACGTCGCCGGCGTCGACGACTGGTGGTTCGGCACCCAGGACCTCGACGCCGCGCTCAGGGACCACACGGGCGGCGCCGTCGTCCTGCTCGCCCACAACCCCGACTACCTCATGCACGTCCCCGGCCGGGTCCACCTCACCCTCAGCGGCCACACCCACGGCGGGCAGGTCCGCCTGCCCCTCTTCGGCCCCCTCAAACGTCGCAGCACCCTCCTGCGCGCCCTGCAGGGCTGGGTGCGCGGCACCCACATCGTCCAGTCGCCCGCCGAGGGCACCCCCGCCGGGACCCCCGACGGGAACGCCCTCGGCTACGTCTCGCGCGGCCTCGGCGTCACCGGCGTGCCCATGCGCTGGGCCTGCCCGCCCGAGGTGGTCATCCTCGACCTCGAACCCACCACCTGAAGGGGGAGGGGCGTCGCGCGTCTCTACAATAGGTAGGTGTTGGACCTCCTCTCCGTCCGCGATCTGCTGACCTCCGAAGAGCGTGCCGTGTGGGACGCCACGCGCGCCTTCACCACCGGGGAGTTGCTGCCCCACGCGCAGGGCTGGTGGGACGCGGGCGGCGCGCCGCGCGACCTCATGCGGCGCTTCGGCGAGCAGGGCCTGCTCGGCCCGACCCTCCCGCCCGAGTACGGCGGGGCGGGCCTGAGCGCCGTCGCGTACGGCTGCGCGATGTACGAGCTCGAACGGGCCGACAGCGGCCTGCGCAGCCTCGCGAGCGTGCAGGGCTCCCTCGTGATGGGCCCCATCCACCGTTTCGGCAGCGAGGACCTGAGGCGGCGCTGGCTGCCGGGCCTCGCGAGCGGTGAGCTCGTCGGCTGCTTCGGCCTCACCGAGGAGGGCGGCAGCGACCCCGCCGCGATGCGCACCACCGCCCGCGCGGACGGCGCGCACTACGTCCTCACGGGCAGCAAGGTCTGGATCACAAACAGTCCCCTCGCGGACGTCGCGGTGGTCTGGGCGCGCGTGGAGGGCGAGGACCGCGTCGGGGGCTTCGTCGTGCCGACCGACACGCCGGGCTTCAGCGCCCCGAAGATCGACGGGAAGCTCAGCCTGCGCGCCTCCGTCACGGGCGAGATCGTCCTTCGGGAGTGCCGCGTGCCCGCCGCGAACCGGCTGGAGGGCGCGCGCGGTCTCGGCGCGCCCCTGTCGTGCCTCACGGACGCCCGCTACGGCATCTCCTGGGGCGCGCTCGGCTCGCTGGAGACCAGCTACGGGACCGCGCGGGAGTTCGCGCTGGGCCGCGTCACGTTCGGGCAACCCATCGCGTCTCGGCAACTGGTGCAGGAGAAGCTCGCGCGGATGCTGGCCGAGCACAGCAAGGGCCTGCTGCTCTCGTGGCGGCTCGGCGTGCTCAAGGACGAGGGCAGGCTCTCGCCGCCCCAGGTGAGCCTCGCCAAGCGCGACAACGTCCGCGCCGCCCTGAACGGGGCCCGCGCCGCGCGCGAGGTGCTCGGCGCCAGCGGCATCACCACCGCGTACCCCGTCATGCGGCACCTGCTCAACCTCGAGACGGTGGACACGTACGAGGGCACGCACGACATCCACACGCTCGTGCTGGGCCGCGAGGCGACCGGCATCAACGCCTTCGGCTGAGCCGTCGAGGCGCCAAGGGCGATGAAGAGCCGGACGTCGTTCGCGCGGCCCACCATCGTGGGAAGAGCGCCGATCGTCCAGAGTCTCCGAGGCGAGCGTCCGATCGACGTCGTTCGCGGAAAGGCGCGGTGAGCGACATCATCCACATCTACGAATGGCTGGTTTCCCTCCTTTCCTGGCGTCTGGACCGTGGAACGTACAGGCGTCTGGAGAGCGTGCGGCGCCTCAGGCGTCTGGGCTTCGTTCACGTGAACGAGGCCCTGGCCGACTTCGAGTACGCCAACAGGTTGACGCGGGGCATCTACAGGTCCTACTACGTCTCGCCCGACGAGCGCGTCGTCTACGGAAGCCGCAGGTTCCTGGAGGCGCCCTCCGCGCTCGTGACGCGGGTGAGGTGACGACGCTCAGTCCGACGCGGGCCGCGCCACCTCGGGTTCGTCGAGCCGCAGGGTGAGGCACTTCGTCGCGCCGCCCGCCTTCAGGAACTCCGAGACGTCCGTCTCCGTGACGCGCAGGCCGCGCTGCTCCAGCCAGGCGCGCAGGGCGGGCGTGGCGCGGTTGAGCACGACCTCGCGGCCGACGTTCACGGCGTTGCAGGCGAAGTTCAGGGCGTCCTCCTCGCTGACGGCGAGGCGGCGGCGGGCGGGCACGCGCGCCTCGATGGCCATGACGGCCTCCTCGTCGAAGGCGGGCGGGTAGTACAGCAGGAAGCCGCCCTCCAGCGGGCAGAAGCAGGTGTCGAGGTGATAGAAGCGCGGGTCGGTGAGGCGCAGCGGCTGCACCTCCACGCCGAAGACGGTGGCGAGGACGTGCCGCGCCTCCTCCTGCGAGCGGTGCCCGTACCCGAACCACAGCAGGTCCTCCCCGCGGTCGAAGAGGGCGTCGCCCGCGCCCTCGAAGGCGAGGTCGCGCGGGGGGCACAGCACGACGAAGCCTGCCGAGCGCAGCCACGCCTCGTAGTGCGGCTCCTCGCCCTGCCGCTCCGGGTGGTGGAAGCGGGCGAGCAGGGCGGTGCGTCCGCGCACCACGGCGGCGTTCGCGGTGAAGACGAGGTCGGGCAGGCCGGGCTGCGGGTCGAGCAGGTCCACGCGGGCGTGCTGACCGAGGGCGCTCGCGAGGCCCGTCCACTGG
>NZ_KI912629.1:8227-8720 GCF_000519345.1 Deinococcus pimensis DSM 21231
CGCGTCCCGGGGGAGGGCCGCGCGCCACAGCCCGCGCCCGCTCCTCGCGCGACGGAGGCCGGAAGCGCGCCACGATCCGCACGCGGCGCGTGAACGCCTCGTCGAGGTCACCCTCCAGATTCGTCGTGAGCACCAGCAGCCCGTGGAAGGACTCCAGACGCTGCAGCAGGAAGTTCACGCCGTGATTCGCGTAGCGGTCGCGTGCCTCGCGGACCTCCCCGCGCCGACCGAACAAAGCGTCCGCCTCGTCGAACAGCAGCACGCACCCCCCGCCCTCCGCCGCGTCCATCAGCGCCCCGAGGCGCTTCTCCGTCTCCCCGACGTACTTGTCCACCACCCGCGAGAGGTCCACCCGGTACAGGTCGAGGTCCAGCTCGTTCGCGACGGCCTCCGCCGCGGTCGTCTTGCCCGTCCCGCTCGGGCCGCTCATCACGAGCGTCACCGCCCGCCCCCGGCCCGGCGGCGCGTCGTGCAGGAGCCGCGCCTGCCGCAC
>NZ_KI912629.1:8820-9152 GCF_000519345.1 Deinococcus pimensis DSM 21231
GCCCGGGAAGTCCCGCAGGCGCGCCCGGTCGTCGGGCTGCGCCACCCGGAACGCCACGCCCGCCCCGAGATGCCCCAGCGACTCCGGCACGAGGTCCGCCGGGAGCTCCGGGTGCCGCAGGAACAGCGCCGTCACCCGCCAGAGAAGCGCCGCCGCGTCCTCCTCCGGACCGCCCGGCACGCACACGTGGTAGCGCACGTCCAGCCGTCTGGGCGGCAGCACGAGGCGGCCCTCGCGGTCGTGACGGGGCAGCACGTCCCGCGCGTCCGTCCGCTCGTCGAGCTCGAACAGGAAGAAGTTCAGCGTCGCCGCGCGCGACGCCCTCGGCGAGC
>NZ_KI912629.1:9252-10478 GCF_000519345.1 Deinococcus pimensis DSM 21231
CCGCCGCGAGCCCCGCCGCCTCGCCCATGCTGTGGCAGTTCTGCTGCACGCGGATGGCGGACTGCGCCTCGAAGGTGGCGCTCGCGCAGCGGCCCGGCACCAGCACGTTGCGCAGGCCGCGCGGCAGCATCGAGCGGTACGGGATCTCGTGGAAGGCGTCCGGCGCGAAGTACGGTGAGCGGCCCTCGCGCTCGTGGTAGAGCAGCTTCCCGCGCGGCGAGTGGATGTCCACCGGGTAGTGGTTGCGGCACACGGCGTCCTCGAAGGTGCGGCAGTCCAGGATGTCCTCCAGCGTCAGGACGTAGTCGCCGACGACGCGCCGCGTCTCGCGAACGCCAACCATCGGCGCGTAGCTCCCCACGAAGGCCGCCTCGCAGCCCGGCAGGGAGGTCCGGCAGAAGCGCACGAGGCGCTCCACGGCCTCCTTGCCGTCCACCTGCGCCGCCGAGAGCTGCCAGGGGTCCGCGCCGTCGTTGATCTCCGGCGCGATGCGCGGGCAGTTGAAGCTGATCTCGCCCGGGCGGCCCGGCACGCTGAAGCCCTGGAAGTAGTCCCCGTCACGCTCCAGCAGGACGCCCTCCTCGACGGCGCGGCGAAACAGCGGCTCCAGGGTGCTGTTCTTGCCCCACACCATCCAGAAGTGCATGAAGCGTGGCGACTCCTGCCACTGGCCCTGCTCGTTCAGGAACGCCGTGAGCCGCTCCGTGTCCACGCCCGCGAGGGTGAAGCGCAGGCTCATCGCCTGATGCAGGCCGTCCTCGCCGCCCGCGTCGAAGGCCGCGCCCGCCGAGATCGCGACGTCCGCGTCGCCCGTCGCGTCCACGATCACCTTCGCGGGAAGTTCGGTCAGGCCGCCCTTGTTGTGCACGATGAGGCCGCGCACGTTCCGCGCGCCGCCCTCCGCCTCGTCCGTGGCGGCGCCCACGACGTGCGTGTGGTAGAGGAGCTCCACGCCGCTCTCCACCGCCATGCGCTCCAGGACGTACTTCATGCCCTCCGGATTGAACCAGTTGTCGTTGCCCGACGCGTCCACCGCGCCGTCCCCGCGTTCGATCAGGCGGCGCTTGAGCTCGTCCGTCAGGCCCCGGTTGAGGTTCACGCCCGCCGAGACGTTGCGCATCAGCGGCGTCACCTGGGCGTTCGTGCCCGTCCCGCCGAGGCTGCCGAGCGCCTCCACCACGAGTGTCCGCGCGCCCGCCCTCGCCGCCGCCACCGCCGCGATCGCG
>NZ_KI912630.1:0-1436 GCF_000519345.1 Deinococcus pimensis DSM 21231
CGGGCCGCCCGCGCGGGGCGATCACCGCCGACCTCACACGCGCCCGCGCGGCCCTCACGGACCTCCAGGCCATCGGGACCCCCTAGAACGCGCGAACGGGAGCGTCGGACGCGGCCGCGTCCGACGCTCCTTCCCTCTGCCGCTCAGCGCCGCGCGAAGGCCTTCTCCAGCGCCGCCACGCGGGCCGCGAGGTCGTCGTTCTCGGCGCGCAGGTCACGCAGCTCCTTCGTCTGTGCGTCCAGCCGCGCCTGCTTCTCGTCGAGCTCGCGGGCGAGGCCCCCCACCGCCGCGAGCGCCACGCCCGCCTCGTCGAGCATCCCGATGCTGCGGTCGTCCGCGCCCAGCCCGAAGGCCGCGTGGAAGTCCTGCGCGGTGGGGCCCATGTGCCGCGCGCCGCTCGCCTCGTCCTTGTAGCGCCACGTCGTCACGGGAAGCGCGCGGACCTTCGCCAGGATCTCGTCCGTATCCACGGCGCGGAAGTCCTTCTTCGCGTCGCGGTCCGAGGTGCAGTTGAACACGCCGGAGCCCGCCGGGAGGTTGCAGCCCGTGGTGCCCGCGAGGTTCGTGCGGAGGCGGAAGCCGCCCGTGGCGCGCGCCGCGAACTCGTTGTTCGCGGTGTTCTTGAAGGTGTCCGCGCTCTGCGTCGCGGAACCGTCGCTCCAGACGAAGGTGCCGGTGAAGCCGTTGTTGGACGCGAACTTGCCGAGCGCCGTCGTGTGGTCCTGGCTGGCGGTGACGTTGTAGCCGATCGCGACGGCGCCGAGGCCGCGGATGTTGAACGTGTCCGGGTCGCACTTCCCGTCCGCGAGGATCGGCCCGCCGGAGATCGCCTTGTTGCCGAGCGCCACGCCGTACGTGTCGCACACGCGGTTCCCCGCGCCCGCCGTGAAGCTCGCCGCGCCCTTGGCCTGGTTGCCCGAGCCGAACGCGATGCTGCTGGTGGCCTCCGCCTGGTTCGTGTCGCCGAACGCGAGGGCGTACAGCCCGATCGCCTTGCTGTTGCTGCCGCCCGCCCAGGAGAAGAAGCCGACGTTCGCGTCGTCCCACTCGTTGTCGGCGTACCCGGAGCGGAACGCGCCCTTGTAGCTGTCCCACGACGTGCGGTAGCCCTTGCCCTGCATGGGGGAGACGCCGATGCCGAGGTTGCCCGTCGCGACGAAGCTGCCGTTCTGGAAGACCTTGAACCACGCGGGCGTGTGACCGCCCGGCCCCGAGCAGCAGGTGCTGCCGCCGCGCAGGTTGATCATGGGCGCCGTGCCGTTGGCGTCCCCGACGGAGAGCTGTTCCTTGGCCGGCATGAACTGCACGAGGCCCGCGTTCGCGGGGTCCTGCCAGGCGAGGTTCGCGCCGTCGTACCCGAGGAGCTTCCCGGCCGCGGGGGTGCCGCTGGCGGCGAGCTTGCCCGCGCTCACGCCGCCGTCGGCGAGGCCGAGGCT
>NZ_KI912630.1:1536-2173 GCF_000519345.1 Deinococcus pimensis DSM 21231
CGAGCTTCGGCGCGGTGACGCTGCCGTCGGCGGGGCCCTGCGCGAGCGCCGCGCGCAGCGCGTCGAAGTTGGCGTTCACGTCGGCGGAGCGGATCGGCTGACCGGGCGCGAAGCTGAAGGGGAGGCTGAGATTGCCGACGGCGAGCGCGCTGAGGCCGCTCGCGCCGAGCGCGAAGCCGAGGACGAAACGGCGGATGTGCGTGGGTCTCTTCATGGCGTTCTTCCTTTACTGCCAGACGGCGACGTCCCAGACGGAGCCGTCCCAGCTGCCCTGCACGCTGGGGAGGCTGCCGGACTGGCAGGCGGCGAGGAGCGCGGCGAGCGCGACGACGATCAGCAGACGAACGGGATTCTTCACGGAAGCCTCCGGGGTGGACCTGACTGTCCGGAGCGTAGAGGAATGTGGATGGCGTGAGGATGATGAAGCGATTCTCACGACTGGGCGCGGGCGCACCCTCCACGGGGTCCTCTTCACGGCTTTTAAAGATCGAACGACTACAGTGGAACCACCGAAGACCCCACGTCCCCGCCCCAGCAGGAGGTCCGCGTGTTCCAGAGCCGTCACACCCGAGCAGGACCGCCGCGCGCCGGAAGGCGCCCGTGAAGGCGCTGCTCCTCGGCCTCACGCTCGCCGGAG
>NZ_KI912630.1:2273-2530 GCF_000519345.1 Deinococcus pimensis DSM 21231
CTACCGCGGCCTGTTCTACGGCCCCAGCCTCGACCTCGCCGAGGTCCGCGAGTACCAGCCCGGCGACGAGGTGCGCCGCATGGACTGGAACGTGACCGCCCGCACGGGCCGCCTGCACGTCCGCCAGTACCGCGAGGAGCGCGAACTCACCGCGTGGCTCGTCGTGGACCGCTCCGCCAGCATGGACTTCGGCACGCGCCGCGTGCTCAAGCGTGACCTCGCCGCCGAGTTCGCGGGCCTCGCGGCGCTCGTCGTGA
>NZ_KI912630.1:2630-7476 GCF_000519345.1 Deinococcus pimensis DSM 21231
GCGGCCGCGCGGGACTGCGCCGCCACGATCAGCGCGCCGCCCAGCTCGGCCGGGAGGTTCCCGTCCGGCAGGCGGCGCGACATCAGGCTATCCAGGGTGAGCGTCGCCACGTCCGTCGGGATCATGCGAGCAGCCTAGCGAAAAAGAGAGGGGGCGGCCCGGTCCTCAAGCCCGGGCCGCCCACGCGTCTGTTCGAAGGTGGTCATCCGCGTTTCGGCGTCGTACGCTCGCGGACGGCCGCTCGCTCATGCCTCGTACGGTGACGCGTCTCTATAACTTATTTCACCTCGAACGGCGTCATCATCCCCAGCATGAAGTGCGGAGCGTGCTTCGTCGCGCTGGGCAGGAAGCAGGCCGCGAAGTACGAGCCGGGCTTCAGGTCGAAGTTCACGAAGGCGCCGCGGCCCTTCGAGACGGTCTCCAGACCGCCGACGTCCTCGAAGGGAGGAGGACCGGCCTGCTCGGGGTTCTCGCTCTTGAAGAACGCCTCGACGTCCTTCATCGTCTTGCCGTCCGCGATGCGCATCAGCATCAGGTGGTGCGTCTCCGCGCCCTTGTTGCTGACCTGCCAGGTGAGCTTCCCGGCCTTGATGCTGGCGGGCAGCACCACCTTGTAGTCCTGAAGCGTCGCCTGCACCGCCGCCTTGGGCGCGGTCACGCCGCTCTTCGCGCTCGACACCGTGAAGGTGCCGTACTGACCGACGTCGTACAGCGCCTTGCCGTCGTCCGTCGCGCCAAAGCCGAACACCACGTACTTGCCCGCGTCGAGGTTCGCGCCGAACTCGAAGGTCGCGCCGGGCTGCACGCCGCCACTGCCGCCCACGAAGCTCGCGATGTTGTTGATGGCCGTCATGTCCTCACCGTGCGACGCCATCAGCTTGCCCAGCGCCGCCTTCACCTGCGCGTCCGTCACGCCCGCCTTCAGGAGCGCGATGACCGGCGTGAACGGCGCCTGCGCCGTGTTCTTCAACGTGAAGGACGTGTAGCCGCTCGCCAGCTGCGCGGGGCCCTGCAGGCTGAACTTCGCGCCCTGCTGCGAGAGGGTGAAGGTCGCGCCGTCATGACCGGCATGCTGCGCCGACGCGGCGCCGAGGACGAGGGCGAGGGTGAACAGCGTGGACTTCGACAGGGTCTTCATGATGTGCTCCTTGCGGTCTACCGCGGTCTCGCGGGTTCGACCTTCTGAGGAGCACGGTACAGAGAGGCGGATGGCGGCGGCATGATCGAACCCGGACGACGCCAGGAACCGCCCGGGAGTCGAAACCCGGACACGACGCGTATGGGACGACCTCCAGGCCGTGCCACGCCGCCGTCATCCTGGGGAGGGGGAGCGGTGGGGCGTCGACGTGTCTCTAGTTGACGATGCGCAGCACGAACACCTGCCGGTCCTCCACCACCTCGGACAGGCCGTGCAGCGCGAACTGGTACCCGTGGCCGTCGTGCCGCAGCCACGTCGTTCCGTTCTCCGCCACCTGGAACTGCACCTGATCGCCCGTCTTGAGCCACGCCAGGGCGCTCTCCACGATGTGGGCGGGCACACCGTGCTCGTAATCGCCGTTCTCGCACAGGATGGTGACGTCCATGACGTCACCGTAGACGGCGGGGCTTTCGGAGCGCAGAGCGTAGGGTGAACGTCGCCCGGCGCGAAGTACAGGCAACGTTTGGGCAGCGTTGAGAAAGCCGCCGTCCCCACGGGAACGGCGGCCACGGGCCTCGTGCGGCTCAGCCGAGCTTGGCGCGCAGCAGGTCCTGCACCACGCGCGGGTTCGCCTGACCGCCCGTCGCCTTCATCACCTGACCCGCGAAGAAGCCCAGCAGTCCCGAGCGGCCGCCCCGGTACGCCTCCACCTTGTCGGGGTTCTCCGCCATCACGCGGTCGATCTCGGCCTCCAGCGTGGCGGTGTCGCTCACCTGACGCAGGCCCCGGCGCTCCACGATGCCCGCCGGAGTCTCGCCCGACGTCTGCGCCTCCGCGAGGACGTCCTTCGCGATGCGCGCCGTGATCGTCTCGTCCTCGATGAGCTTCACGAGCGCCGCGAGGCCCTCGGGCGTCACGCGGTTCGCGCCCTCGCGGATGGGACCGCCGAGGTCGTTCACGACCCAGCTCGCGAGGCGGCCCAGCTCCCCGACGTTCGCGGCGGCCTCCAGGAAGGCCGAGAGCTGCGGCTCACGCGCCAGCACGGTCGCCTCGGCCTCCGAGACGTCCTGCGAGCGGAAGCGCTCCACCTCCGCCCGCTGCTCCGGGGTGAGGTCCGGCCCCGCGCTCACGGGCGCGGCGGCGCGAGTCCCGGGCTCCGCGCGGCGTTCGCGTCCGGCGGGACGGCCCCCCTCCTTCGCCCAGGTGTCCTTGAGGGTGACGATCCGGTCGAACACGAGCGTGTCACCGCGCCCGTCCACCGGGTCGCGCCAGAAGTAGCCCGCGCGCTCGAACTGGTAGCGGGTGTCCAGGGGGTGCGAGGCCACGGAGGGTTCCACGAAGCCGCGCGTCACGACGAGCGCGTGCGGGTTGAGGAAGCGCATGAAGCCCGTGTCCACGTGCCCCACGCTCGCGGCGCTCGCCTCGCCGTCCTGCGGCTCCACGTCGTCCGCGTCCGCCTCGGGGTCGGGAACGGTGAAGAGGCGGTCGTAGAGGCGAAACTCGGCGGGCAGCGCGCGGCTCGCGCTCACCCAGTGGATCACGCCCCGCGCGGGCGCGTCCTCGCCGAGGAGGGTGCAGCGCAGCTCCGTCACCTCGCCGTCCTCGCCCGTGGTCACGTCGTCGCAGCGGACGACGCCCGCGCCGCGCAGACGCACCGTGCCGCCCGGCGTGAGCCGCTTGAAGCCCTTCGGGGGCTCCACGGCGAAGTCGTCACGCTCGATGTACAGCTCGCGCGTGAGGACCACGTCCCGCACCGCCGCCCCCGGCGTGACGCGCTCGCCCGAGGGGAGCGCCACGAGCCCGTCACCTGACTCGCGGACCACGTCGTGCGGCCAGTAGGGCAGGGAGAGCGTCTGTTCGGCGCCCTCCTCCACGTTCGTCAGCACGACCCGCAGGGGCCGCAGGACCGCCATCACGCGCGGCGCGCGGAGGTTCAGGTCGTCGCGGACGGCGTGCTCGTACAGCGCGAGGTCCACCGCGCGGTTCGTGCGGGTCACCCCGATCTGCGACGCGAAGCGGCGGATCGCCTCGGGAGTGACGCCCCGGCGGCGCTGCGCCGCGATGGTCGGCATGCGCGGGTCGTCCCAGCCCGCCACGACGCCGCCCTCCACCAGCTTGCGCAGCTTGCGCTTCGACACGATGGTGTACTCCAGGCTGCGCCGCCCGAACTCGTACTGATGCGGGCGCGCCTCCGGGAAGAGCTGCTCCATCAGCCAGTCGTAGATGGCGCGGTTGTCCACGTACTCCAGGCTGCACAGCGAGTGCGTCACGCCCTCCAGCGCGTCCTGGATGGGATGCTGGAAGTCGTACATGGGGTAGATGCACCAGTCGTTGCCGCTGCGGTAGTGCTCGGCGTACATGATGCGGTAGAGCACCGGGTCGCGCAGCTTCATGTTCGCGCTCGTCAGGTCGATCTTCGCGCGCAGCACGTGCGCGCCCTCCGGGAACTCCCCGGCGCGCATCCGCGCGAACAGGTCGAGGTTCTCCTCCACGCCGCGGTCGCGGTACGCGCTGGGCGTGCCGGGCGTGGTGGCGGTGCCGCGTAGGCGGCCCATCTCCTCGTGCGTGACGCTGTCCACGTACGCGAGCCCCCGGCGGATGAGCTCGCGCGCGAACTCGTAGTAGCGTTCGAACTCGTCCGACGCGAAGTACAGGTGCTCGCCCCAGTCGAAGCCGAGCCAGCGCGCGTCGTTCTGCAGGCCCTCGGCGAACTCCATGCTTTCCGCCTCGGGGTTCGTGTCGTCCATGCGCAGGTGGCAGCGGCCGCCGTAGTCGGCGGCGATCTGGAAGTTGAGCGTGCAGGCGAAGGCGTGCCCGAGGTGCATGTAGCCGTTCGGTTCGGGCGGGAAGCGCGTGACGACGTGACCCACGCGGCCCGACTGGAGGTCCGCGTCGATGACCTCCGTGATGAAGTTCGGGTTCACGAGACGGTCGCGGTCGTTCGAAGTGGGCTTGGCCGTGCTCATTGACGGCAGGATACCGCCTGAGCGGCTACACGTCCTGCTGCACCTCCGCGAGCTTGTTCACGAGCCGGAAGACGCGCAGGCCCTCGATCGCGTCGGGCGCGGTGTACGCCACGGTGCGGTTCGAGGTGCGCTCCACCTCCCGCACGAGGGACGCCACGAGGTCCACGCGCGCCACGTGATCGAGGTCGATCTCGACACGCACCTCCCGCGGGCTCGTCAGGCGGTAGGGCCGCAGGGAGTCGAGGTTCCGCATCGCGAGCGCCGCGCCCTCGCGGACGCGCCGCACGGCCTCCTCGGGTGCGAGGTGCGAGGCGCTGTACGTGCCGTGGCAGGTCTTGACGCTCACCCCGACCACCTGCTCCCCGAGCTCCTCGCGGACCTGCGCGACGGCCACGTCGTCGCCCGTCACGAGCGCGGCGCGCACGCCGAAGTGCGCGCCCACCCAGGCGTTGAGGCCGTACTCGCCCGTGGAGACGCCGTCGAGACGCAGGTCGTGGACGTGTCCGTTCCAGGTGTGCGCCAGCACGGCGCGCGGACTGCCGGAGCGCGCGTGGGTGCCCGTGAGGAACACGGCGGCCACGCCCTCCTCGTCCGCGCCCTGCATCATGCCGAGCGGGCGCTCGTTGCCGCTCACGAGCCGGGTGCGGGCGGGCAGCAGGTCCGGCACGAGGTTGCGCATGCCCCAGTGACTGTCCGCGACGATCACCTCGTCGGCGCCGCCCGAGAGCGCGGCCTCGGCGGC
>NZ_KI912630.1:7576-8983 GCF_000519345.1 Deinococcus pimensis DSM 21231
CCTGCCGGGCCGCGCGGAGACGGACGAGAAGGGCGGGGCCCTCCCGCCCGCCGCCGTCGTGCTGCTCAGCGACGGGCGCAACAACCGTCTGCCCGAGCCGCAGGAGGCCGCCGCGCTCGCCAAGCAGCTCGCCGTGAAGGTGTACACCGTGGGCCTCGGGACGGAGCAGGGCGTGCTGTCCCTGCGTGAGGACCTCGGCGGGCGCTTCGGCGGCGGGAGCTTCCTCGCCGGGTTCGACGCGGAGGCCCTGATGGGGATCGCGCAGACCACGGGCGGGAAGTACTACGAGGCGCGCTCGGCGGGTCAGCTGCGCGGCGTGTACCGCGACCTGGGCCGCTCGCTGGGCTGGACGATCCGCCCGCGCGAGGTGTCCGCGTACGTGGGGGCGCTGGCAGCGTTGCTGCTGCTCGGCAGCCTCGCGCTCGCCGAGCGGTTCACCCGGCGCGTGCTGTAGACGGAGAGCAGGCCGGGCGGGGGACGTCGCTCCCGCCCGGCCTGCTCCTGCCGTCCGGACGGACACGGTCGTGAGCGGAATGTGAACGTGTCTTCATCTGAACGTTGTATGGGCGTCCACTCGTCTCCAGGGATGTTCATGAGGAACCGTACCCTCACACCCGGTGGAGTCCCATACTCGGCCTACAGTTCTGCGCCCACCTCCGCGTCCCAGGACGCAGCTCAACGTCATTTCCACACGAGGAGTCCGTCATGAACACACCGACCATCCTGATCGTCGAGGACGACCACGACATCTCCAACCTCATCCAGCTGACCCTCCAGGACGCCGGCTTCCGCACCCTGCAGGCCTACAACGGCACCAGCGGCCTCATCCAGGCGCGCGAGCACGCCCCCGACCTCGTCCTCGTCGACCTCGGCCTGCCCGACTTCGGCGGTGACGAGGTCGCCCGCCGCGTCCGCGCCACGAACGACGTGCCCATCCTCATCCTCACCGCCATCGACGATCCCGAGCAGAAGGTCAGCCTCCTCGGCGTGGGCGCCGACGACTACATCACCAAACCCTTCCACGCGGACGAGCTCGTCGCCCGCATCCGCGTGCAGTTCCGCCATCGCGACGGCGCCGCCAGCGTCACGGTGGGCCTCCTCAAGCTCGAACGCGACAAGCGGATGTGCACCTTCGCCGACCACGAGGTCCGCCTCTCCCCACGCGAGTTCGACCTGCTCGGCGTGCTCGCCCGCACCCCCGGCCGCGTCCACACCCGCGAGGAGATCGCGCGTGAACTCTGGGGCGACGACGCCAGCATCGCCGCGAACGTCATCGACGTGCACGTCAGCAACCTGCGCGGCAAGCTCCGCGACGTCGGCGCCTACGGCGTCATCCGCACCGTCCGCGGCGTCGGCTTCGCCGTCAAGGACCCCGCCGCCACCGCCCGCGCCGCGCAGGGCGTCGCC
>NZ_KI912630.1:9083-15774 GCF_000519345.1 Deinococcus pimensis DSM 21231
ATGCTGATCCCCGCCTCGTACATCGGGCGGATGCTGACGTCGTGGTCGGACGCCTCGCGCCGTAACTTCCTCGTGGTGGCCGAGCGCGCGGGCGAGGTGGTGGGCGGCACGCTCTTCCACTACCTCGCGGCGGCGAACGCGGGCTTCTCGAGCTTCATGGCGACCGCGCCGGAGGTGCGCGGGCAGGGCGTGGCACGCCTCCTGCACGAGGAGCGCCTGCGGGTCCTCGACGACGCGGCCGGGGGGCGCGTGGAGGGCGTGTTCATCGACGTGGTCGCGCCCGACCGCCTCACGGAGGAGGAGCGCGAGGCGGAGCGCCGCGTCGGCTCGGACCCCCTGCGGCGGCGGCAGGTGTTCGCCCGGCTGGGCTTCCGCCGGGTGGACGTCCCCTACGAGCAGCCCACGGGCGGCCCGGACGGCGGGCCCGTCACGAACATGGACCTGCTGTTCTGCCCACGCGAGCCTGCGGAGACGGTGCCGCTCGCGCTGGTGCTGGACACCATGCGGGCCTACTGGATCGGCTGGCTGGGCGAGAAGCGCACCGAGCGGGCCCTGGCGGCCCTCGCGGACCGCGCCGGGCACCGCGCCGAGCTGCCGCTGCTGCCCGCAGACGCCTAGCGCAGTTCGGGCGACAGCCTGACCGGCTTCAGGCCGTAGGCGGTGACGTAGCCGGGCACGTCGCGCAGCCAGGGCAGGCGGTGCAGGGCGTTCAGGAGCGCGATGGGCCGGTGGATGGTGGCGTGCTCGTGGATGCCGACGACCTCGCGTTCCTCGACGACCTGCTGCGTCTGCAGCACCGCGATCTGCCACGCGCGGGTCCGCTGGACCCGGGCGAGGTCGCGGGTGGTGACGCGGCCGCGCGTGAGGGGACCCGTGAGGACGTTCGCGGCGGCCACGGCGTCCTGCACGGCCATGTTGATGCCCATCCCGCCGATGGGGGAGATGGGGTGCGCGGCGTCCCCGATGACGAGCAGCCCGTCGCGCCACCAGCGGTCGCAGCGCGCGACCTCCACGGCGAGCAGGTGCAGCTGGGACCACTCGGTGAGGAGGTCGGCGCGGTCGGCGAGCCAGGGGATCGTCTCGCGGACCGCGTCGCGGATGGGGTTCACGCCGCGTTCGCGCGCCTCCCGGTAGCTGCCCTTGCGGATGCTGAAGCCGACCTGCCAGCGTTCGCCGTGGTCGGTCGTGACGAGGCAGTGCGGGCCGCCGAGGTGCAGGTCGATGCTGCCGCCCGGGTCGCCGTCGCGGCGCGGCAGCGCGAACCACAGGACGTCCTGTCCGGGGGAGTGGCGGCGCAGCCTGAGCCCGCCGAGCTCTCGCACCTTGGAGAAGCGTCCGTCGGTCCCGACGGTGAGGGTGGCGTACAGGTCGCGCAGCTCGCCTTCGTGACGGTAGCGGACGCCCGTGACGCGTCCGTGGTCCTCGTGGAGGCCCTCGACGCGGGCGCCGAGCAGCACGCGCGCGTTGGGGTGGCGGGTGAGGTGCCCCGCGAGGAAGTCGAGGAAGCGGGCCTGCTTCATCACGGCGAGGTAGGGGTAGCGGGTGTGCAGGCGCCGGAAGTCCGCGATGACCTGCGTCTCCCCGGGGGAGATGAAGCGGGCGTGCGTGGCGCGCGTGTGGGGGAGGCGCAGCAGCTCGTCGGCGAGCCCGAGGTCGGCCATGAGCTCGAGGATGGCGGGGTGCAGGGTGTCGCCGCGGAAGGCCCGGTCGAAGTCGTGGGCGGCCTCGAGCACGGTGACGTCCACGCCCTGCCGCGCGAGCAGGAGGGCGAGGACCATCCCGGCGGGGCCGCCTCCGGCGATGCAGACCGAGGTGTGGGTGGGGACGGTGGTCGGCACGGGCCGATTGTCGCGCCGCGCCCGGCGGTTCGTTGTGCCCGGGCGCGGCTTGTGAACGCTGCGTGCAGACCTCGTGACGGTTGACCGTCGGGACGTGAGCACCTGCATCGTTATGAATACGGCGCCGCGCCCACGGGGGGCGCGGCGGGGTGGACTTCGGTGGCGGGTCTGGCCCGTGTCTTCTCCGAGGACCGATGTCGAGCACGCTCACGGCGCTCCTGCCTCAGTGAGTTCATATTACGCTGACAACATCACGGGACAATGTGAGTTCGTGAATAATCACTGCATGAAGTTCAGACAACCTTAACCCGCTCCCGACGCCCACGTGGCGCTCCTAGCATGGGTCATGAGCTTCCCCACCCTGCACCCGGAGAACAAGGCCCTGAACCTGCTCGACTCCGCCCTCACGCTCTACCCGGACCTGCGGCCCGACCTGACGCGCTGGGTGCGGGACCTCAGCGCCTCCATCGCGCGGCCCGTGGACCCTCCAGAGGGTCTCGGCGAGATGGGCCCCCCGCAGAGCGAACGCGCCACCGACGTGATGGAGTACGAGACCTACTGCCTCGCCAAGGCGCTGTGCACCTACCGCGAGAAGGTCTACCCCGGCGGCGTCGCCGAACCCGTCGATCCCTTCGGTGACCACCGCGACGACCTCGAGAGCGCCATCAGCCGCTTCGAGGAACGCCTCGCCCGCGCCAAGCCGAAGGTCGAGCTCGACCACACCCCCGACGCGGGCGACTACGCCACCGAGGAGGCCGCGCCCGACCCCGACCGCTGAACGTGGACGGCGCCCCGGTCTTCATCGGGGCGCCGCCTGGAAGGAAGGCTAGAGGGAACGCTCCAGCACCCTCAGCGCGTCGTCGCGGCCCAGAGGCCTCACCGTCCCGAAGGTCTCGCCGCGCAACGTGGAGAGGTCCGCGATGCGCGGCAGGGCCTCCGCGCCGATCCCGTAGTGCGAGAGCCGCGCGGGCGCCCCGAGGCTGTTCCAGAAGGCCCGCAACCGCGCCACCCCCTCGCGCGCCACGTCCGCGTCCCGGCGGTGCAGCGCGCTGACGCCGAACACGTTCGTCGCGAGCTGCGCGAAGCGCGCCGGATGGGCCTCGAGCACGTACTCCATCCAGTGCGGGTAGATGATGGAGAGCCCCCCGCCGTGCGGGATGTCGTGCACCGCGCTGATCGCGTGCTCGATGCGGTGGCAGGCCCAGTCGCCCTCGCGGCCCATCGAGAGCACCCCGTTGAAGGCCCACGTGCCGCACAGCATCACCGTCTCGCGCAGGTCGAGGTCCGAGAGGTCCGCCACGAGGCGCGGCCCGACCTCGACGAGGGTGCGCAGCAGGCCCTCGCTCCAGCGGTCCTGCAGGGGCGTGTTGGGGGTGAAGTCGAAGTAGTCCTCCAGCACGTGCGACATCATGTCCACGATCCCGTACGCCGTCTGGTCCCTCGGGACGGACAGCGTGAAGGTCGGATCGAGGATGGAGAAGCGCGGGTACGCGAACGGGGAGCTCCAGCCGCGCTTGTCCGACGTCTCCCAGTTCGTGATGACCGAGATGGGGTTCATCTCGCTGCCCGTCGCGGCGTGCGTCAGGACCACCCCGAGCGGCAGCGCGCCCGTGACGAGCGAGCGGTCGAGGATGAGGTCCCACGCGTCCCGGTCGCTCGCCGCCGCCACGGCCACGGCCTTCGCGCAGTCGATCACGCTGCCGCCGCCCACGGCGAGCACGAGGTCCACGCCGTGCTCGCGGCAGAGGTCCACGCCGCGCCGCACCGTCGTGAGGCGCGGGTTGGGCTCCACGCCGGAGAGTTCCGTGACGGTCGCGCCCACGTTCGAGAGGTGCGCGAGGACGCCGTCGTACAGGCTCGTGCCGCCCGCGAGGGGCCGTTTGACGCTGCCGCCGCCGTACACCAGCAGGACGCTCGCGCCGCGCGGCACCTCCTGCTCCAGGGCGCTCAGCTGACCGCGACCGAAGATCAGCCGCGTCGGGTTGTGGAAGGTGAAGGGATGCACGCGCCCCACCATGCGCCCGTGAAGCGCGTCAGACCGTGGGGCGCGTCACTTCGCCGCCTTCGGGCGGTAGAGGTCCGCGCCGCCCGCCGCCTCGAACCGCGTGCGCAGCGCGGCCTCCGCCTCGGTCGGGTGGCTGTCCGGGTCGCCCGGCAGGGTCCGCGCGAACACCTCCAGCGCGTCCGCGTACCCGTCGCAGTCCGCGTCGAGGTCCCGTGCGAGCACCCCGTGCAGCACCTCCGGGAAGCGCGCGCCGGGCCGCTCGCGCAGCGCGCCGCGCAGTTCCTCCCCGAAGACGTTCCACGGCGCGCCGCCCCGCTCGGACACGTGACAGAACGTGCACGACATCGTGGACCGATTCAGGAGGGAGCCCGGGTACCCGAACTGACGCACCGCCGCCTCACGGTACGCGGGCCGGGCCAGCGCGACCGGCACGAGCGCCGCGCCGCCCAGCAGCGCGACGAGGGCCGCCGTGGCCGCCCGCCTCACGAGCGCAGCCACGCGGGCCCCGTGAAGGTCCCGCCGAGGATCTCCCCGGAGGGCAGGTCCAGCCAGCGGTCCAGGGCGTGCGCGTACACGCCGCGGAAGTCCTGCCGGTACTTCACGTCGCCCTCCGAGAGGTCCTCCAGGTCGGGGCTCTCGCCGTGCACGCCGCCCCTGACCCCCCTGCCGAGCGCGAACATCACGCTGCCCTTGCCGTGGTCCGTGCCGCCCGAGCCGTTCTCCGCGACGCGCCGCCCGAACTCCGAGAAGCCCATCACCACCACCTTCTCCGCGAGGCCCTGAGCGTCCAGATCCGCCCTGAACGCCGCGAGCCCCTCGGCGAGCACGCCGAGCAGTTCGTCCTGGTCGGCGCGCTGCGACGCGTGCGTGTCGAACCCGCCGAGGCTCGTGTAGAGCACCCGCTGCCCCGTCCCGGACGCGATGAGCCGCGCGACGTCGCGCAGGGACGCCGCGAACCTCGTCTCCGGGTACGCGCTCCCCGCGCGGTACTTCCGGGCGTTCTCCTGCACGCGCGCCGTGTCCGAGATCATCTGCCGCGTCGCGCGCCCCACGAAGGCCGCCTCGCCCGAGCGGGGCACGGACAGCATCCGCTCGTAGGCGTCCTCCAGCCCGGCGGGCAGCTTGAGCGCGAAGCCGTCCACCGTGTCCAGCGACGGCAGGATCATCGTGTCGGAGCGCAGCGCGAGCGGTGACACGCCGCCCACGTTGCTCGCGCAGAAGGGATCGCCGATCCGCTCCGCGATCCGCCCGATCCAGCCCTCGCGCGCCGCCTGCGCGGGGTCGGCGGTGTGCCAGATCGCCATGCTCGCGAAGTGCGAGCGGTTCGGGTTGGGGTAGCCCACGTTCTCCATCCACGCGAACTCCCCCGCGTCCCAGCTCCTCATCAGGGGCCGCAGCGCGGGGTGCATGCCGAGGTCGGGCGTGACGGTCAGCACGTCCTTCCTCGGGATGGCGATGCCGGGCCGCGCCGCGTAGTACGCGGGGTTGGAGTACGGCACGAGGGTGTTGAGCCCGTCGTTGCCGCCCGTGAGCTGCACCACGACCAGCACGCGGTCGCCTCCGGCGCGGGCGGCCGCGCGGGCGAGGAAGCCGGGCATGCCCGAGGTCATGGAGACGGCGAGCGCGCCGAGCTTGAGGACGTCACGTCGTTTCATCGAGGATTCCTTTCGGGCGCTCAGGCGAGCGCGAACTCCGGGGAGGCGAGCATCAGGTACGCCTGACGCGCGGGCGTGAGGCCCCTGAAGGCCGCCGTCACGGGATGGTCCGCGCGGCCCAGCAGGGCCAGCGCGAGGTCCGCGCCCTCGAGGTCCACGCGCGCCGTCTTCGAGAGGGTGAGCTGCGCCGCCACCTGAAGCCGGGTGAGCAGGGCCGCGTCACTGAGCCACTCGCGGCCGCCCTTCCAGCCCTCCACGGTGGGCGGGTGCAGCAGGTCCTGACCCATGCGGGCCATGGAGCCGATGAGATTGAGGTACGCCTTCTCGCCCGTCAGGCGCGGAGCGCCCAGCGAGCGCAGGGCGCCCACCACGAACTCCACCGGGGAGCGGTGCACCGCGAGCCGGTTGGCGGGCGCGTAGAAGGCCTCGCTCGTCAGGAGCGCCGTCATGACCGCGCGCAGGTCGCCGCCCTCGACCCGCCACACGTCCGCGACCTCGCGCACGCCCGCCTCGTCGGGGGTGTCGTTCACGAAGGTCCGCCACAGCCTGCGGCCCACGAACAGGGGCGTCGCCTCGTGCGTCGCGGCGAGCCGCACGACGTCCTGGGGCAGGAACGCGCCCGTGCGGCCCAGGTAGGACTTCACGCCGTCGTCGTGCGCGCCCCGGTTGAAGACCGGCTCGGGAAGCTCCGTGAGGTTCGCCTGCCCCAGCCGCCCCCGGAAGGTGAGGCCCGTCAGGGCGCGCGCGCCCTCGCGGACGTCCGCCTCCGTGTAGTGACCGATGCCGGTCGTGAAGAGTTCGAGCAGCTCGCGCGAGAAGTTCTCGTTGGGCTTCCCGCGTTTGTTGTCGGCGTTGTCGAGGTAGCGCAGCATCGCGGGCGCGCGCGCCACCTCCCAGGCGAGCCGCTCGAAGGAGGAGAGGCCGTGCGCGCGCAGCAGGTCCAGGTACGCGGTCAGCCCGAGGCCGTGCCGCACCTTGTCGCTGCCCACCACGAAGTGGCCGCTCCACGTCAGCGTCAGCTTCTCCCGCAGCGGGTGCGGGCTGTACAGCAGCTCGTGCAGCCAGCGGGCCTGCGCGAGCTTCACGCTCGCGCCGCCCGACGCGGCGTCCGAGGGATCGAAGGGATTGTCGGGCGTGGGCGCGGTCGTCCAGGTGAGCAGGTCGCGCGCGGCGCCCGCCGGGCCGAGGTCACG
>NZ_KI912630.1:15874-20958 GCF_000519345.1 Deinococcus pimensis DSM 21231
GGTCCGGCAGGTCCTGCGCGGACGCCGCCGACCACGCGAGGAGCGGCAGCAGGGCCGCGAGGACCGCGCGTCTCACCAGCCCTCCCCGCTGACGGTGCTGTACACGTCGTACGCGGCACTGGTGGGCAGTTCGGCGGGCCGCGCGAGGTACACGGCGCCCGTGATCATCGCGGCCGACGCGAGGACCCCGGCGAGGACGGCGCGCGCGCCACGCCGCTGACGGGCCCGCGTGGCCTTCCAGCTGTGCAGGGCGCGTTCGGCGGCGGCCACGTCGACTTCGGTGACGGCGCGGGCGCGGGCGAAGAGGATGTCGAGGTCGTCGGACATGGTCAGGTCACACTCCCGAGGGCGTCACGCCCTCCTCCAGCAGCAGGGCGCGCAGGGCGGCGCGTCCCCGGTTGATGCGGGACTTCACGGTCCCGAGCTCCACCCCGGTGAGCTCGGCGATCTCGGCGTACTCCAGCCCCGAGAGCTCGCGCAGGGCGACCGCCTCGCGCTGCTCCCTCGGCAGGCGGCTCATGGCGCGCGCGAGGCGTTCGCGCAGGGCCGCCGTCTCGCCCGCGAGGGCCGGGTCCTGCGGGGCGACGGGTTCGGGCACCTCGCCCAGGAGCACCGTGGGGCGGGCGCGCAGCGCGCGGTAGCAGGCGTTGAGGACGATGCGGTGCAGCCACGTGGAGAACTGCGCGTCGCCCCGGAACGAGCGCAGGTTCCGGTGCACGCTCACGAGCACCTCCTGCACGACGTCGTCGGCGGCGCCGACGCCCACCATGCTCTGCGCGAGGGCCCGCACGCGCGGCAGGTGCCGCCGCGCGAGCGTCTCGAAGGCCGCGTCGTCCCTCACGGCGAGCGCGACGAGTTGCGGATCGGTCAGGTCGTCCAAGGGCCCCTCGATCCTAGGAGACACGGGGAGCGCGGAAAGTTCCAGGGCGCTCTAGCATGCCCGCATGGACGACGCGAACCCCTTCATTCCCGAGGCCCTCCGGAACGTGCTGCCCGCCGCGCGCTGGGAGAGCGTGAACGTCGGAGAGAGCGGCGACCGCGTGTACCGCTCCTCGCGGCACGTGCTCAAGGTCCGCCCGCGGGACGCGCGCCGCCTGCCGTCCGAGACGCTCTTCGCGGAGCGCGAGCGTCTGCGCTGGCTGCGCGGGCGCGTGCCCGTCCCGGGCGTGGCGGGCTACCACTCGGACGCGGAGGCGGAGTACCTCGCGATGGAGCGCGTGCGCGGCATCGACATGAGTCACCCGGACGCCGTGACGCACGCGCGGCGCAACACCGACCTCCTCGCGCGCGCCCTGCGCGAGCTGCACGCGCTGCCCGTCCGCGACTGCCCCTTCGACGCGAGCCTGCGCGTCCGCCTGCACGAGGCGAGGCTGCGCGCCGAGGCGGGCCTCATCGACGAGGACGACTTCGACGAGGCCCGCCTCGGCTGGACGGCGCGGGACGTCCTCGCGGAACTCGCCCGCACCCGGCCCGAGCGTGAGGACCTCGTCGTGACGCACGGCGACGCCTGCCTGCCGAACGTCATCGTGTCCGGGGAGTACGTGGAGGGCTTCGTGGACGTAGGCCGCCTGGGCGTCGCGGACCGGCACGTGGACCTCGCGCTCGCCACGCGCAGCCTGACCTTCAACTACGGCGCCGGGTACGCGGAGCTCTTCCTCGACACGTACGGGCGCGCCCTCGTGGACCCGGCCCGCATCGACTTCTACCGCCTGCTCGACGAGACGGTGTGAAGGCCCTTTGACGCGCGCTTCACGGGGCACGCGGGAGCGGGATGACACGATGACCGCATGGACGTCATCGTGGAGACCATCCCGGACGGCGCGCAGAACGAGCACGTCGTCGTCGAGAGCCCGCTGGACTGGCTGCCGCCGGGCAGCCGCATCCTCATCGAGCCGCCGCAGGTGGGCTACGACAACCGCATGCAGTTCGGCGAGCAGGAGCACTCCATCCGCAACGTGCGCGTCATCGACGGACACGACCCCGCGCGGACCCGCACGGCCTTCGAGGTCAGTGGCGGCCCCGAGATCGACGGTTCGACCGGGGTCCGCTCGGACGCCTGACACGCCCTCACCGCCCCGTTCTGATGCCCTTCTGACGCCCTTTTAAGGGCGTCTCAAATTCTTTTCAGGGCCCGTCACGTGAGCGCGCGTAGGCTGGGCCTCATGAAACGCCGGACACTCATCCTGGGCGCCGCGCTCGCGGCCGCCAGCGTCGGCGGAGCGCACGCCGGTCAGCTCGATCCCGACCTTGCGCGCAAGCTCCAGCAGAACCCGAACGGACAGTACGAGGTCATCGTGCGCTTCAAGCTGTCCCGCACCGAGAAGGGACGCTCCCTGTTCCAGAGCCTGCGCAAGCAGCTTCAGGACGTCGTGAAGAACCTCGGGCCGCTCTCGGGGCCCGTCAACCGCGAGCTGCAGCGCGGCCTGCGCGGCGGCGAGCTGTGGCTCGACCAGTCCATCGTCCTCACGACGAACGCCACGATCATCCGCGGCCTCGCGCTCCTCCCCACCGTGGACCGCGTCTTCGAGAACTTCAACGTGCGGCTCAACAAGCCCACGGCGCTCTCCACGGCGAGCGCGCCCGCCGGGACGCCCTGGCACCTCTCGAAGATCGGGGCGCCTCAGGCGCAGGCGGCGGGCTTCCGCGGCCAGAACGTCCGCGTGGGTCACCTGGATACCGGCATCGACCCCAACAACCCGGAGCTCGCCGGTCGTCTCGCGGCCTTCGCGGAGTTCGACGAGAACGGCAACAAGGTGAACTCCCAGCCGCACGACACGCAGCAGCACGGGACGCACACGGCGGGCCTCATCGCGGGCAAGACGGTGGGCGTCGCGCCCGACGCGAAGCTGATCTCGGCGCTGGTCCTCCCGAACGGTGAGGGCACCTTCGCTCAGGTCATCGCGGGCATGCAGTGGGTCATCGACCCGGACAACAACGCCTCCACCGACGACGGCGCGGACGTCGTGAGCATGTCGCTCGGTCTGCCCGGCACGTACGACGAGTTCGTCCAGCCGACACGCAACCTCATCGCGGCGGGCATCGTGCCGGTCTTCGCGATCGGCAACTTCGGCCCGAACGCGGGCAGCACCGCGTCGCCCGGCAACATTCCCGACGCGATCGGCGTGGGCGCCATCGACCAGAACAACAACGTCCCGTCCTTCTCCAGCCGGGGGCCCGTGAACTGGTCGGGCGCGATCAGCGGCTCGTTCGTGAAGCCGGACGTGGTCGCGCCGGGGCTGGAGATCACGTCGTCCTTCCCGGGCGGCGGGTACGGCGCGCTGAGCGGCACGTCTCAGGCCGCGCCGATCGTGGCGGGCGTGGTGGCGTCCATGCTGTCCGCGAAGCCCGGCACGGGCGTCGACGCGATCAAGAACGCCCTCTATTCCAGCGCCACGCGCCTCGGCGGCGGGGACAAGAACAACACGTCGGGCTACGGGCTCGTGAACCTGCCCGCCGCGATCGGCAAGCTCGGGGGGAACGTGGCGCAGCAGCCCGCGCCCCAGCCCCAGCCGCAACCCCAGCCGCAACCCCAGCCGCAACCCCAGCCGCAACCCCAGCCGCAGCCGGCGCCTGCTCCGCAGCCCGCGCAGAAGCCCGTGGGTCCGGACGGCTTCACCTTCTGCGCCAGGGAGGGCGAGAAGTGCGTCTTCAACTCCCCGAAGGAGGTGGCGTACGGCGCGAACGGCAAGTTCGCGTACTTCACCCGCAACGACACGGAGGAGTGCACCAACGCGCACTTCGGCACCGATCCGGTGCCCGGCGCGGCGAAGGCCTGCTTCATCCGTGACGCGAAGGCGCAGCAGCCCGCGCCCCAGCCCGCCCCGCAGCCTCAGCCGTCGCCCGCGCCGCAGCCCGCGAAGAAGCTCAGCGTGCTGCTCGTGGACGACGACATGGGCGAGGGTCCGGACGTGACGGCGTACCTGCGTGACGCGATCAAGGCGAACGCCGAGTCGGCCTTCCGCTGGGATACCAAGACCCAGGGCGCGGTCCCGCTGAGCGAGATGAAGAAGTTCGAGGTCGTCATCTGGGCGACCGGCGAGCAGTACGAGAAGACCATCACCGCGCAGGACCAGGACGTGCTGCGTCAGTTCCTGCAGGGCGGCGGGCGTCTCATCGTGACCGGGCAGGACGTCGGCTACGACATCGGCGCGGGTGACTTCTACCGCAGCGTCCTGAAGACGCAGTTCGTGGAGGACTCCTCTGGCACGGCGAACTTCTCGACGAGCGGCGCGCTCGGCGCGGGCGGCTACGCCCTCAACAAGCAGGGCAGCGCCGTGAACCAGTACTACCCGGACGTGATCGCGCCCCTCGGCGGCGCGACGCTGGCGGGCACCTGGGGCGGCACGGGCACGACCGCCGCGCAGATCACGGCGCAGTCCATCCGGACCGACAAGGACAAGGAGCGCGCGCAGGACAAGAAGACGCCTCCCGGTCAGGCGAAGAAGGGCGCGACGGTGCGCGCCCAGTCCGTGCAGGGCCCGGCGGGCGCGATCGTCCTCAACGACGCCGGCAACTACAAGACCATCACGATGGGCTTCGGTCTGGAAGGGCTCGACGCCGCGTCGCGCGGCAAGATCCTGCAGGCGGCGCTGACCTGGATCGGCAGGTAGAGCGCCCCTCGGGGCAGGGGAGGGACCGTCCGCTGGGCGGTCCCTCCCTTCTTTGCGGGGACGCGCGCAAGGTGTTGACAGACCGCTGACGATGATCTATTCTTGCTGAGCCTCGAAAGAGGTGGCGCACCGAAAGGCGCGCGGGCAGCATGAAAAGCAGGGTTGAAGAGTGTAGTGGGGCCCACCCGACAGGGTGGTGTGAGCGGTCACTCCCCCGAGTGACTCCAGACTCACGAAGATGCCTTCGGGCATCGAGAGGGACTTCCACGGAAGTCCACAGCCAAGCGCAAGCGAGGCATCAAACACATCAACATCTCCCTTTGGGGAGTGCTGAACCACTTATGGAGAGTTTGATCCTGGCTCAGGGTGAACGCTGGCGGCGTGCTTAAGACATGCAAGTCGAACGCACCTCTTCGGAGGTGAGTGGCGCACGGGTGAGTAACGCGTAACTGACGTACCTCGAAGTCCGGGATA
>NZ_KI912630.1:21058-21281 GCF_000519345.1 Deinococcus pimensis DSM 21231
CACCCACGCGCGGCCGTGCGGGCTCAGCACGCCCAGGTCGTCCTCCAGCAGGCGGGGGCCCTCGTGGCCCGCCGCGATCACCACCCGCGCGGCCCGTACGCGCCGCGTCTCGGCGACCACGACCTGCATCGTGTTCGTCACGTCGAGACGTCGGAGCTCCACGCCGCCCGCCACGAGGCGCGCCTCCGCGCTGATCATGAGGTCCGCGCCGAGCGCCACCGCG
>NZ_KI912630.1:21381-26287 GCF_000519345.1 Deinococcus pimensis DSM 21231
CGAAAGCGCGGGTCGTGCGGACGGCGGACGCCCGTCAGGGCGGCCGGGTCGAGCCACACCTCCCGCGTCCACTCCGCCCGCGCCTCCCACCGTGGCGGCAGGTCCAGCGAGGACCACACGCCCGCCGTCGTGATCGTCGCGCCGCCCTCGCTGGGGATGCCGTCGCGCTCCACGATCAGGACGCGCGCGTCGGGCGCGAGGCGACGCAGGAAGTACGCGCAGGCCAGCCCGAGCCGTCCGCCGCCCACGATCACCACGTCGTACTCGCCTTCCTCGAAGCGGTGCCCGACGTGCGAGAACACCCGGCCCGGAGTCACGTCGAGGCCGCTTCCGCGTGTCCCGCTTCACATGAGCACGTCACCCCCGCGTTATCTCCTGCCCTCCGTTCTCACGTCAAGCGCCCCGTGAGTGAAGAATTCTAAAGGTTGGATTCATAAGGTGGTGTATAGTGCCTTTCAACATGCGAGTGCCCGCCTCCCGAAGCGCCGCCCGGACCGCCCTGGTCCTCGCGCTCCCGCTGCTCGCGGGCGCCGCCGAGGCCGTGAACGTCCGCGTGATCGTCGCGTCCGGCCCCACCGTCCGGATCCGCGTGCCCATCAGCACCACGCCCACCGGCCTCCCGCTCGCCACCACGCCCGCCGCGCCCACCTCCTACGCGGAGTGGCAGGTCGGCGTCAGCGGCGCGCGCCTCACCCTCGACGGGCAGGACAGCGGCAGCGCCAGCCTGTACCTCCCGCCCGCGCCCGGCAGTCTCGTCGGCATCGGCGGCGCCGACTACCGTGGCGGCGTGCTGCTGCGCGTCAACTCGGGCCGCGTGGACGCCATCAACGTCCTCGACGTCGAGGACTACCTGCGCGGCGTCGTCCCCGCCGAGATGCCCGCCTCCTGGCCGCTGGAGGCCCTCAAGGCCCAGGCGATCATCGCCCGGACGTACGCCGTCGCGCGGCTCAACCCCGCCGCGCCCTACGACCTGTGCGCCACCGAGCAGTGCCAGGTGTACGGCGGCCTCGCCCGGGAGAACCCCGCCACGGACGTCGCGATCCAGCAGACCGGCGCGCAGGTCGTCTCCTTCGGCGGGAAGCTCGCCAAGACCTTCTTCTCCAGTGACAGCGGCGGCTTCACCGCCAGCGCCGGCGAGGTGTGGGGCAACGACCTGCCCTACCTCGTCGCGCAGCCCGACCCGGCCTCGCGCAGCCCGAAGAGCGCCTGGACGGTCGCGCAGCCCCTCACGAAGGTCGCGGAGGTCGCGGGGCGCTACGGCGTCCGCGTCGGCACCGTCACGAACGTCGCGCTCACCCGCGTCAGCGCCTCGGGCCGCGCCCTGGAGGTCACCGTCACCGGGACGGGCGGCACCGCCCGTATCGGCGGCGCGGAGGCGGGCGGCTTCGTCCGCGCGCTCGGTGCGTTCTCCTCACGCGTCGTGATCAGCGGTCAGGACCCCGTCGTCATCTCCGGCGCGGGCTACGGGCACGGCGTCGGCCTCTCCCAGTGGGGCGCCGCCGGACTCGCGGCGGGCGCGTGGAACTCCTCGCAGATCCTCGGCTTCTACTACCCCGGCGCGGCCCTCAGCGCCCTGCAGGAGAGCGCCGCCACCCCCCAGGGAAGCGCCGCGGCCCTGTTCGCCACGCGGCCCCTGCCGCGCAGCACCCCGCAGGACGTGATGGCCGCCCTGGGCGGCGTGGGCGCCGAGTAGAGCCCGGTCCTCCCGGACGAGGCGGTTCCCGCGTGGGAACCGCCTCGTCCTCGCGCGCCCGGCCCTATGCTGTCCGTATGACCGACCCCGCCGCCCTCGACGGACGCCTGCGCCGCAACGTCCGTCCGGGACTCGACGTCAGCGTCGTCCAGAAGCAGGACCAGCGCACCGGGCGCCTCACGCGCGGCACCGTCGCGCAGCTCCTCACCAGCTCGCCCAGCCATCCGCACGGCATCAAGGTGCGGCTCACGAACGGCCTCGTGGGCCGCGTGAAGGTCATCCACGAGGCGGGCGTGATGTGACCACGCCCCGCAGACGCTTGAAGACTTCTTCACGCTTCCCCCACGCGCGCCCCTCATCCGGCGTCGTTAAGCTTGTCATCATGCGCCGTTTGGTCGCCTCCATCACGATTGCCCTTCTCGGCGCCCTGACGCCCGCCGCGCTCGCGCGGACCGTGGAGATCGTCAGCGCCGACCGGCTCGAACTGCGCAAGGTCGACGGGCAGGAACTCGTCATCATCAGCGGTGGCCGCGTCGAGCTCCGCATCGACCGCGACACCGTCAGCGCCACCCGCGTCGAGTACAACAAGACCCGCCGCACCCTCACCCTCGTCGGGACGGGCCGCTACACCAGCTTCCCGCGCGGCCCCGACGGGCAGGAAACCGAGCAGGTCCTGCAGGGCCAGGACATCGTCGTGAACCTCGGCACCGAGAACCTCGCCGGGGAGGACGTCATCGTCTCCACCCGCGACCTCGAGATCCGCGGCGAGGACGTCGAGCGCGTTCCCGGCCAGCTCAAGGTCGACTCCGGCTACTTCACCCTCTGCGCGAAGTGCGGACGCACCCCCAACGACTACGCCTTCCGCGCCAGCCGCGTGCTGCTCTACCCCGGCGACCGACTCGTCGCGTACGACGCCACGCTGCTGCTCCTCGACGCGCCCGTCGCGTACCTGCCCGTCGTGGTGCTGCTGCTGCAGGACAAGCAGTCCCAGCCGCGCTTCCAGATCGAGCAGGACAGCGTGGACGGCCTGCGCGTCCTGCTCGACCTGCCCTTCGTGATCGGGACGCAGGCGTCGGGCTTCACGCTGCTGCGCTACTACCAGAACCGTGAAAGCAACATCGGCTTCGGCGTGAACATGCGCGCCTACGACCTCCCGCTCGGCGTGCGCCTCGCCGAGCTCTACGCTCTCGCCACGCCCAGGCCCGTCGGGAAGAGCGGCTACGACGTGGACTTCAGGGTCAGCGCGCGCGGGTTCCTGCCCTGGGACGCCACGCTCGCGGGCGTCGACTACACCCTCACCGCCAACCGCAGCGACAGCACCGTCAGTGCCGACACGGACAAGGGCGTCAGCAACGTCGACCTGGAGGCGAACGCGAAGTTCGACATCCTCGGCGCGCAGCTCAACTACGAGGACCGCTTCGGTCCCGAACCGGACGGCTTCCTGCTGAACCGCCAGCTCAAACGGCCCGAACTCGTCCTCGACTTCAACCCCTACACCGCCGGGGACCTCACCGCCGACTTCAAGGTCACGCTCGGCAACTACCGTGGTCCCGCGCGGCCCAGCGTGGCGCGCGGCGGGGAGCTCAACATCTCCCGCTTCCGCCTGCAGGAGTCGCACGTCATCACGTACCTCACGCGGCCCTGGAACGGCGCGGAATTCAACGTCCGCAACACCTTCACCGGGAACTACTACAACAGCGGCGAACGCGTCGTGGACCTCTTCGCGCGCGCGGCCCTCACGCAGAACTTCACGGCAGACACGAGCGCCACCCTCGACTACGAGTACCTGCGTCAGGAGGGCGTCGCGCCCTTCTCGCTCGACACGAGCTTCCGCCGTCGGCTCAGCGCCACCCTCGGGCTCGGCGTGCGCTCGCGACTCGCGCCCTGGCTGTCCGTGGAGGGCGCGCAGCGCTACGACTTCGTGCAGCCCACCGACAACCAGGCGCCCGCGCGCTTCAGCGTCACCCTCACGCCCGACCCCCTGAACGCCACGGGCACCCTCAACTACAACCTCTTCGAGAACGAGCTCGACAACTGGTCGGTGCAGGCCACGCTGGGCCGCACCACCGTCGGGCCGTCCCTGAGCGCCAGCACCTCCTTCGACGAGCAGACCGGCTACACGCCCCTCATCACGACCTTCACGTTCGCGGACCCCACCTCCGCCGCGACGGCGTCCCTGAGCGCGAACTACAACCTCCAGCAGGGCTACCTCGACACCCTCACCGCCACCCTCAACGCGACCGCCTCGCGGGACGCCATCGTCAATCCCGTCACCGTGAACGCCCGCACCGAGTTCAGCGTGCGCAACCCGCGCCTGAACAGCACGAGCACGATCACGTGGCGCGACCTGAGCTTCAACGCCGCCGCCACCTTCCTGCTGCCCGACGGCGCCGTGGAGCCCGGCGAGGACTACACCGCGCCCTGCACGAGCGGCACCGCCGCCAGCCGGGAGAACTGCGGCACCCTCACCTTCGGCATCAGCAGCCCCAGCGGCGCCGCGACCTTCTACAGCGCCACCTACGGCGGCACGTACGACCTCGGGCGCGGCGGGTGGGTCTCGCCGACCCTCACGGGCCGCGTGCGCGTCACCCGGCCCGGACAGACGCTCGACACGCAGGCGTCCTTCGCGACGCCCGGCCTCGACAACAGCGTCTTCGAGCTCACGTCCGCCGCCTTGACCGCGAACCTGGACGTCACACCCCGCGTCGGCCTGTCCGGCACCGCCACGTACGCCCGCAGCCGCAGCGGCGGCAACCTGCTGGAGCAGCTCACCCTCCGGCCGCTGAACGCCACCTTCGCGCTCGGCGGCGGCCCGCGCCCCGACGCGTACGTCACGCTCGGCCTCAACCAGTCCTTCAGCTGGCTCAACGGCAAGCCGCAGCAGCCGCAGTCCCTCAAGCCGATCCTGCTCGTCACGCTCGACCGCTGCTGCTGGGCGCTGCAGTTCGAGCTCAACCCGGTCGATCAGCGCGTCCGCTTCACCGTCAGCCTGCCCACCGGCAGCGGTCAGTCGCTGATCGTCGATCCTAACGGCCCGCGTCTGCCCGGCCTGCCCTTCGGAGGAACCAACCCGTGAAGCACCCCGCCCGCACGACCCTCGCCGCGGTCGCCCTCACGGCCGCGCTCGCCGCCTGCACGGGCACCGACGAACCCACCACGCCCGACCGGCTGGTCGTCGTGGACGGCCAGCGGGAACTGCTGCTCGCGCGGCTC
>NZ_KI912630.1:26387-27785 GCF_000519345.1 Deinococcus pimensis DSM 21231
GCCCTCGCGCAGCAGGTGCCCGGCGAGGGCGCGGCCCACGCTGCCCGTCCCGAGGATCGCGACGCGCACGCCGCGCATGCTCTCCCCGCCGAGGTGGTGCTTCGCGGCGGCCTTGATGCCCCGGTACACGCCGTACGCGGTGACGGCGGGCGTGTCGGTGTTCATGCCGAGCGTGAAGGTCGTCTCCTGCGCGGCGAAGGCGATGTCCTGCGCGCCGACGCCGACGTCCTCCGTGAGGACGAGCCGCCCGCCGAGGAGCCGCACCTGCCGCCCGACGGCGCGGAAGAGCGCCTCGCGCGCGTGGGGTTCGTCGTCGAGGCCCTCGGAGGGCAGCACGATGCACGCGCCCCCGCCGAGGTTGAGGCCCGCGAGGGCCGCCTTGAGGGTGAGCGACTCGCTCAGCGCGAGGGCGTCCTTGAGGGCGCGTTCCTCGTCGTAGGAGGGCATGAGGCGGCAGCCCGCGATGGCGGGGCCGAGGACGGTGCTGTGCAGCGCGAGGACGGCGCGCAGGCCGCTCGGCGCGTGCTGGACCAGCGTGACCTGCTCGTGCCCGCGCGCGGTGATCTCATCGAAGAGCTGCACGGACTCCTCCTTCGGGGCGGGCGTGATGGACGTGGGTGTGTGGCATCTGGCGTCTCCGTGCGCGCGCGCTGCGCGTGTCGCAGGGAAGCCTACCACGAGCCCGGCCACGCGCGGTTTTTTCACGTTCATGGCTTGTCAGAAACATGTAAGAGGTCGTTCAACTACAATGCGGGCAGTGCACGTAAACATGAGAGCGTGTTCTAGAATTGCTCTCGAAGCTTGAGGGTAGACGGCCGCCACCGGGCGGCCCGGGACGTCGAAAGGGGACCACGTGGAAATGATCGCACCGCAGGCCAGGGATCTGGCCGAGCAGAACGGAATCGACTGGCGCAAGATCCGGGGAACGGGAGAGGGCGGCCAGATCGTCGAGGCCGACATCCTGAACTACCTGACGCGCCTCATGTTCGGCGAGGAGGAACTGCCCTCCACGCCCGTCGACCTGCCCCCGCCCGACTGGGAGGGCGACGTCGCCAGCCTCAGCATGAACACCCAGGCCCTCGCCGCCGCCGGCGTCGAGAGCGACATCACCGAGTTCATCGCGAGCGCCCGGGCCGACGCCGCGCCCGTCCCGCAGGACGACATCGACGAGTTCGAACTCGAACTCGACGAGGAGGAGACCCCGCAGGCCGCCGCGCCCGTCATGGCCGAACCCGCCCTCGACGAGCCCGCCCTGGTCGAGGAGAACGTCCCCGCCGCCGCCACCGCCGACGACGACTTCGGCGACCTCGACCTGTCCGCGCCCGCCACGAGCGCGCACGTGGAGCCCGCCGCGCCCGCCAGCACCGGCATCGCGGGCGGCCTCCTGTCGAGCCTGTA
>NZ_KI912630.1:27885-30901 GCF_000519345.1 Deinococcus pimensis DSM 21231
CGCGGGCCCGCGCCCGGCCCGCGGCGGAACAGCCCGATGCCCCACACGACGAGCGGCAGCAGCACGAAGCCGATCACGCCGCCGAACGCGACGCCGTTGATGGCGCGCTGGAAGGAGATCAGCAGGGGCGTGTGGAAGTGGCTGAAGGTGTTGAGGATGCTCGCCTGCCCCACCACGCCGCCGAGCAGCAGCAGGTACGAGAAGTACGGCGGGAAGCGCTTCGAGAGACCCAGGATCGCGGCGGGGTGCCCGGCGATCTCCTTGAAGCGCGGTCGGATGATGTTGTCCTGCAGCAGGGCGCGCACCTTCGCCTCGGTGGCGCTGACGCCCACGGCGGGCGTGTTGCCGCGGCGCAGCACGATCAGCGCGATCGCCGCGAGGCCCACCATGATGATCGCGAGGTCGCCGAGCTTCATGGGCGTGTTGTAGAGGTCCACGGCGGTCTTGCGGATGTCCTGACGCGGCAGCAGCGACAGCGCGAACAGCCCGAGCGGCACCACCAGCGTCAGGCCGACCCCCTTGAAGGGCTCCAGGCCCAGCATGGACAGGCGTTCCGTGCCGAGCGCCGCGACGAACAGCACCCCGACGAGACTGAAGCCCGTCGCGACGAGCCAGTCCGTGGGCCGCTCGCGGCGCATCACGAAGCCCAGCGCGGGGAAGGTGACGGCGGCGAGCAGCGCGCCCGCCGCGAAGGGCGAACCGAAGTTCGTGACGGCCACCAGCGCGAGCGTGCCGAGCGCCACGAGCCAGCCGAGGCGGCGCAGCGGGTAGCTCAGCGCGAGCAGCGCGAGCGCCACGAGCGGCCCCAGCAGGGACAGCGCGCGCAGCGCCGCGCTCGGCTGGTAGTTCACGAGGACGGGCGTGCCGACCGAGATGCCCGCCTTGCGCAGGCCGGACTGCACCTTCGAGAGGAACTCCGTCGTCTGCGCCTCCGTGTCGAAGGGCCGGACGTACAGCAGGCGGTGGCTGCGCTCGCGCGCCGCGAGGACGAACTTGCTGGCGACCTCGTCGGGCTCCAGCAGCGCCTGCCACTCGGGACGGATGGAGAACATGCGGATGGCGGGACGGTCCTGGATGAGCTCGTCCATGCCCTTCTGCGGGGTGAACTCGATGATGGCGGGCACGCGGCTCCCCATGCGCGCCTTGAGCTGCTCGAAGCGGGCGGGATCGTCCGCGCCGGGCACCTCCACGTCCGTGAAGGCGATGTAGGGCACGTCCGGCCAGTCCGCCGCGACCTGCTTCTCGACGGGCGAGTCGAAGGGACGGTACACCACGTTGAGCCCCTCGCCCTTCAGGCGCGCGATGAGCTTGCGGTCGGGTCCGGCGGACACCGCGCCGATGTTGACGGGCCAGCCGATCCAGTCACGGCCGTCCGCGCGGACCTTCTTCGTCTGGTAGGTGTAGCGCGCGGGGAGCGCCTCCACGGTACCGGGCACGACGGAGCTCAGGTACGTCCAGCCGGGCTCGATGCCCGCGCGGCGCGCCGCCTCGGGGTCCTCGGCGACGAAGTCGGTGCCGCCGCGCAGGATCGCCTCGCCGCGCTGCACGAGGCTCGCGACGACGTCCTCGTACACCGCGGCGCCGTTCACGCCGAGCCCGCGGTACTCCCGGAGGAGCGCCTCCGGGTCGCGGCCGAGGTTGCGCGCGTGCGACAGCAGGGCGGGGTAGTCCATCACGATCGTGACGGTGCGGGAGGCCTGCTCGTAGCGGATCCGGTTCCAGGCGAGGATGAGCGCCGGGACGAGGCTCAGCAGGAGCACGACGAGCAGGACGCCCCGGAGGCGTCCCGCGGCGGAAGTGGCGGGTTCGGACTGCACCGTGACAGTATCGCAGTTCGCATGAAGATCAGGTTGAGACGGCCCCGCCTGCAGGCGGGGCCGTCCGGGAAGGGCGGAACTCAGCCGAGCGTCGCGCGGATGCGGGCGGTGAGCATGTCGAGCGCGGGCTCGTTCATCCCGCCGTGCGGGATGATCACGTCGGCGTAGCGCTTGGTGGGCTCCACGAACTGCAGGTGCATGGGCCGCACGTACTCCAGGTACTGATGGATGACGCTCTCCGCGCTGCGTCCGCGTTCCTGCGTGTCGCGCAGCAGACGGCGGATGAAGCGCACGTCCGCGTCGGCGTCCACGAAGACCTTGAGGTGCATCTTCTCGCGGACGCGGGCGTCGTACAGCGCGAAGAAGCCTTCGAGCACGATCACGGGCGCGGGCACGACGCGCTGCGTGACGGCCGCGCGGGTGTGCTGCGTGAAGTCGTAGGTGGGCATCTCGACGGGCACGTGGCTGGTGAGCGCGTCGAGGTGTTCGAGCAGCAGGTCCCAGTCGAACGCGGCGGGATGGTCGTAGTTCGTGCCGAGCCGCGCGTCGAAGGGGATGTCGCTCTGATCGCGGTAGTAGTTGTCCTGGTTGAGGACCGCCGCGCCCGACGCGCCGACGGTCTCCAGCACGCGGCGCGTGACGGTGGTCTTGCCGCTCCCGCTGCCGCCCGCCACGCCGATCACGAAGGAGGCGCCGCTCACAGCTCGCTCCCGCGCGCGCCGAGCGAGCCGATGAGGCGGATGCGGGCGAGCGCGAGGGCGCGCGCCACGACGTGGGTGGGCTTCCCGGTGCGGGCGGCCTCCGCGAAGATCCGCGAGACGTTCTGGTAGACGCGCTCGGCGGCCTCCTCGGCGCTCTGGCCGGTGGCGCCCGCGATGAGCCCGGCGGCGTTCACGGCGAAGTCGGGGACGTACACGATTCCGGCCTCCTTGATGAGGTCCTGCCCGCGTCGGGTCAGGGGGTTGTGCTCGCCGCCCGCGATGATCTTCGCCTGGAGGCGCGGCACGTTGGTGCTGCGGATGCTGTGCCCGAACCCGCAGGGGGAGAAGACGTCGCAGGGCACGTCGAAGATGGCGTCCGCGTCGACGACGGTGACGCCGCCGTTGGTGTCCTCCGCGAGGCGCTGCGCCTTCTCGGGCCGCAGGTCCGCGACGGTGAGGCGCGCGCCCTCGCGCAGCAGGTGCCCGGCGAGGGCGCGG
>NZ_KI912630.1:31001-37008 GCF_000519345.1 Deinococcus pimensis DSM 21231
CCCCCGCCGCCGATCCGCTGCTGCTCGCGGCGGCCGTGCAGGACGCGGTGGCGGAAGCGGTGTGGAGCGCGGTGGGGGCCTAACCGTCCCGTGCCAGCGCCGGAAGCTGCTGCCGCTCCGGGTACAGCACGTGGTTCGCCGCCTGCGCCGCCTGCGCGCCCTCGTGCACGGCGCTCGCCACCTGATGCCCGTGTTTGTTCGTCACGTCGCCCGCCGCGAAGAACGTCTCCAGGTTCGTCTGGTTCTTCTCGTTGATGCGGACGTGCCCGTTGCGGGCGAGGTCCACCCCGAGCTCCGCGATGGCGGCGGTGTTGGGGCGGCTGCCGTACAGGCTGAACAGCAGGTCCGCCTCCAGCCGCTCCCCGTCCGCGAGGAGCACCTCGCGCAGCTCGTTCTCCCGCACCACCGCGCGGCGCACCCGGCCCCGCACGAGCCGCACGCCGTCCTGCCTGAGCTTCTGGAGGGCGCGCGCGGAGAGCTCGTCGTGGTCGGGGTCCACGACCATCGTGAGGTGCGGCGTGTACGTCAGGAACTGCAGCACCGTGCCCGCCGCGTGATCGTCGTTGCCGAGCAGCACCACCCGGCGGTCCAGGGTGCGCCAGCCGTCGCACACGATGCACCAGAACAGCTGCTTCCCCACGAGGCGCCGCGCGCCCGGGAAGTCCGGCCACAGGTCACGCACGCCCGCCGCCCAGATCACCGTGCGGGCCCGCAGGGGCTCGCCGCGCGCCACCGTGAGCGTGTAGAGCTCCCCATCGTGCGTGACGCGTTCCACCTCGTCCGCGCAGAGCTCCACCCCGAAGCGTTCCGCCTGCGCCACCCCGAGGTGATGCAGACGGCGCGCGCTCACCCCGCGTGGAAAGCCGAGGTAGTTCTCGTTGCGCTGCCCGTACGACCAGCGGCCCCGCCCCGAATCCACCAGCAGCACCTTCCGGCGGAAACGCCCCATGTACACGGCGGCCGAGAGCCCGGCCGGCCCCGCCCCGACGATCACGCAGTCCCACGTCATGGCGTGAGTACAGCACCCGCGCCCCCACGGACAGATGAGCCACGACGCTGCCCGTACCCGCCAAAAGGCTCATGCCGCCATGCAAAGAGCGCGCGCACACTGTCTTCATGAACCTGGGACCCGACCTGCGGCTCACGCCCTTCGACGTGCGCGCGGCCACCGACGAGCAGCTCCGCGACCTGTACGACCTCTTCGAGGAACTGCGCCGCGAGCAGCACCCGCACGACCCGCCCGACAGCCTCGCCGCGCTCACCGCGAACCTGCGCGGGCTGCCCGACGTGATCGAACTGCGCGCCTGGGACGTTCACGACGACGCGGGCCGCCTCGTGGCGTCCGCGCACGTCAGCTGGCTGCGCGCCGAGACGAACCGCCACGTCGCGGACTTCGAGATCGTCGTGCGGCCCGCCTGGAGACGTCGTGGCATCGGACGGACGCTCCTCGGGCTCGTGACGCGGACCGCCCGCGAGGACGGCCGCACGCTGCTCCTCACGAACGCCACGGACCTCGTGCCCGCCTCGTTCGACACGCTCCGCGCGGCCGGAGCGACCGAGGGCCTCGTGAACCACGTCAACGAGCTCGACCTCGCCACGCTCGACCACGCCCTGCTGGAGGACTGGACGCGCCGCGCCGGGGAGCGCGCCGCCGACCACGAACTGCTCGTCTGGGACGACGGCCACCCCGAGGAGCACCTGCAGGCCTGGGTGGATCTGATGAAGGTCATGAACACCGCCCCGCGCGGCGACCTCCAGACGGACGACTGGGAACCCACCGTGGAGCTTCAGCGCGCCTGGGACGAGAGCTTCCGCGCCAGCGGACGCCGCCGCCTCACCAGCGTCGTCCGTCACCGCCCCACGGGCCGTCTCGACGGCTTCAGCGAGCTGTGGTGGCACCCCGACCGCGCCGCCATCGTCCATCAGAGCGGCACGGGCGTCCGCACCGACACGCGCGGGCTGGGCCTCGGTCGCTGGCTCAAGGCGGAGAACCTGCGCCGCCTGCTCGCCGCGAACGGTGACGCGCGCGTCGTGCGGACCACCAACGCGAAGGTCAACGAGGCGATGCTCTCCATCAACACCGAGCTGGGCTTCCGACCGTCGCACACGCACGTCATCTGGCAGCTGCCCGTCGAGCGCGCCGAGGCGTTCCTCGCGGCGCGCGTCTAGCGCTTGCCGTTACAGCTCCACCACACGGTACCCGTACGCGTTCACGACGCGGGTGCCGTCCTCGCTGTACTCGATCTTCTTGCCCTCGTACTCGTGGATGTGCCCGTGCACCACGAGCCGGGGGTGGTGCCGCGCGATGAAGCGCGTGATGGCCGCGCAGCCCCGGTGCGCGAAGTCCTGCCCCGCGTGCGGCCCCTCCGGCGGCGCGTGCGTCAGCAGCACGTCCAGCGGACGGCCCCGCAGCCGCCAGCCCAGCAGGCCCAGACCCACATTCGCCTCATACGTCCCGTACTGCCCGCTGCCGCCCTCGCGGTAGCGGGGCACGCCGCCCCAGCCCGCCACGCGCAGTCCCGCCACGTCCAGGATGCGGCGGTGCGCGTTGATCACGCCGCGCGGCTCGCGGACCTGCCCGTCGCCCTCGTTCACGAACTCGTTCGCGTGGTTGCCGTGCACGTACACCACCGGCACCGCCATCTTCGTCGCGAGGAACTCCAGGTAGTAGCCCGGCACGTCCCCCGCGACCAGCACGAGGTCCACGTCCGGCACGCCCTGCGGGAAGCCCTCGCGGTACACGAAGGGATGCACGAAGTCCGCCAGCAGCAGCAGACGCTTCGTGGGCCGCGCCTCCGCCCGGCCGTCACCGGCAGGGGAGACGGCGCCGCCCGGGGCGGTCTCGGTGAGGGACGGCTTCACGATCGACTTCAAGGCTACCGCCCACTATTCCGCAGGCCCGACGCGCCGCGCAAGGGCGCGCGCACGATTTCCCACGTCCCCTCAAGGAGCGCCCCATGTACCTCCGGACCGACCGCCTGATCCTGCTGTCCACGCCCCTGCACGTCATCCTGGAGCGCCTGGAGCGCGACGACTTCCACGCCGACGTCCTCACGCCCGAAGGTCCCCTGCGCGTCCGCTTCCCGCCCGAGTGGCCCGGCGCGATCCTCCCGTTCTTCCCGACCTGGGCCGAACACTACGACCCCCGGCACGAGGAGTGGGGCGGCGTCATCGTGGAGCGCGCCACCTCCACCGCCGTCGGGCAGATGGGCTTCAAGGGACGCCCCGACGCGCGCGGCGACGCCGAGTTCGGCTACGGCCTCGGCCCCACGTGGTGGGGACGCGGGTACGCCACCGAGATGGCGCGGGCGCTCGTCACGTGGGGCCTCGCGCAGCCGGGCGTGCGGCGCGTCACCGCCGAGACCCTCCCCGACAACGCCGCGTCCATTCGCGTGCTCGAAAAGGCGGGCCTGCGACTCGTCGGCGAACGCGTCGACCCCGAGGACGGACGGCTGCTGCGCTGGGCCACGAAGGAAGACTAGGGAGCGGTCCGGGCGTCCGGGCCAGGGGCGTTGTCGTGTCCGCTCGGGCCTTCGGGTGGCCGACGAGTGTTCAGTCTTCGCCGGCGCGGGGGGCCGCGCCGTCCGGGCGTGGGTCGTCCTCGCGTCCCTGTTCGTACCGGGCCTTGTGCTCCGCCATCAGCCTTCTGTACTCGGGGTTCACGCGCGCCTCGTCCCAGCGGGCCTTGAAGATCGCGGCGGACTCCGCCTTCACGGGATCGAAGCCGCGCGGCAGCTCCTCGCCCGTCGCGGGGTCGTACTTGCGGCCCCCCTTGTGGTTGCTGTAGCGCCGCGCGCGCGTGTAGCCCATCTGGAGGAACTTGCGGGCCATGTCGGCGCCCACGAAGTCCCCTGCGCGCAGGTAGTCGAGGAACATCGCGAAGATGCGTTCGCTGCTCCCCCGCGCCACGTCGGGCGTCGCGAAGCGCCAGTGCGGCAGGATCTCGCTGCGGTAGGGCTCCACGACCAGCACGCCCTGCTCCCCGACGCCCACCCGGTACAGGTCCGGGCGGGCGCGCAGGTCCAGATTCCTGTAGTCGAGGGAGTAGTCGAAGCCCTTGTGGCGCGTCGTGAGCCTCACCGAGCGGGACTCGAGCTTCGTGCGGGGCACGGTCGTCAGTTCAGGCGGCCGTCGTCGAGGATCGCCTGCAGCATCCAGCGGTGCTCGTCGTGACGGTGCAGCAGCCCGTTGTAGATGTCGGCCGTGGCGGGATCGTCCGCGTCGTCGCAGGCCTTGGAGTCGTCGCGCATCTTCCTCGTGAGGTTCGTGTGGTCCTCCACGAGCTGTTCGAGCTGCTCGCGCGCGTCGCGGATCGTCTCGGTGGGCACGCGGACCGTGGAGAGGCGGTCGATGTCGGTGGGCGCCGCGACGGGGCTGCCGCCCAGCATCACGAGCCGCTCGGCGAGCACGTCGATGGACTCGAACACCTCGGCCGCCATCTCGTCGTACGCGAGGTGCAGGTCGCGGAACATGCGTCCGCGGATGTCCCAGTGGAACTTCTTGAACTTCAGGTACAGGCTGACGCTCGTCGCGAGGTTGCGCTGCAGCGTCTCCGCGACCGTGGAGAACTCCTGCTCCTCCAGGTAGTTGTGGTCGACGAGCTGGTTGAATTCCATGTCCTGCGGACGCTCCGGGTTCCGGTGCGCGGCGTCCGTGTGGGCCTGGGCGTTCGAGACGCTCGAGGCGCCCTGCGTCTGCGCGGCGCCCGCGTCCGCCGCTCCGGCCTTGCCCCTGCCGCTCCTGCCGTTCGCCTTCGTGCCGCTCTCGGTGCGCTTCGTCATGCCCCACGCTACGCACCGCGCCGCGCGCCCGGCGTGAGGCGCGCGTTACGACGCCTTCACCCCGAACTCCAGCCGGTTGTCCCGCACCACCATCTCCACGGCGCCCACCTCCAGCAGCTCCACGAGGTGCGCGCTCACGACGCTGCGGTTGAGCACCACCGACGCCGCGTTCGTCATGGTCACGCCCAGCGCGCCGCACACGCGCCGCAGGAGTTCGTCGACGCTGGCGGGCTCCCGGCACGCCTCCCGCACCGCGTCCGTGACGCGCTCCATCGCCGCGAGGTTCGCCGCGACGAGTCCCGCGAGGTCCTCCGTGGGCTCGCCGTGGCCGGGCAGCACCACCCGCACGCCGGAGAGCGCCCCGAGCCGCGCGGCGCTCTCCTTCATGAGGGCGCTGTCCACGCAGAAGGTCAGCGGGTGCTTCTCCAGCGAGTCCGGCCCGAACAGCGCGTCCGACGCGAACAGCACGTCCCCGACGCGGACGGCGAACATCATGCTGGCGTGCCCCGCCACCTCGATCAGTTCCACCGTGACGCTCCCGAAGCGCGCGAGGCCCGGCTCGGGCGCGAGCCGCGCGTTCGACGCGGGCCCCATCAGGAACTTGCCGCGCAGCTCGCGCGGCGGGCGCGCGCCGAACAGGTACAGCGGCTCCAGCACGGGGTAGCGCAGGATCGCCTCCTCCAGGGGCGGCGCGAAGACCTTGAGTTCCGGAAGGCGCTTCTCCAGGAAGGCGTTGCCCCCGTAGTGGTCCGCGTGGCTGTGCGTGCACAGCAGCGCGCTGAGGGTGAGGCCGCGCGCCTCCACCGCCCGCAGGAGCTTCCTCGCGTGGGACTCGTCGAGACCGCTGTCCACGAGAAGCGCGCCGCCCCGCCCGTCCTCCACGACGAGCTGGTTCACCGCGCCAGGGAAGGAGTGCACGCCGGGCCCGAGCGTCACGAGATCGTTCGCCATGCGTCCCATCCTTCCACACCGCCCGGCGGGTAGGCCGTTCGGCGGGCCGGGCACCACTTTCGGACGACGACACCCGCGCCGCGCCCGCCTAGGCTGGACCCATGAGAAGCAACGTGCTGCTGGCCTCCATCCTGATCGCGCTCGGCGCGCTGTTCCTGCTGGGCGAGTACGGCCCCGGCCTTCCCCTGGACGCCGTGTGGGCGGGCGCGGCGCGCGCGTGGCCCCTCGTGCTCGTCGCGATCGGCCTGTCCCTGCTGGGGCGCGGGCGCCGCTGG
>NZ_KI912630.1:37108-40929 GCF_000519345.1 Deinococcus pimensis DSM 21231
CTCGGGGCGCGCGGGCTGATCGTCGCGGGTCTCGCGATCCGCGCGGTGGGCTTCGCGATGATGGGTCCCGCGAACGGCTTCTGGGCGCTGATGCTCGCGTCGGTCGTGGCGGGCGTGGGCGGCGCGCTGTTCGACGCGCCGAAGAACGCGGCCGTCACGACCCTCACCACGCCCGAATCGCGCTCCCGCGTGTTCTCGGTGATGGGCGTGTCCGGCAACGTCGGCATGGTCGTCGGTCCGCTCGTGGGCGCCCTCCTGAACAGCGTGAGCTTCGCGCTCGTCGCGCTCGTCGCGGGGTCCGTGTACCTCGTGGCGCTCGCGCTCGTCGCGGCGACCCTGCCCGGCGGACGCGGGGCGGGGGAGACGCGTGGGAAGGAGGCGGGCCTCGCGGGGCTCGGGGTGGTCGTGCGCGACCGACGCTTCGTGACGTTCACCGCGCTCGCGGCGGGCTACTTCGTGCTGTCCACGCAGCTCAACGTGGCCGTCACGCTGCGCGCCACCGAACTGCACGGCGCGGGCGCCGTCGGCTGGGTGTACGGCGTGAACGCGGGCCTCGCGGTGCTGCTGCAGTACCCCCTGCTGCGCCTCGCGGAACGGCACCTCAGCGCCAAGCGGATCTTCGTGACGGGCGTCGTCCTCGTGTCGCTCGGCCTCGGCGGACTCGCGTTCGCGGGCGCGTTCTGGACGCTGCTGGCGTGCGTGGCGGTGTTCAGCGCGGGCAGCATGCTGACCTTCCCGACGCAGCAGGCCCTCACGGCGCGGCTCGCGCGGCCCGGCCTGTACGGCGCGTACTTCGGCTTCGGGGCGCTGTCGCTCGGGGTGGGCGGCGCGGTCGGCAACGCCATCGGCGGGCTCCTGTACGACGCGGGCCGTTCGCTGGGTCAGCCCGCCCTGCCGTGGCTGTCGTTCGCGGCGCTCGGGGCGCTCACGGCGCTCGGGCTGGCGCTGCAGCTGCGCGGCCTCCCGCGTGAGGAGCCCGGCGCGGCGCGCGCCGGCTGAGGGGAAGGAAGAAGGCCTCCCCGGTGGGGGAGGCCGACGTCCGAATCCACGGGCGCGCGAGGTTACTTCCTCGGCTTGCCCTTCCCGGCGGGAGCGGTGGCGGCCGTGTCGTCCGTGTCGGGCGCGTCGGGCGTCTCGGCCTTCTGGGCGCCTTGCGCGGCGCGGTTCACGGCGGCGGGCAGGGCCACGCTAATGTCCTTCCCGGCGGCGTTCGTGACGGTCACCTTCGGCTGGCCTTCCCGATCGAGGGTGGTCGTGAGGGTGTACCTGGTGGGCTCGGCGCCCTCGGCGGCGCCCTTGGGCAGCACCGTCACGGCCGCGGCCCTGGAGAGGTCCGCGCCGTCCGTGATCTTGAGGGTACCGTCGGCCTGCACGGTCGCGAGGGGGTTGCCCTCCTTGTCGACGACGGTGACGGTCGCGCCGCCCGCCGCGAGGGACTTCAGCGTGGCGAGGTTCGCCTTCACGTCGAAGGTGGTCGTGGTGGTGGGGGCGGTGGGGGCGGTCGTGCTCTGCGCTTGAGCGGCGCCCAGGGCGAGCAGGACGGGCAGGATGAGGACGCGTGCGTTCATGTTTGGACCTCCTGAGGCGGGAATGAGCCTCCTCACGATCCGCCTGTCGTCTGACGCCCGCCTGACGCCGTGAAGAAGTTTTCAATCGCCCGCCCCAGGGGCGAACTTCGTCACGCCCGCCGGGTCAGCCTGCGGTCTCCGCGCGCTCCCGGCTCATGAGCAGGGCGCCGAGCGCCGTGAGCGTCAGGACGAGCCCGAGCGCCTCGCGCGTCAGTTCCGGCAGGAAGACGAGGGCGTCCGCGAAGGTCGCGGCGAGCAGCAGGACCAGGGACGGCCACGTCGCCCGCACGCGCCCGGCGAGGCTCACGACGACGAAGACGAGCGACAGGACGAGCTGCGCGAAGCCCAGCAGCGTCTCGATCGGCGCGGGCTTCTGGGACCGCAGGTCCGGCCCCGAGAAGAGCAGCAGCGCCCACGGCAGCAGCGCGAGGAGCGCGCCCACCACGCCCGTGAGGACGGCCCGGTGACGTGCGGCCTCACGGATCAGGAACAGGCCCGCGCCGCTCACGAGCGCGACGGTGACCAGCAGGACGGCGGAAGTCGTGATCATACGTTCACCTCCCGGACGCGGCATGGCCGCGCCCGCCGTCCACCGTAGCCGTCTCCGAGACACTGGCCCCCGCCTCTGCCTAGACAGGGTAGGTGAAAGAGGGGACTGCCCACGGGCAGCCCCCTCTTTCAAGCCTCTAGTGCTTTGATGGCGAGATAAACAGCGATGAGACCAATACAGGCTCCTACCCAGTCCCTCCTCCTCGTGGAGGACACAAAGATGGCCCCACCGAAGACAAGCAGAACAACGCTCATGATGAAAGAAAAAGCGTGTGCATACTCGTTCAGTAGCATGGACTTCTCGACCGCCAATCCGCGATCGCCGCTTTTGCGATACTGACTTGATCTATTGCATTCTTCAGGACATAAGAGGCGACCGCGAAGATGGCACCTGCAGTGACAACACTTCCAATCGCCATCACGCACTTGGCTTTGTCAATTGGATTGGGTGAACCGCAACCGGCCTGGGAGAAGGCGAGTCGTGCCGTAGCGAGCCCATTCGCAGCCGCGATCATGCCGGTGGAGGCTGCCCCAAGGGTTCCCTCCGCATTGCGAAGGGCCTGCGTCAACTCCCTCGGAATTTCCGGGCACGGCTTCGTCGTGGGAGCGGGCTTCGCGCAGGCGGACGCGTACGTCACGTTCGCCCGCGTGAGCGACATGGTGTCCAGGTCCGGGCAGCGAGGCGGGAGCGGGTTGGGGCAGACGACGATGGTCTGGCCGTTCATGCCGCCGTTCGGCTGGTCCTGGTAGCAGCGCGGATCGACGTCGTCGTAGGTCAGGTCCGTCATGTTCAGCGCGCGTGCCGGAGGACGACGTGTGCGGACGACGGCGATCGGCTGGGCGGAGAGGCGCGGATCGCCGACGGGGAGCGCCTGCGCCATGGGCCGCACCGCGAGCGGCACGTCGACGTCCGCTCCGATCACCTTGCCCTGACCGGACAGGATCAGGGTATGCGCGACGCGTTTCTGCGCCTGCACGACGATGACTCGGTCGTATCCGTACGCGCTGTGGTCCACACGGCCCAGCATCACCGAGGAGTTCACGAGGCCAGTATCGAACGGTCGTGGGGCGGACGTCTTCGAGGAACTTCCCGGGCCGACCATCTCGAAGCGCAGGATCACCGTCGGGTCGCGTCTGAGGGGCACCATCACCTGAAAGCTGGAGGAGTTCCAGTGCCAGCGGGACGTGACCACGCTCGCCGTCAGGTCGAGGGCCGTGGAGATGTCCGCGCTGCCGCTCGCCTCCCGCAGGAGGCCCGTGACGAGCGGACTTCCGGACATGGCGTTCAGGAAGATCGGCGCGAAGGAGAACACGTCGTGCCGCCCCGTACAACCTTCCAGCGGGCACTCGCCGTAGGGGTTGACGGCGAGTGCCGAGAGGTTCGCCGGAGGTGCGGCGTCCAGCGCCGGAGCGGTCGGACGCCGCACCGAACCGCACGAGGCGAGCAGGGTCAGGGCGGCGAGAAGGACGGACCGGAACACGGGTCGAAACATGCAGGCCTTTCCGTTCCAGCGACCCTGGATATGGCGGGACACGGAGCGTCACCGGAACCGCTTCCACCCTACCCGCCGCAGCGCCGCCCCACGCTGCCTCTGCCTAGACAGGGCGGGAGCAAAGCGGGGAGGGGCCGCCACCGTGCGGCCCCTCCCCGCGAACCCTGGCTCAGAACACGGTGTCGAGCGCGCCGAGCGCCGCGTCCGCGTC
>NZ_KI912630.1:41029-53581 GCF_000519345.1 Deinococcus pimensis DSM 21231
CGAGCGCGAGCTTCCCGACGAGCTGACCCGCGTGCGCGCCGCGCGACACGGCGTCCCTGCTCGCCTTCACCACGAGACCCCGGTCGGACGCGACCACAGCGAGGTCCGCGCCGCTGCGGTCGAGCAGATCGTCGGCGGCGCCGCGAAGCTCGCTCGCCTCCACGCCCGTCAGACGCAGCGACGCCACCCTGAACCCGCCGAGTTCCCGCACGTCCTGCGCGGCGCCGCCGCCCATCTGCGCCTGCGTCAGCTGACGGCGCAGCGTCGTCACCTGAGCGTTCAGGTCGCGCAACTGCCCCTGCAGGCCCGCGAGGCGCTCCGCGAGGCCCGCCGGGTTCGTGTTGAGCGTCAGCGCGAGGTCCGAGAGCGTCGTGAGCTGCTCACGGACGTACGCGGTGGCCGCCTCGCCCGCGAGGGCCTCCACGCGCCGCACGCCCGCCGCGAGGCCCTCCTCCGAGACGATCACGAAGGAGCCGATCTCGCCCGTGCGCTTCACGTGCGCGCCGCCGCACAGCTCACGGCTCGTCACGACGTGATCCTGGAAGGGCACGCCGCCCTCCACGCTCACGACGCGCACCGTGTCGCCGTACTTCTCCCCGAACAGCGCCATCGCGCCGGTCGCGCGGGCCTCGTCGAGGCTCATGTACGCGTACGTCACGGGGAAGTCCGCCTGCACCCAGCGGTTCACGAGGCGCTCCACCTCGCGGACCTGCTCGGGCGTCAGGGTGGCGCCGTGCGAGAAGTCGAAGCGCAGCCGATCCGGGGACACCAGCGAGCCCGCCTGACGCACGCCCGAGCCCAGCACCGCGCGCAGCGCGGCGTGCAGCAGGTGCGTGGCCGTGTGGTGCCGCTGCGTCGAGAGGCGCTCCGGGAGGTCCACGACGCCGCGCACCGACGCGCCGACCGTCAGCTCGCCCTCCTCGACGGTGAGGTCGTGCAGGAAGAGACCCTGCGGGCTCTTGCGGGTGTCACGGACGAAGCCGCGCCCGCCCTGCCACTCCAGCCAGCCGCGATCGCCGACCTCGCCGCCGCCCTCCGCGTAGAAGGGCGTCCGGTCGAGGACCACCTGCGCCGCGCTGCCCGCCGGGAGCCGCGTCAGCGTCTCTCCGCGCTCCACGACGGCCAGCACGCGGCCCTCCGTCACGAGGTCCTCGTACCCGACGAAGTCCGTCGCGCCGTGCGTCCGCGCGACCTCGTCGAGGGCCTCCTGCACGTCCCCGAACAGCTCGCTCTTGCCGTACTTGCTGCCCGCGCGCGCCCGCTCCTGCTGCTCCTCCAGCGCCCGGTCGAAGCCCGCCTCGTCCACGCCGACGCCGTACTCCTCCGCGATCTCCCTCGTGAGGTCCAGCGGGAAGCCGTACGTGTCGTACAGCGTGAAGGCCTCCGTGCCGGACAGCATCTCGCCCTTCTCGATCTTCGCGAGGATCGCCTCCAGGCGGGTCGTGCCGCTCTCCAGCGTCGTCAGGAAGCGCGTCTCCTCCGCGCGGATCGCGGCCTCCACCTCCGCCTGACGCTCGCGCAGCTCGGGGTACGCGCCGCCCATGCGCTCCACCACGAGCCCCACGAGGGTGTGCAGCACCGGCTCGCGCAGGCCCAGCAGGTACGCGTGACGGCTCGCGCGGCGCAGGATCTTGCGGATCACGTAGCCGCGCCCCGTGTTGCTGAGCGTCACGCCGTCCGCGACCGTCATGCTGACGCTGCGCACGTGCTCCGCGATGACGCGGTGCGACAGGCTCGTCACGCCCTCGTAGGGCTTCCCGGAGAGCTCCGCGACACGCGTCACGAGCGGCAGGAACACGTCGTTGGAGTAGAAGTCCGGGACGTTCTGCAGCACGCTCGCGATGCGCTCCAGCCCCATGCCCGTGTCGATGTTCTTGTACGGCAGGTCCGCGAGGACCCCGCCGTCCTGACGGTCGTACTGCGGGAACACGAGGTTCCAGATCTCCAGGAAGCGCGCCGACTCGCGCGTCTCCTGATAGTCGGCCCAGGTGTCGCTGCCGAAGTCCGGGCCGCGATCGTAGAAGATCTCCGAGCACGGGCCGCACGGACCGTTGGGACCCTTGGCGGGCGCGTCGGCGGGCCAGAAGTTCTCGTCCGCGTCGAAGCGCAGGATGCGCTCCTCGGGCAGGCCGCACTCCCTCGTCCAGACGTCGAAGGCCTCCTGATCGTCCTTGTAGATCGTGACGTGCAGCTTCGCGGGGTCCAGCGCGAGCCACTCGGCGCCCGTCAGGAACTCCCACGCGAAGAGGATCGCGTCACGCTTGAAGTAGTCGCCGAAGCTGAAATTGCCCAGCATCTCCAGCAGGCTGCAGTGCCGCAGCGTCCGGCCGACGTTCTCGATGTCGTTCACGCGCAGGCACTTCTGCGCCGTCGTGACGCGCTTTCTCTCGCCCTCGTGCCCGGGGAAGCGCGCGGCGGCCCCGAGGAACTGCGGCTTGAAGGGCTGCATGCCCGCCACGGTGAACAGCGTGGTCGGGTCGGGCGCGATCAGGCTGTGCGAGGGCAGGCGCAGGTGCCCCTTGCCCTCGAAGAAGGACAGGTACTTCTCGCGGATCTCGGCGGTGGTGAGGGCGGACGTCATTCGGCAAGTATACCGGGCGTCCGCCCGGGTCTCAGGTCCGCGCGAGGAAGCCGCGCAGCTCGAAGGTCAGCCGGGACGTGGGCACGCGCTCCAGCGGGTGCGGCACGTCCGGCAGGACCAGCAGGCCCGCACCTTCGACGGCGCGGGCGGCCCCGGCGGTCTCGTCCAGCGTGACGGTCGCGTCCCGGTCGCCCACGGCGAACAGCGCGGGCACCGCGAGCGCCGAGAGGACCTCCGGCGTGAGTTCCGGCGAATCCCCGAGCTCCCGCAGGAAATCCGCCGTGCGCGACAGCAGGTCCGCGAGCGGCGTCGGCGCGTGCCGGGCCTCCAGCTCGCCCGCGAAGCGCGGCACCTTCTCCCGCATCCGCGCGAGGTCCAGCAGACGCGACTCGCGCGCCGCGACGTCCGGCGTCCAGCGCAGCTTCGTCGCGAGGGTCATCACGCCCGCCACCCGCTCGGGGGAGCGCAGCGCGAGCGTGAGCGCCACGTGCCCGCCCATGCTGTAGCCGAACACGTGCGCGCGCTCCACGCCCTCGCGGTCGAGGACGTCCGTCACGGCGTCCACGAAGCCGTCCGTCGCGAAGCGCGCGGGCAGGGGCATGCCCCCGTGCCCCGGCAGGTCGGGCGCGAGCACACGCGCGAAAGGAGAGAGCTCCCGGACGACGTCCGCGAAACCCGCGCCGGAGCCGAGCGCGCCGTGAAGCAGCACGAGGACGGGCAGATCGGTCATGCGGACCAGCATAAGGGAAGCGGACGGAGGCGGTCGGGTTGCTCATGCCTGGGGCGGCGAAGGGAGGCCGTCCGCGCTTTGGCTGCGTACGCTCGGGGACGGCCCGGGGCTCATGCCTCGTGCGTCTACGTGTCTCTCCAGGCTTGGGCGTGGCCGTCCAGCTTTTGGCTACGTACGCACCCGAGCGGTCGGGTTGCTCATGCCTCGTGTGTCGACGTGTCTCTCCACTCATGGGTGGCTTCGTACGCCCCGGGACGGCCCGGGGCTCATGCCTCGTGCGTTGACGCGTCTCTCCACTCATGGGTGGCTGCGTACGCTCGGGGACGGCCCCTCGCTCATGCCTGGACCGGTGACGTGTCTCTACATCTTATTGACACTGTCCACCTGCACCCCGTACCTCAGGATGATCGTCTTGAGCCGCTGCATCGCCTGCACGGCCTGCTCCTGGTCCGCGTCCTCGAACGCGATGGTGAGCCGGCCGGGCTCGTCGCCCTTCGGGGGCTGCGCGAGCAGCTGCAGGGGCCGCGCGAAGACCGCCTCGCGCGTCATGTCGCGCAGCACCTTCAGGTACGTCGGTTCGTCCACGCCCACCAGCGCGAAGGAGATGCCCTGCTTCGTCATGCCCGAGGCTAGCAGTCCCGAAGGGTGACGCGGGCGCCCATGAAGACTACCTTCGCTCGTAGGACAGCACGCGGTAGGTGGCGAGGGTGTCGCTGCGGAGGTTGTCGAAGCCGGGCGGCAGGTTGTACTCCAGCCCCGGCACCTGGATGATCTGCGCGCTTTGCCCGGCGTTGCAGTTGCTGCTGGTGCAGAAGGTGCCGGTCGTGATGTTGCCCAGCACCCGCCCGCCCTGCGCGACCGTGGTCTGGTTGCCCGCGTAGAACAACCCCACCGCGATCTGCTGGCTGGTCGGCAGACCGTTCTGGTTGTCGCCGGTGAACAGCAGGTCGTTCTCGGCGAGCACCCCCAGGACGTCCGCGTCGGGGAAGGTGCGGCCCCCGCCGCCGGGCAGGACGTTGCCGTCCACCGTGACGTTCCCGCCCACACCGTTCTTGCGCTCGACCAGCAGGGTGGACTTGCCCTGGTAGCGCACGACCATGTCCTCCTGCATGTACACGTTCAGGCCGCGCAGGTCGAGGATGCCCGCGATGGTCAGCGTGCCCTGCTTTGTGCCCGAGTTGTACGAGTACGTGAAGCCGCGCGTGCGGTCCGGCGAGGTGCAGGAGATGGACGAAGTCCCGAACGTCAGGGTGGGCGGAGTGCCGGAGATGACGCTGCTCAGCCTGCCGGGCGTGCAGGAGAAGTTCACCGAGGCGGGCAGCATGCTCACGGTGGAGCCCGTCACGTCGATCACCATGCCCCTGCTCTCCGCGTCGCTCTGCAGGCACTGACGCCAGGTGCGGGTGGGGTCGCTCTTGCAGTACGTCCGTCCCGACCCGTCCGCGTCCAGCACCGGGAAGTTGATGGGCTGGCTCAGGTCGAACGCGCCCGTCGGCGCCTGCGCGTTCACGGTCGCGCTGCCCGACGTCGTCACGCTGTTCACGCCCGTGCCCACGTTCAGGCTCTGTACCCGCCCCTGGAAGCCGTCGGGCGCGGTGGCCTCCCCGATCAGGCTGCTGCCGCCCAGCTCGACCCGGCCGTACGCGACGCGCAACCGCGCGCACAGGTCCTTCTGCTCGGTCGCCTCGAGCTTGAGGTACGACGCGAGCTGACTGCTGCTCAGGCCCGTCACGCTCGCGAGCTGGGCGTTCGTGTAGTGATTCTTCATGGTGAAGTTGCCGTTGCTCTGGACGACGTTCTGGGTGGGCTGGGCGGGGTCGCCCTGGATGTAGACGGAGCCCCAGATGTTCGCGCCGCCGTTGACGTAGCGGTTGGTGGCGCCGCCCCCGGCGAACAGGGCGTTGCTGAACACCCCAGCGTTCTGGCCCTGCACGACCGTCTGCACCGTCGCCTTCCCGCCGAACGCGCCGGGCGTGGAGCCCACGGAGCGCAGCAGGATCGTGGCGCCGTTGACGTGGTAGGACACGGTGTACTGCCCGAGGACGCTGCTCACGTCCCGCAGCACCTCCGTCCGGCTGCCGTTGTCGCGCAGGTCGCCTGGACCGTCGGTGGTGCCGTCACGGTCGAGGTCGAGTCCGGCGGCGAGCAGGTTCCCGCACTGGGCGTACCGGCTCGTGATGCCCGCGTACAGCGCGGGATTGGCGAGGTAGAAGTTGAAGGCCTGGAAGGTGGCGGTCTTGTACTTCTGCAGGCCCGCGCGGGCGATGTACTCCGCCTGGGTGGTGGTGAGGTCGTTGCGGGCGTTGGCGCGTTCGATCTGGGTGGTGAACATCGCGCCGAAGACCAGCAGGGCCACGACGACGACGACCGCGAGGGTGGTGATGAGGGCGACGCCTCGTTGGTGGGTGCTCACGACTCCTCCTGACTACTGGTCCTTGAGGTTGGCCATCGCGATCTCCTGCGTGCTGCCGAAACACACGGCGCCCGTCGGGCACGGCACGGCGCGCGATACGCCCGCCGCGTCCACGTAGGTGAACACCCAGGGGCTCGCGTCGGGCAGACGCGCGGTCGACGCGACGAGCAGGGACAGCCGCGCCGAGCGGGGGTACGCGGGCAGGGGCGAGGGGTTCGTGACGGTCGGCGCGGGCGTGGGGCACGCGGGTGTGTCGAAGGTGCGGCCGTCGCTGCAGACGTACGTGACGTTCATGACGAGCACGTTCCGCGCGAACTCGGGGTCGGGGGTGCCGGGCGTTTCCGGGGTGCCGCAGGTGACGTCGCGCCGCCGCAGCGTCGTGGCGCCGGGCGCGTCGAAGCGGTAGCGGACCTCGCGGCAGGCGCTCACGGTGTCGCGCAGGGACGTGAGGTAGCGGACGCTGACGCCGTCACGGGCGCCGCCGTCGATCGCCGCGAGGCACGGCGTGGTCGGCGTGCAGGACGCGAAGGGGAGGGTCCCGACGCTGTTGCCGCTCACGTAACGGCTCGTCCCGGCCGACTGCAGGTCCTGCAGCAGCACCTGCGAGACGACCCGGACGGCGTCCTGCGCGTCGTTCCTGGCCTGCACCAGTCGCGTCGCCCGGTTCTGCGTGCCGATGTAGTTCAGCGCGGCGCCCAGCACGACGAGCAGGATCGTTCCGGTGACGAGCAGCTCCACGATCGTGAAGCCCGTCCGGGCGGGCGTCCTCACAGGCGGCTCCCCGGGCCGTTCGTCGGGTTCACGGGCAGGGTCCGGGCGGCGGGGCAGGGGGCGGGCAGGTCCCGCGTGGGGGACGGGTAGACGTCGTAGCAGGCGACGGTGTCGGTGAGGCTGAGCCGCTCGCGGCCCTCGCCGGAGGACACGACGACGCGCAGCACGCCCTCGTCGGCGACGGCGGTGCTCGCGCTGACGGTGAAGGTGAAGCCGCCCCGCGTGGCGGGCGGGGTGACGCCCGCGACGAGCGCGGCGGGCGGGGCGCCGTCCGCACGGGCAGGCGGGACGCTGCCCTGGCACCTGAGGGCCGTCGAGACGGACGGGGTGGGCGCGCCCGCGACGGCCGCGCCGCCGCAGTTGTTCCAGAACCACGTGAAGAAGTAGGCGTTCTGCGGCGTGGCGGCCGCGCCGGAGCCGGAGACGCGTTCGTAGCGCAGCAGCAGGCTCTCGACGTACTCGATGCCCGCGACGAGGTCGGCCTTCACGCTGGTCTCCGCGCGGGCACGGCGGGTCTGCTCCATGTTCACGAGCTGGCTCTGCGCGAGGGCCACGAGGGCCAGACTGAGGACGGAGAGCGCGACGAGCATCTCGACGAGCGTGAGTCCCTGCGCGCGTCTCACTCGACGGCGCTCCTTCCCTGCGCGCTGACCGTGACGGTCCGCAGGGTGGCGGCGTCGGTGACGCTCGTGAGCTGCACGCTGGACGTGCCGTTCAGGGTGCGCAGGACGCCGCGCGCGTCGAACACGAGGGTGGTCGCGGCGGTCGCCTTGAGCCGCACGGCCCGGTAGTCGCCCTGCGCGTAGGTCACGGCGGTCGACGCGAGCGGCTCGTCGCCCGCGCCGAACGCGAGGTCGAGGTTCCGGTCGACGAAGACGAAGGCCCGCTGAATGGCGGGGTCGATCCTGACGCCCATGGGCTGGTTCGTGCGCAGCGCTTCGAGGCGGGCGCGGGCGACCATGGCGGCCATGCCGTTGGCCGCCTGGTTGACGGCGGTGCGGTCCGGGCGCATGGTGCTGCCGAGCAGCGCCGCGAACACGCCGGTGGCGGCGATGACCACGAGCAGTTCGATGATCGTGAAGCCGAAGCGGGATCGTGTCATGGTCGGCGTCCTTTCCGGGCCCTGCCGACCGACGTGCGGACGACGACGCGCGTCGCGCGTCGTGTCGCCGGGTCGGTCGCACCACTGGCTCCGCTCGTTCCAGGTGCCCGAGTACGGGACGAGCTTCTTCGCCACCCAGCCGATGAGGCTTCCCTCACCGATCTCATCTCGATGATGGGGCCAGAGGTGTGCCCCTCCTACCCCCTGAATGGGGTAAACGGGCGTGAAAATCCGCCATCGTGACGCAGCTTGCAGGGTGAGTTCTTCACAGCAGGGGAAGCGTACCAACCCCTACGATGAAGCCAGGATGAAGAAGCCGATCCTGTCAGGCCTGCTGACGGCGCTCCTGCTCGCCGCCTGCGCCGGGCAGGGCGCTCCCGACGCCACCGTCACTCCCACCCCCTCACCCGCGCCCGGCGCCCTCCCGCAGCCCAGTCCACAACCCGCCCCCGTCCTGAAGTGGTCCGACCCGGCCACCTGGCCCGGGGGTGAGGTTCCCGCCGAGGGCGCCGCCGTCACGATCCCCACCGGGAAGCGCGTCCTGCTCGACGTGAGCCCTCCACCCCTCGCGAGCGTCACCATCCCCGCCGGAAGCACCCTCGCGTTCGACGACCGGCCGCTGGACCTGCGCGCCGACTGGATCATGATCCACGGCGGACGGCTGGAGGCGGGCACCGAGGCCGCGCCCCTCACCGCCGACGTCAGCATCACCCTCACCGACCGCACGCCCGGCGAGGACGTCCACGGCATGGGCGACAAGGTCATCGCCGTGATGGACGGCGGCACGCTCGACCTGCACGGCAGGCCGCGCCTCTCGTGGACGCGCCTGGCGCGCACCGCCCGCGCGGGTACGGACGAACTCGTGCTGGACCGCGCGCCCGACTGGCGGGCCGGGGACGTCCTCGTGGTCGCCTCCTCGGACTTCGACCAGGGCCGCGCCGAGCAGGTCGTCGTGCGGAGTGTGGCCGGCAGCACCGTCACGCTCGCGCAGGCGCTGAAGTGGTCCCATCACGGCGAACTCCAGACGTTCGCAGGCCGCACCCTCGACGAGCGCGCCGAGGTGGGCCTGCTGAGCCGCAACGTCGTCGTGCGCGGCGAGACCGCGAGTTCCGCGTCCGGGTTCGGCGGGCACGTCATGGTCATGACGGGCTCCACGGCCCGCGTCGAGGGCGCCGAGCTCACCCGCATGGGCCAGAAGGGCGTCACGCGGCGCTACCCCATCCACTTCCACATGCTCGGAGACGCGCCCGGCTCGTACGTGCGCGGCAGCAGCCTGCACGGCCTCTTCAACCGCTGCGTCACGGTCCACGGCACCAACCGCGTCACCCTCGACGGCAACGTCGCGTACGGCACCATCGGGCACTGCTTCTTCCTGGAGGACGGCGCGGAGACCGGCAACCAGATCACGAACAACCTCGCGCTCGGCACGCGCCGCCCCGACAAGAACGCCGGGGAGACGGCCATCCTGCCCACCGACACGGAACCCGCGACGTTCTGGATCACCAACCCCGCCAACACCGTACGCGGCAACGTCGCCGCCGGTTCGGACGGCACCGGCTTCTGGTACGCCCTGCCCGAGCACCCCACCGGACTCTCCGCCGCGAACGGCGGGAGCGTCTGGCCGCGCCGCACGCCCCTCGGGGAGTTCAGCGGCAACGTCGCACACTCCAACGGCAGCACCGGCCTCAACGTGGACGGCGGCCCGAACGCCAGCACCCTCGCCGCCGAGACGACGTGGTACCGCCCCTCGAAGGACCCCGCCGATCCGAAGTCCGAGGTCGTGCGCGCGAACTTCGCGGACCTCACCGCGTACAAGAACCGCTTCCGGGGCGTGTGGCTGCGCGGCGAGGGTCACGACCTCACGAACGCCGTCCTCGCCGACAACGCCATCGGCGCGACCTTCGCGTCGAACGACTCGCACCTCGTGAACGCCCTCGTGGTGGGGGAGAGCGCCAACCGCGGCGGCGAGGGTCCCTCCTGGGAGACCAGGCGCGCGGACGGCGGCAGCCTCCCGCTGTGGTGGGAGCCGTCCTTTCCGATCCGCGGCTTCGAGTTCTACGACGGGCGCGTGAGCGCGCGCGGCAGCACCTTCGTGAACTTCACGCCGGACGCGCAGCGCCCGGCGAGCGCCCTGGGCTACCTGCGCCGCAACGCCTTCCCGCTCAGTCCCCTCAACGCCGCCGACACCCTCACCTTCGTGAACGCGAACCGCGTGTACCTCGAGGATCCCGCCGCCGGGTACGACGGGGACCGCGCGGCCGTGTTCCGTGACGCGGACGGCAGCGTCACCGGCACCGCCGGGCGGGTCGTCGCCGCGAACAGTGCGCTGCTCTTCGACGCGTCCTGCGCGCGACGCGACGACTGGAACGCGTACGTGTGCCAGAAGGACTACGGCCGCCTCTGGCTGGACGACGTGAGCGCGTCCGGCGCGGGCGCCCTCACCGTCACGCGCGCCCGCGACGCCGTGAACGTCACCCTCGCGGGCGTGCCCGACGGCCGGACGTACGTCTCCACGAGCGTGCCGCTCGGCGAGAAGTACACCCTCGCGTACGCCGGCTCCGCCCCGGCGCGCCTGCGGATCGGCCTGAACGACCGCAGGCCGGGCGACACGCTGCGCCTCAGCCTGCCGTACTCCACCGAGCCCGCCCTGTACAGGGACTGGTGGGTGGACGAACGCAACCGCCTCACGAAGGTGGCGCTCGCGGACCTGGAGGGCAGCACCGCCGGGAACGTGTACGCCTACGAGGGGGGCGTGCTGCACGTCAAGCTCGTCGTGAAGGCAGGCCTCGACTGGGCCGAGCTGGAGGTGTGCCGCACGACGCTGTGCAGGTAGCGACGTGACGAGGGGGCGGGCCCGCGCTTGGGCCCGCCCCCCTCACGTCAGGACCTCGCTCAGCGGCGGTTGTTGCGGTCGTCGCGGAGGTCGCCGTCCGCGTCACGCAGGTTCACGTCGCCCGTCTGGTTCACGTCGAGAACCTCGCGGCCCACGGTCTCCGTGAAGGTGCGCTGCTCGGTCTCGGTGCGCTTGCCCACCTCGACCTCCTCCACGACGTACGCCTGCTTCTGCACGTTCGCGCGCTCGGCCTCCAGGTCCACGCGCAACGTCTCGCTGCCCGCGCCGAGCGTCACGTTGCCCTCCACCGGACGCCCGTCGTTCACGGGACGGCGCTCGATGACGAGCTCCTCGTGCTGGAGCTCCACGTTCACGTTCTGCTGGCGCGTCTCGACGTGCTTGCCGACCTCGACGCTGCCGAGCAGCTCGCGGTGCTTCTCGACGAAGAGGCGCTCCTCGAGCAGCTGGAGGCGCTCGCGCTCGGCGAGGTCGCCGCGCGAGAGGCTGGAGTCGATGTCGCGCAGGCGCAGGTCGGCGGATTCCGTGGTGGGGTAGCGGTCGCGCAGGTCGTCGTTGCGGACGCTGCCGGAGCTCACGCTGCCCGCGCCCATGCTCGCGGAGCCCATCGTGCCCGCCCCGAGGGTGTCCACGCCGCCCGTGCTGCCCAGACCGCTCGCGCCGATCCCGGAGGTGGTGCCGGTCAGGCCGCGCGAGCCGCTCTCGTAGCCGTGCACGTAGCCGCCGTTGCGGACGAGCACGTCACGCACCTGATCGGGCGAGACGTTGCTGCTGCCCTCCACCGCGACGAGCACGCCGCCCTCCTCGACGCGGCGGCCGTACTCGCGCGCCTCCACTCTCGAATAACGCCCCTTGCCTACTTCCCCTCCCAGAGGGCCGCCTCCACCGCCCACTACAGCTTCGGCGACGGGGGCCTCGCCTTCCGTACCGAGCGTAGGGGCTAGCACACCCTCTTATATGAACGGACCCCCACCGGCAATCCCTTCTGCGGCAAGGCCCTCTAGAGCTCCTACCCCTTCTCCCGCCAGCAGGCCCTTGCCGGTGCCCTCGTTGATGTCGTGGCTGCGCTCGTCGCTGCTGCGGCCGTCACCGACGCCCGTGGCGGTGCCGGAGACGTGGTCCCCGTGGCGGGAGACGCTGCTGATGTGGGCGTCCGTGACGCCCAGACGGCGAAGATCGGCGACGGCGGCCTCGGCCTCGGGCATGCCGCTGAAGACGGCGGTGATGCGGTTGGTGTTCATCGTCATGATGTGGTCCTCCCTCTCTGTTGGTGCGTTCTCTTACAGGTTGTAGGTCGCGTGCCCGTCGTTTTTCCTGGCAGGAGGCTCAACCCGTGTTCACGGGGCGTCGGGCCAGCGTTGGCCCTGCCCTCACGCGGCCCGCGTTCTTGCGCCCGTCTTCACGGGGGTGATGCCCGCGCGGGCCGGGCCGTACTCTGGACTCATGCTGGTGAACGAGGCCGTCCAGTCCCTCCTGACACGCGAGCGGCTCCTCCTGACCGACCTGCTCGCCTTCCTCGACGCGCAGGGCGCGCCGCCCGAGACGGTCGCGCACGCCCGGCAGGCCGTCGCGAACCTCGACGAGAGCTTCCTGCTCGTCGTCGTCGGGGAGTTCAACGCGGGCAAGTCCAGCTTCGTGAACGCCCTGCTCGGGCAGACCGTCCTGCCCGAGGGCGTCACGCCCACCACGGACCGCATCTACGTGCTGCTGCACGGCCCGCAGGGTCCCGTGGAGGCCACGGGCGATCCCTTCGTGGTGCGTCAGCGCGTCCCGCTCGACGTCCTGGAGGGGGTCGCGCTGGTGGACACGCCCGGCACGAACGCCATCATCAGGCAGCACCAGACGCTCACGGAGGGCTTCCTGCCGCGCGCGGACCTCGTGCTGTTCCTCACCTCCAGTGATCGGCCCTTCACGGAGTCCGAGCGGCAGTTCCTGGAGCTCGCGCGCCGCTGGGGCCGCAGCGTCGTGATGGTCGTGAACAAGGCCGACCTGCTCGAAACGGACGAGACGCGCGAGCAGGTCCGCGCCTTCGTGGAGGCGGGCGCGCGCGGCGTGCTGGGCGTGGCGCCGCCCGTGCACCTCGTGAGCGCCCGCGCGGAGCAGC
>NZ_KI912630.1:53681-53826 GCF_000519345.1 Deinococcus pimensis DSM 21231
CTGGCTCGGCGCGACCGTCGGCGGGATCGTCGCGACGAACGCCGCCGGGGCCGCGACCTTCAAGCACCGGCCCCACCCGCGACTGGGTGGAGGGCCTCACGGTCGTCCTCGCGGGCGGGGACGTCCTCGACCTGCGGCGCGGCGA
>NZ_KI912630.1:53926-54766 GCF_000519345.1 Deinococcus pimensis DSM 21231
GGGCCGCGCTTCGCGGGCGTCATGACCCGCGAGCGCGGCCACGACCTCGCCTCCCTCGCGCGGCTCGTGGACGCGGGCGAGCTGAGCATCCCCCTGGACCGCACCTTCACCCTCGGGGAGATCGAGGCCGCGCACCGCTACGCGGAGGGCGGCGAGGCGCGCGGCAAGGTCGTCGTGACCGTCGACTGACCCTCGCCCGGCAGCCAGGAGGCCCCGGAGGCGCGCTCCGGGGCCGGACTCGGTGACGGTTACTTCGCGGCGGTGGGGGTGGGCGCCGGGCAGTTCTTCGCCACCGCGAGACGGTTGAGCGTCTCGATGCGCTCGTCGGCTCGGCGGATGACGTCGCTGTTGTTCGTCTCGTTGAGGATGATGCCGGGCCAGAAGAACAGCGCCCAGGCGACGTTCTGTCCGCTGATGCCCTTGTTGCCCTGCGCCTCGGCCTTCACGCTCTGCGCGCGGGAGATGTCGGTGCGGATCTCGTCGCAGCTGAGCTGCGCGTCGGGTTTCGCGCTCTGCGCGTCGTAGCGCGGGGCGCAGCTCGTGGCGGCGAGGGCGGAGGCCAGCATCAGCATCAGCATCTTCTTCATGGGGCTCACGGTAGCCGGACGTGGATGACGGCAGGATGGCGAAGCCGCCAGCCTGTCCAGACAGGTCCGCGTGGTGCGCGGAAGGGCGCGTATACTCCCCGCATGACCGAGCGGCCCGCCGTCCGACCCAGACACGTCGCCCTCGCCCGCGCCCCGCGTGGAGACCTGGTCCCGCCCGAACTCTCCCGTGACGAGCAGGAGCTCGCGGGCGTCTCCCGCGACGCCGCGCACCGACGCGGCGAGGCGCTCGCGC
>NZ_KI912631.1:0-846 GCF_000519345.1 Deinococcus pimensis DSM 21231
CCTCCCGCAGCCGCGCCACGACGGGCGCGGCGCGGCCCTCCAGCAGGGCCTTGACGTCCTCCACGACGAGGCCGTACTCGGCGCGGTCGGCCGCGCCGATGCAGGGCGCGAGGCAGCGGCCCATGTGGTGGTTGAGGCAGGGGCGCGGCTTGCGCTGCATGGGCATGCCGCTGTTCTTGCGCAGCGGGAACATCGTGTCGATGAGGTTCTTGACGCGCCGCACGGCCGCGCCGTCCGGGTAGGGGCCGTAGTAGCTGCCGCCGTCGTCCACGACGCGGCGCGTCACGACGAGCATCGGGAAGTCCTCGCTCGTGATCTTGAGGAAGGGGTAGTGCTTGTCGTCCTTGAGCAGCACGTTGTAGTGCGGGCGGTGCTGCTTGATGAGGTTGGCTTCCAGCACGAGCGCCTCGACCTCGTTGCGGACGGTGATGAATTCGAGGTTCTCGGCCTCGCGGGTGAAGCGGCCCGATTTGCCGCCCGCGCGGAAGTGCGAGAAGACCCGGCTGCGGAGGTTGTTCGCCTTCCCGATGTAGATGGGGACGCCGCTCTTCGAGCGGAAGATGTAGACGCCCGGCTGCGTCGGGAGGACGGGAAGCGCTTCGAACTGCATTGCCCCCATTTTACGCTCTGGACGAAGCGGACTTCGTGCATGGAGCGACGGTGAAGGCCGCCCGCGATCAGCGCAGGTTCGCGGTGAGCCACCTCAGCCAGTTCTCGCCCATCACGCCGTCCCGGTGCTCGCCCTGCAGGACGTCCGCGACGCGCGCGAGGTCCGCGCCGCGCTCCAGACCGCGCGGCAGTTCCCGCACGCCGAAGCCGCCGTCGAGGTCCGTGCCGAGGCCCACG
>NZ_KI912631.1:946-2921 GCF_000519345.1 Deinococcus pimensis DSM 21231
GGGCGGCGCGTATGACGCGCCGCCCCCTCTTCTTTCTACACTTATTTTATACAACCGTTCGTGGATGCGCGCCGGGCGTCCCGCTCGTCATTCAGGATGGTCGGTACCCTGTTTCAGCCTCAGACCTCGAAGGTGGCGACTGCAAGAGGCCTCGGCAAGTCTTTTATACACGGAAAGGTCATGTGATGAAGGGCAGTCATCAGGTCGCCGCGCTCTCTTTCTGAAGGTCACGTGGGGGCGCCGATCGTGCCGTTCGGTTCTTTTCCGGTAGCATCCCCGCATGTGGAGTCGTTCGATTCGTGTGGGTGAGGCGGTGGTGACGTCGTTGACGGACGGTCGGTTCCGTCTGGATGGTGGGGCGATGTTCGGGGTGGTGCCGCGGGTGTTGTGGTCGCGGGTGGCGCCGCCGGACGAGTCGAATCGGGTGGAGCTGCGGCTCAATCCGTTGCTGATCCAGCTGGGTGGGAGGAACGTGCTGGTGGAGACGGGCTTCTGGGATCGGGGTGGGGAGAAGTTCGAGGCGATGTACGGGTTGGATCGGGACGAGTCGGTGTTCTCGGGGTTGCGGGGGTTGGGTCTGGAGCCGGGGGATGTCGACGTGGTGATCAACACGCATCTGCATTTCGATCATTGTGGTCGGAACACGGGGGCGGACGGGCGTCCGACTTTCCCGAACGCACGGTATGTGGTGCAGGCGCAGGAGTTGTATGACGCGATGCATCCGCATGAGCGGAACCGGGCGAGTTACGTGCCGGAGACGTTCGTGCCGGTGCTGGAGGCGGGGTTGTTCGAGGTGGTGGAGGGGGAGGCGGAGGTGCTGCCGGGTCTTTCGGTGGTGCCGCTTCCGGGGCATAACCTGGGGCAGCAGGGGGTGGTGTTGCGTTCCGGGGGTGAGGTGCTGGTGCAGCCGGCGGATCTGTTGCCGTCGCTGGCGCACGTGCCGTTTTCGTGGGTGATGGGGTATGACCTGTATCCGGTGACGTGTCTGGAGACGCGCAAGGCGTGGTTTCCTCGGTGGGCCCAGGAGGGGGCGGTCGTGGCGACGCCGCATGATCCGCGGGTGCCGTTCGCGCGTCTGGTGCCGAACGCGAAGGGTGGCTTCGACGCGGTTCCTCTGGAGGAGTAGCTTTTCACTCGCCCAGCTTATCGTGAATCATTTCACTTACATGAAGGAGCATTCATGCGCGTTCTCGTCATCAACTGCGGCAGCAGCAGCCTGAAGTTCCAGCATGTCGACACGTCCACGGGGGAGGTGCTCGCGCGGGGCCTGGTGGACCGCGTGGGCGAGGCGGAGGTGCCGGACCACCGCGCGGCGCTCGCGCGGGCCCTGACGGGCGTGCGGGTGGAGGACGTGGACGCGGTGGGGCACCGGACGGTGCACGGCGGGGAGCGCTTCCGGGAGGCGACGGAGGTGTCGGACGAGATGCTCGCGGAGCTGGAGGGCCTCTCCCGGCTCGCGCCGCTGCACAATCCGCCGGCGTTGCAGGGCATCCGCGCGGCGCGCGAGCTGCTGCCGGGGCGGCCCATGGTGGCGGTGTTCGACACGGCCTTCCACGCGACGCTCCCGAGGCACGCGTTCCTGTACGCGCTCCCGTACGAGCTGTACGAGCGTGAGGGCGTGCGGCGCTACGGCTTTCACGGGACGAGTCACGCGTTCGTGTCGCGTGAGGCGGCGCGGGTGCTGGGGCGGGACCTGCGGGACCTGCGGATCGTGACGTTGCACCTCGGGAACGGCGCGAGCGCGTGTGCGGTCCAGGGAGGCGTGTCGGTGGACACCAGCATGGGCTTCACGCCGCTGGAGGGCCTCGTGATGGGCACACGTTCGGGTGACGTGGACCCGGCGGTCGCGCTGATGCTGGCCCAGCGGGAGGGCGAGGCGGCCGCGTCGGACGTGTTGAATCGCCGCAGCGGCCTGCTGGGTCTGAGCGGCGTGTCGAACGACCTGCGTGACCTGCACCGCGCGCGCCTCGCGGGG
>NZ_KI912631.1:3021-4209 GCF_000519345.1 Deinococcus pimensis DSM 21231
GAGCAGGCCGACGCGGCGTCCCGCGTCGGCGGCGCGCATGAGGGCGCCGCAGGCGAGCAGTTCGTCGTCGGGGTGCGCGGCGACGAAGAGCAGGTCGAGGGCGGTGCCGGGCGTGGCGGGTGCTGGGTGGTCCTGGGTCACGTCTCCCTCCCCGTGGACCTCTCGGTCCTGTGACGTTTGCCTCAGTGTGAAGGGAGGGCGCCCCCGCGAACGGCAAAGTCTCGCGCGGGGGCGCCCTCCCTTCACGTGTCGTCGCGGTTCTAGCCGCCCATGCGTCCGCTGCGGATGACGTCGGCGATGACGGGGGGGAGGTTCCAGGCGACGATGTCGAAGGCGGCGGCGTGGTAGTCGTAGGGGATTTTGTGGAGGTGGACGCGGACGTCGGTGGTGGTGATGTCGACGATGGCGACGTCGGCGCCGGGTTCGCGGTTGAGGCTGAGGCCGACGCTGCCGGGGTCGATGAAGAGGCCCTGGCCGACCTTGCGGAAGTAGGGGACGTGGGTGCCGCCGCAGACGACGACGCGGGCGCCGAGGTTGTCGAGGACGCCTTCGAGTTCGCGGTCGTCGGCGAGGAGGTCGAGGCGGGCGTCGGGGTCGTGGGGGCTGCCGTGGAAGTAGCGGACGCGGCCGAGTTTGGTCATGATGCGGCCGCCGGTGGGGAGGCGGCGCAGGAAGTCCATTTGTTCGTCGGTGAGCATCTTGCGAGTCCAGGTGAGGGTTTCTTCGGCGACGCCGGTGCGTTCGCCGCGTTCGGCGAAGCCGAAGGCGACGCGGGCGTCGCTGGAGCCCATGCTGCAGACCCAGCCCTGGCGTTGGATGACGTCGATGACGGCGCCGGGGCTGGCGCCGTAGCCGACGAGGTCGCCGAGGATGACGACGGTCTCGACCTGTTCCGTGGTGAGGAAGCGTTGGACGGCGTGGAGGGCCTGGACGTTGCCGTGGATGTCGCTGAGGAAGGCGATTCGCAAAGTAAGACCAGGGTACTACACACGCCTCTCTCATAAATAGGCGTTTTTGGTGTCTCACGCGGAGGCGGTAGAGTGTGCCGATGCCTGTGGTGCTGCTCTTGTCGTCGTTCGTGTTCGGGCTGCTGCTGGCCCTGGTGGGGGCGCCCGGCCCGTGGGGCGCGCTGGGGGTGCTGGCGGTGGTGCCGCTGGCGGGTCTGCTGGGGGTGGTGGCGCAGGCGCG
>NZ_KI912631.1:4309-4639 GCF_000519345.1 Deinococcus pimensis DSM 21231
TCTCGTCGGTCGCGGACCCGGACGAGGTGGTGGTGTGGTCGGAGACGGCGGTGTTCGCGTTGCCGGACTTCGATCAGCGGGGCCTGCTGCCCGCGCGTCCGATGATCACGGGGATGCGCTTCCCGGAGCGGAACAGCGCGGTGTCGTGGGATGGGCGGGTGCGGTCCACGTACGACAAGATGCATCCGGTGCCGTTCGGGGAGTTCTTTCCGCTGCTGGATTCGGCGCGGCCGGTGTATGACGCGGCGTTCCGGCTGCTGGGGTTGCCGTTGTTGGAGGGGACGCGGGCGGGCGTCGTCGCGGAGCCGCTGGCGCTGCGGGGGCGGTTGT
>NZ_KI912631.1:4739-4952 GCF_000519345.1 Deinococcus pimensis DSM 21231
GACGCGGCGGTTCGTGCTGCGCAGCGTGAACGACGGGATCGCGGCGGTGATCGATCCGCGCGGGCGGGTGACGCAGCGCTTCTCGGGGCCCGGGTCGGAGGCGCTCAGCGCTCGTTTCGCGTACCTGTCGGGCGTGACGCCTTACGTGCGCTTCGGGGACGTGCCGGTGGTGGCGCTGACGCTGGCGCTCGCGGGCGTGGTGGTGTGGCGCGA
>NZ_KI912631.1:5052-5585 GCF_000519345.1 Deinococcus pimensis DSM 21231
GGCTCCTCATGAGGTGACGTGTGGTCCTTGTCACGTCCCGGCGCGCGCCCTGTACACTACTCGGAACATGGCGAACGAGCACGTCCTGCTGACCCCCGGCCCGACGCCCATCCACCCCCGCGCGATGGAGGCGCTCGCGCGGCCCATGCTGGGTCACATGGACCCGGAGGTGTTCGCCCTCAACGCGGAGATCCAGGCGGATCTGCGCGTGATGTACGGCACCGCCCCGGAAGCCTTCACGGCGCTCCTGGCGGGCACGGGCAGCCTCGGGATGGAGGCGGGCTTCGCGAATCTCGTGGAGAGCGGCGACACGGTGCTGGTCTGCGCGAACGGCAGTTTCGGGCGGCGCATGGCGGAGATGGCGGCGCGCTACGGGGCGCGGGTGCGGCTCGTGACGGCGCCGCTGGGCGAGGCGATCGATCCCTCGGACGTCGCGGCGCACGTGGACGGCGTGGACATGGTGGCGGTCGTGCACGGCGAGACGAGCACGGGCGTCCTCAACCCGGTGGAGGACATCGCGGCCATCGCGCGGC
>NZ_KI912631.1:5685-14206 GCF_000519345.1 Deinococcus pimensis DSM 21231
GGACGCGCCGCGCGCGCGGGCGCTGCACCGGCTCGCGGAGGTGCATTTCGGGCCGATCGTGCTGGCGTCGGGGGACGTGCCGCGCGAGATCGCGCTGAACCATCCGTGGAGCGCGGACCCCCTGAGCGTGCGCTACAGCAGCGCGCTGAGGCCGCGGCGGGTGCCGGCGTTCGGGCTGGAGGTGAACCGCGCGCTGTACCTGCTGGGTCAGGGCGATCAGGACGTGCCGGACGACGCGCGCATCCACGCGCTGAACGTGGCGTTCGAGCGCTTCCTGCGGGACGCCGCGCGGATGTTCGAGACGGACGACGTGGCGTAATACCCCGGGCGTGTGCCGGGCGCTGGTAGGGTGGGGGTGTCGGAGAAATTCGACGTTCATAATGTTTTGTGGAGAATTTCTATGAAGGCGGTTTTCTTTGCAGGTGCTGTTGTTGGCACCATAGTCGTTTCCTCGCCCGCGTTTGCCGGTGCGGATGTCTCGCCATTCCGTGAAATCACAGGAGGTACCCGTCCTGTCAACAGGCCGTGGAAGAAAACTAACGCCACGCCGCAGCCAAGTCCAGGGTTCAGCCCTGACTGCGCCGTGACCACGCACACTTCCTGCCTGCCTTCCGGGCAGCAACGGGCTTTGCCCGGGAAACAACCACCTCAGCGCAGACGAGGTGATTCGCCGAAGACACGCGTCCTCAACTTATTCGTTGAGCTCGTCTAAATCGTCGGCATGTTGATTTAATAGTGGCACTCCCTTCCCATGCGGCTGGGAGTGCTTTCCTTATAAATGACCAGTCATTGTAGTTTGATACGATGAATATCACTGTCTCTTTACTGGCACCTCTGATTGCCTTGTGGCCCTTCCCGTGGGCGCAGCCGACCGCGATGCCCTCGCCTCGGCCGGGACCATCGCCCGCGCCTTCCTCGCTTCCCGGGCGGACCCGGCCCGGTACGGTGCCACGCACTCCGCCTCGGTCCGCACCGAACGTGGAGGAGGACGGCGCTCTGCACGACTGCCGTCTCGTCCCCGGGCCCGGCGGGGGACGGCAGGTCTGCGAGAGGCGCTCACCCGGTCCGGCCGTTCCCGGGGACGTTCCCGTGCGCAGGTCGATGATCTTCCCGGACCTGCTCGCGCTGGCGACCACACCCGCTCCGGCGGATCACGGGCGGCGGACGACGCCCAGGGCGGGGGTGGGGCAGAAGAAGCCGGAGGGCAACCTCCGCCGGACCACACCGCCGGTCATCCAGAAGTACCCTCAACCCCAGTACCGGCCGCCGCAGACGCGGAACCAGTTCAAGACCCCCCAGTACAATCCCGGGGACCGGAAGGATCCGGACAATCCACCTCGGACGGAGGTGCGCAAGTCGGGGAAGGCGGCGTACTTCCCGCAGGACATCGAGAACATGGACCTTTACCGGCTCGTGGCGCAGGCGAGCGCGGCATCCCGGTCATCTCGCCGGACACCGGGGGTGCGGCGGACGCCGAAGGTGCGACAGGAGAGGGTCTGCGTCGTCGTCCGGAAGAAGGACGGTCCTGGCGTGGACGTCGAGTGCAGTACGCCAACGTTCAGGGACGTCCTTCCGGCTCCCGGGGCGGTCGCCGAGTATCCGGGAACACCAGAGCGGGATGTCCCCGTGAGGGAGGTCAATCGACCTCAGCAACGTCGGTAGTGTGAATGACGCCCCCGGACCTCGTCGGACCGGGGGCGTTCCCTGCCTTCGAGCGTTTCGTGCTGGGGATGGCCTCGCTGATGGTCCTGTCGAGGACGTCGCGGCGTGGCGTGTAGCCTGGAGAGGAGCAGGGCGCGGATTCTCGATGGCCAATTGTCGGTCGACGCTGTGGTGCCCGGATAAGGGAAGTGACCACTGACCTGTCTAGACAAAACGCTTTTCACTGGCTCGATGTATCGTGAAACTATTCACTAAATGTGACATCTTGCGTCCCGCTGCCCTCGACTCCGGCAGACGAACGGGGGAGGCTCCCCCTGAGAAGCCTCCCCCGCGAACGCCCCGCTCAGTCCGCCGTCGCCTCGGGCGCGGCGACCGCCACGCCCACCTCGCGCAGTTGCGCCTCGTCCACCTCGGACGGCGCGAGCGCCATGAGGTCCGCGCCGCGGTTGTTCTTCGGGAACGCGATGACCTCGCGGATGCTGGCGGCGCCCGCCATGACCATCACGAGGCGGTCGAAGCCCCAGGCGATGCCGCCGTGCGGGGGCGTGCCGTACGTCAGGGCGTCCATGAAGAACCCGAACTTCTCGCGCGCCTGCTGCTCGGTGAAGCCGATCGCCTCGAACATCCGCGTCTGCGTCGCGGGTTCGAAGATGCGGATGCTGCCGCCGCCCACCTCGAAGCCGTTGAGGACGAGGTCGTACGCGAGCGCGCGGATCTCACCCTGCCGGGGCGTGCCGAACAGGTGGGCGTCGTCCGGGTGAGGCGCGGTGAAGGGGTGGTGCATGTACGTCCAGGTGTTCGTGTCCGGGTCGAGGTCGAGCTGCGGGAAGTCCGTCACCCACGCGACCGCGAAACGCGGACCGTCCGACGCGAGGTTCAGGAGGTCGCGCAGGGCCACGCGGACCGCGCCGAGCGCCTCGACGGCCCCGCGCCACGCGCCCGCGCCGAACAGCAGCGTGCCGCCCTCCTGCACGCCCGTGCGTTCCAGCAGGGCCCGCGCCTGAGCGCCCGTGAAACGGCTGATGCCACCCGTGAAGCCCTCGCCCTCACGGCGCAGCCACGCCAGGCCCCGCGCGCCTTTGAGCTTCGCGACGCGTTCGAGCTCGTCGATCTGCTTTCTCGTCAGTTCGCCCGCCGTGAGGACCTTCACGACGCCGCCCGCGTCCACCGCGTCCGCGAAGGCCTTGAACTCGCTGCCCGCGAAGAGGTCCGTGACGTCCGTGAAGGCGTGCTCGAAGCGCAGGTCGGGCTTGTCGCTCCCGTAGCGGTCCATCGCGTCGTGGTACGTGAGACGCGGGAACGGGCTCGGCAGGTCCTCCCCGAGCACCTCGCGGAACACGTGCCGCATGAGGCGTTCGTTGAGGTCGAGGACGTCCTCCTGCGTGACGAAGCTCATCTCCATGTCGAGCTGCGTGAAGTCCGGCTGGCGGTCCGCGCGGAGGTCCTCGTCGCGGAAGCAGCGCGCGAACTGGTAGTAGCGGTCCACGCCCGCGATCATCAGGAGCTGCTTGAACAGCTGCGGACTCTGAGGCAGCGCGTAGAACTCGCCCGGGTTCAGGCGGCTCGGCACGAGGAAGTCCCGCGCGCCCTCGGGGGTGCTGCGCGTCAGCATGGGCGTCTCGACGTTCACGAAGCCCTGCGCGTCCAGGAACGCCGTGATGGCGGCCTGCACGCGCGAGCGCAGGCGCAGGTTCGCGAGCATCTCGGGGCGGCGCAGGTCGAGGTAGCGGAACTTGAGGCGCAGGTCCTCGTTCACGCCCTCCGCGTTCTCGACGGGGAAGGGCGGCGTCTGCGCGGCGCTCAGCACCGTGACGGACGTCGGGATGACCTCCACGTCACCCGTGGGGTACGCGCTCGTGCGCTGGCCCTCGCCGCGCAGACGCACCACACCCTCGACGCGCACGACGGACTCCGCGCGGAGCCTGCGGGCCGTCTCGAAGGCGGGGTTGTCACGTTCCACCGTGACCTGCGCGACGCCCTCACGGTCACGCAGGATCACGAAGGACTGGTCGGGGAACTCTCGGACGCGGCTCACCCAGCCCGCGAGCGCGACGGTCTGACCGGCGTGCTCGGCGCGCAGGTCGCCGACGTAATGGGTACGGTGCATGATGACTCCTTAGAGGGTGGGGTCGAGGAAATTCCAGAGGGTCACGGCGCTCTTCGACCGGCCCGGCGTGAGACCCGCGAAGGGCTCGGGCGCCCGCGCCGCGCCCGGCAGGGTGAGGCCCTGCAGGAACGCCTTGTTCGTGAAGGCCCGCGCGAAGCGCGTGACCTCCGCGTCACTCACGACGGTCTGCGCGAGCCGCGCGCCGTTCAGGACCGTGGTGTCCGTGAGGAGCAGTTCGAGGACGATGTCGGCGATGTTGCCGCTCCGCAGGCTCAGGCGCCGCGCGAGGATGTCGTCGAGCGCCTCCACGGGGACGGGCATCTGCGTGCCCGTGTCGAGGTCCTTGATGCTGACGTAGCCGCGCGCCGCCTCGTCCGACCCGATGAACGCCACGTAGCGCGCGCCCTTCTTCAGGGCCTCACCTATGGCCTTGCCGGGCTTGCGGGGCGTGATCGCGTACTCCGCGACGCCGTTCGCGCGGGCCGTGAACGCCAGGCGCGCCGCGAGCGCCACGAACTGCTCGTCGAGCGCCGCGACGTACAGCAGGGGACGCTCCCCGTCCGGCACCTCCACGCCCTCCTGGTGCATCGCGAGGAGAACGCGCTCCACCCCGAAGGCCCAGCCCACCGCGGGCGTGCGCGGACCGCCGAGCATCTCCGCGAGGCCGTCGTAGCGTCCACCGCCGCCGAGAGCGCTCTTCGCGCCGATGTGCTCGTGATGCACCTCCCAGGCGGTGCGGCGGTAGTAGTCCAGGCCGCGCACGATGCCCGGGTCCACGTCGTACGGCACGCCCCACGCGTCGAGGAAGCCGCGCACAGCGTCGAAGTGCGCGCGCGCCTCCACGCCCAGGCGGTCGAGCAGCGCCTCGGGGCGGAGTTCCGCGATGAGCGCCTGATCGCCCTCGCTCTTGCTGTCGAGGATCCGCATGGGGTTGCGGGTCAGTCGGTCCTTCGAGTCGTCCGAGAGGCGCGCCACGTGCGGCTCGAAGAGGTCGCGCAGGTACGCGTTGTACGCCTCGCGGTCCTCCGGATCGCCGACGCTGCCGAGCTTCACGCGGGTGCCGCGCACCCCGAGCCGCGCGTACACGTCCACCATCAGCGCGATCGCCTCGGCGTCCACGACGGGGTCCTCGCTGCCGAGCACCTCGTAGTCCACCTGATGGAACTGCCGGTAGCGGCCCTGCTGCTGCCGCTCCGCGCGGAACATCGGGCCGTGCGTCCACAGCCGAAGCGGCGACGGCAGCTGCTTGAGGCCGTTCTGGAGGTACGCCCGCACGATCGGCGCGGTACCCTCGGGGCGCAGCACGTACCCGCCGTGCTCACCCTGGTAGAACACGCTGAACATCTCCTTGCGGACGATGTCGGTGCTGCCGCCGACACCGCGCCTGACGACCTCGGCCTCCTCGAACAGGGGCGTCACGATCAGCTGCGCCCCCGCACGTTCGAGCATCGCGCCCGCCACGTCCGTCACGTACCGCTGCGCGCGCGCCCGCGTGTGAGCTTCGATTTTCGGTGACCCCTCGGGCAGCTGATCGAAGGTGCCCTGAGGTCGGTTCACAAGAGCCATGAGAGAAAGTGTAGCGCGCACGGCGACGGCGGCGCGAAAAGGGAAGGCCGGGCGCGCGGCCCGGCCTTCCTCACGCCCGCGGGCGTCTACTGCCGGATGCTGAACGGCAGGGACGTGCTGCGCATGTCCCCGACCTCCACGAACAGGTAACTGCCCCCGGCGGGCGCGCCCGCCGGGACCTTGAAGACCACTTGCGAGTCCGTCCAGGACACCACCGCGTCCTTCGGGACGACGAAGCCGCCCAGGCCGCGCTCGTCCGCGCCGATCCGGACGCGGCCCGTCGAGGGCCCGCCGAGGTAACGGCCCTGCACGGTCACGGTCTCGCCGACGCGGGCGGACTCGCTCACCTTGAACAGCATCGGCGTGACGGTCACGCCCGCCACCGCCTGCGTGCGCGGCATGCATCCGGCCAGAACGGGAAGGAGCAGTATGGAACACACCAGAACACGCTTCATTTCATCGCCTCCGTGAGGAAAGTCTAATGTCTGTCATAATGAATGGTCAAATGAGTTCACGCCGTGTATTACTTCTCCTGAACCCGAAATCCGGACAGGGCAACGCCGACGTGAACGCCTTCAGGGCCGCCCTCCACGCGCGCGGCCACCACGTCACCGAACGCACCCTCGACGACCCCGAACGTTGCCCCGACCACGTCAGAGACGCCCGCGACCACCACGCCGTCGTCGCCGCCGGAGGAGACGGCACCGTCAGCAGCGTCGCCTACGAACTGCGCGGCACAAACGTCCCCATCCTCGCGTTCCCCGCCGGCACCGCCAACCTCATCGCGCAGAACCTCGACCTGCCCGGCCCCGCCGCCCACGAGGACCTCGCCGACATCCTCGAACTCGGACACACCGTCCGCACCGACCTCGCCGAGATCACCGCCGGACCACGCCGCTGGGGCTTCACCCTCATCGCCGGCGTCGGCGCCGACGCCGAGATGATCCGCGAAAGCGAACGCCTCAAACCCCGCCTCGGCGTCGCCGCGTACGTCCTCGGCGCCGCCCGGCAGATCACGCCCACCATCACCCGCTTCACCCTCGACCTCGACGGCAGACGCGTCGAAACGGACGGCATGAGCGTCCTGCTCGCCAACTTCGGCATGGCCAACTTCCGCCTTCCCGTCACGAGCGGCATCGACCCCACCGACGGGCACCTCACCGTCGTCGTCGTGAAAGGCCCCACCGCCCTGAGCCTCCTCCCGAACCTCATCGACAGCGTACGAAGCCGCTATGGCCTCGGCGACCCCATCTTCGACACGAACCTCGAAACGTACCAGGCGCGCGCCGTCACCGTCACCGCCGACCACGACCTCCCCGTCCAGTACGACGGAGAACTCCTCACGCACGGCCTGCCCGTCACCGCGCGCGTCCTGCCGGGCGCCGCGCTGTTCCTCACCCGCGCCACCCGCGACGACGTCCGCACCTGAACGGCAGCGGACGCACGCACGCGGTACTGCCGCTTATGACACTAAGCGGCAGTACGATGAGGAGGTGACCGACCTCGTCCTCGCCAGCCGCTGGACCAACCCCGACTCCCGCCGCAGGGAAGCCCTGCGCGCCGCGCACACGCAGGACGCGGACGTCCTCACGGACCTCGTGACGCACCACCTGCGTCTGCGCAGCCGACGCGCGGGCGACGTGAGCGAAGCCACGCTGCGCTCGTACGCGCTGGCCGTGCGGAGCTTCCTGGACTTCACGGGCCCGGCGGACGCGCCCAGGCACGCCCTCAACCAGCTCGGGGAGGACGCGATCGGCGCGTACGTGCAGAGTCTGCGCGCGCGCGGCCTGGAGGTGGGCAGCGTCCGCACGTACCTGTACGGCGTCCGCGCGCTCTTCCGGGCGCTCGCCTGGGCCGGAGCGCGCCGCGACGATCCCACCCGTGACGTCCGGCCGCCCGTCGACGTGACTCCCGCTCACACCCCCAAGCGCGCCGAGCCCGCCGAGCGGGTGAAGGTGCTGCTCGCGCTGCCCGGCTAGGTGCACGGCGAGGGCAGTGCCGCGGGTGCACTGGACTCCGCAATCATCGCTCTCGGCGCAACGCTCGGGTTGCGCGCCGCCGAGATCGTCGCGCTCGACGCCTCGGACGTGAACCTCGCCCTGCGGGAGGTTCACGTGCGGCGCGGCAAGGGCGGCAAGGCCCGCCGCGTGCCCGTCACGAGAGGCGTCGGGGACACGCTGGGCGCGTGGCTGACCGCGCGTGAGGCGATGCGTCTGCGTGGCGAGGTGAGGGACGCGGACGCGCTCCTCGTGTCGCTCAGCCCCGCACGCTTCGGCGCGCGCCTCAGCACGCGCGGCCTGCGTGAGATCGTGAACGGCTACCTCACCCGCGCGGGCCTGCCGCGCGACATGCACGGCGTGCACACCCTGCGCCGCACCGCCGGCACGCGCCTGTACCGCGCCACGCGGGACCTGCACGTCGTCGCGGACCTCCTCGGGCACGCCAGCGTCACCACCAGCGCCATCTACGCCAAGCTCGACGCGGACCTCAGGCTCGAAGCCCTGCAGAAGATGGAGGACGACGAACGCTGAGGAACGCGCCGGGGGGTACCTGGGATACCCGTGCGTGTGCCGAGGGGCCTTCACGGCGATCCTGTGAGGACAGTTTTCGAGGGGCGTGTGAGACGTTGCCCGGCACGGACGGCGGAAGCGGGGATGATGGAAAGGCAATTCTACATAGGGTAAATACTATGAGGCTCAGGGATCGTTGTGTCGTCATCACGCTCGACACTGCAAGCGTGGATCGCGAGGCGATTTACAGATGGCGTAAGAAGTTACCCAAAACGGTAACCGTGCGCCTCACAAGGCAATCAGTGGACCGCCGAGTCCTCGCGATCACGCTGACCGGCCGTCTGGCCGAATTGAATCAGCTCGTCAGGTCAGCTTGGGATTTGGGCTGCGCTGGCGGCGAATTCCAGTTCGAAAAGTAGCTGGGTTGGAGGGGTTGTGGGGTGGCGTCTCCACAACCCTCTCTTTCACTCCAATTTTCTCCATAAGTCGTATTATGTTGGAAGATGGAGCGAGGGAGGATCACTCCTCCTCCAGCCACACCGGGTCACCCGCACCCCCCGCCACCGCCTCCGCGGAGGCGGACGGACGGACCGCCGTCACCACCGTGAACGCCCCACGATCGTCGGGCACCGCGACGCCCAGCAGCAGCCGACCCCGCGTGGGCGCCGTCACCTCC
>NZ_KI912631.1:14306-14439 GCF_000519345.1 Deinococcus pimensis DSM 21231
GCGCGTCGTCCGCGTCCGCGAGGCGCGCGCGCGTCTCGTCCCGCGCGGCGCTCAGGCGCGACAGGTCCGCCGCCTCCTCCAGGTAACCCAGCAGGGTGCGAGGCTCCGCCTGCACCACGCCCGACACCTCACC
>NZ_KI912631.1:14539-17571 GCF_000519345.1 Deinococcus pimensis DSM 21231
GTCACCTCCGCGAGGACCGCGCGTGTCCCTCCGAGGCCGCCCCACAACAGCGTCCCGCGTCGGGCGGCGTTCGCCGCGCCCTCCGCGAAGGCTCGGGCCTCGGCCCGTCTCTGCGCGTCACGGACGGCGGTGAGGACGTCCGTCGTGGTGAGCCACTCGGCGTGTCCGGGGACGCGGCGCGTGATCCACCACGTGTCCGGTCCGCCAGGCGGCCGCGTTCCGTCCGGAAGGTGCGGTGACGCGGGGAGTTCGGCCGCGTCGAGGGCCGCGCTGATCCAGGCGGTGAGGAGCGCGTTGCGGCTCGGTCGGGCGAGGGCGTCCGCGTAGTGCCGGGTGATGAGGTCGTCGACGCGCTCGAGCAGGGCGGGGTCGAGTCGGAGGCTGGCGAGTTTCTTGCTGGACGGCACGCACGAGCGTAGCACGCGAGGGTGTAGCAGGGTGTAGCACCTTGCTACACCCTGCCGGAGCGGGCGTGTGGCGTACGTCCTGCGCGTATGCTGGGAGGCATGCGCGCGTCCTCCTCACCGTCGTGGTCTTCCCTGCCGAACCTGCCGACCCGCTCCGGGAGGCGCGCGTGAGCGGACGCCGCGACACCCTGATCCACGCGATGGACGCCCTCGACGTGGAAGCCGCGCTGAGGCTCGTGCGGGGGCACGCCCGGCGCGGCGTCGTCAGCGACCACACCCTGGAGTCCTACCGCGCGGGGCTCGTCCGCTTCTTCGGCTACGTCCGCCAGCACCACCTGCGCGTCGTCGACCTCGACCGACTCGAAGCGGGCCTCTACCGCGACGAGCTGCGCCGCACCTTCCGCGCCGCGACCGTCGTGGCGCGCCTCGCGCCCGTCAGGCAGCTCTACCGCGCCCTCCTCATCGAGGAAGTCACCACCCGCGACCCCTTCGCGGAGGTCGTCGTTCCCAAACCGAAGGACGCGCCCCCGAGGCCCTACGCGCAGGCGGAGGTGGACGCCATGCTGGACTGCGGCCTCACCGCCACCGAGGAGGTCCTCGTGCTGCTCGGCGCGAACGGCGGCCTCAGACGCGACGAGATGCTGCGGCTCACCTGGGGTGACGTGGACCTCGCCGCGAACCGCATGAAGGTCTTCGGGAAGGGCCGCAAGGAACGCAGCGTCCGCGTCTCCCGCTCCCTGCGCGCCGCGCTCCATCGCCTCGCCGAGGAACGCGCGGACACTCCCGCCGAGGGCCGCGTCCTCGGCTTCGACGCCACGCATCAGCTCGTCTACGCCCTCGAAAAGATCGTCACGCGCGCCAAGGTGCCCTGGCGCGGCGTGCACTCCCTGCGCCGCGCCGCCGGCTCACGCCTCCACCGCGAGACGGGTAGCCTGCAGGCCGCGCAGAAGCTTCTCGGTCACGCGTCCATCGAGACGACCACCCGCTACACCTTCCACGACGACACGCACGACGCCAAGGTCGAAGACTGGTGACCGCCGGAGGTGACGACGAACGGGCCGGCCGGGCGGAAAGGACGGGAACGGCGTGCCGCCGGACCGACGGGGAGAAGGGGGTCTTCCCTCCTGGATTCGAATGGAGGCATGCACCGAAAGGGACGGTGGTAGTGAAAGTATTCACGATACTCCCGGGATCGTGAGCTTTTTTGCTCATATATGAAGCAACGGCGAACCGGGGGCGTCCTCTCACGGCGTGCTCGACGGGGATTCGAGCGCGAGGACACACCTTGGCTCATCGGACTCGCATTTTTCTGCCTTGAACAGAATATGATTCTGTTATAAGCTAAACTCATGAAGCTGAGCGATGTCCAGAGACGACTGGCTGCCCCCTTCCCCGCCCACCTCGTGGCCTGGAAGGCGCAGGCCGTCAGCCGCGACCGCAAACGCGCCCTCATGGTCGCCTACGTCGACGCGCGCGCCGTCATGGACCGCCTCGACGCCGTCTGCCCCAACGACTGGACCTTCGAGATCGAGATCGTCCAGGGCGCCCACGTCCCCACCGTCAAGGGCCGCCTCACCATCCTCGGCCAGACCCGCGAGGACGTCGGAGAAGCGACCGGCGAGGGAGACGCCGCCACCCTCAAGGCCGCCACCAGCGACGCCCTCAAGCGCGCCGCCGTCCACTTCGGCATCGGCCGTTACCTCTACGACCTCCCCCTCGACTGGACCGACTGGGACGACACCCGCCGCGCGCCCGTCCACGCGCCCGAACTTCCCGAATGGGCCCGCCCCGAGCCCGAACGCACCCCCGGCGGCGCGCACCTCGTCCAGGCCCTCGAACAGCTCCGCTTCGAACTGCCCGCCGACCTCGCCGCGCAACGAGAGGTCTACAAGCACCTCCGCGCCGCCCTCAGCGCCCTCAGGCCCGACCACGAGGACCAGGCCGCCTAGCCAGCACGCCGGGGAGACGGCAGAGGAGCGCCCCCCGGCGGGGGGCGCTCCTCACGGTTCAGACGCGCGTCGCCTCGCCCGACTGACGGATGCTCAGCACCTTCGACGCGCCCGACGCGTCCGTCGTGACGCCCCACAGGCTCGACGCGACCTCCATCGTCGCCTTCTGGTGCGTCACCAGCACGAACTGCGCGCCGCGCGCCGCGAAGACCTCCAGGAACCGCGTGAAACGCCGGATGTTCGCCTCGTCGAGCGGCGCGTCCACCTCGTCGAGCACCGCGAGCGGCAACCCGCGATCCTCCGCCGCGTGCCCCAGCGCGAACAGGAACGCCAGGCCCGCCATCGTCCGCTCACCCGCCGAGAGCAGGTTCATCGCGCGGGTCCGCTTGCCCTTCGGCTGCACCCCGAGCCGCAACCCCACCAGGAAACCACGCTCGTCACGCTCGCCCGAGAGGTCCCCCTCACCGCCGAGCAGTTCACGCGCGTACACCGAGAAGGCCTCCACCACCCGCTCGAACGCCGCCGCGAGCCGCACCTGCCCGTCACGCTCCAGCTCGTCGAGGGACGCGCGGAGCTCCGCGGCGGCCGACTGCGCGTCCGAACGCTCACGCGACAGCTCGTCGAGCCGGGCGCGCTCCACCGCGTACTCCTCCTCCGCCCGGGCGTTCACCACGCC
>NZ_KI912631.1:17671-18201 GCF_000519345.1 Deinococcus pimensis DSM 21231
GGTCCTGCTCGGCCGTGCCGTCACGGTAGATGCGGCGCGACACCGACACCCGCCCCGCCGACGGCAACCCCTCGAGTTCCAGCGTCACCTCCGCCAGCCCCAGCGGCGCCCGCCCCGACGAACCGTGAAAGACCAGTTCCGTCGCGCGGCCCGCACGCAGCTCACGCGCGCGCGCGCCCTGCGTCACCCAGCGGATCGCCTCCACGACGTTGCTCTTGCCGCTTCCGTTCGGGCCGATCACCGCCGTGATGCCCGGCCCGAACTCCAGACGCGCGTGATCCGCGAAGCTCTTGAAGCCCCGCAGCGAGATCGCCGAGATCACAGCTTGCAGTCGTCCTTCGTGTACGGCACGCTCAGATCGAAGTGACCCAGCAACGTCTCCGCGTTGCGGCCACCCACCAGGAACGTCACGTCACGCGCGCCCGGCACGCCCAGCAGCGTCTGCGTGATCGTGCAGACGATCATCTGCTCACCGCTCGCGCCGTAATTCAGCCGCGTGTACGACTCCGGCAGATCCACGAAGAAGTGAT
>NZ_KI912631.1:18301-18456 GCF_000519345.1 Deinococcus pimensis DSM 21231
AGCCGCGCAGCTGCTCGTCGCTGAAGAACAGCGTCGCCTGCACGTTCCGACGCTCGGACGCCGCGCCGTACCGCGGCGCCTGCGGCCGCGCCTCCGGGCGCGACACCACCGACCCCGCCCAGACCGCAAGCAGCAGCAGCAGCAGGCTGATCACG
>NZ_KI912631.1:18556-36596 GCF_000519345.1 Deinococcus pimensis DSM 21231
CGTCCGTGAGGGCCAGCCCCGACGTGCCGCGCCCCTCGTACAGCGTCAGGCCACGCGCCGTGGAGCCCGGCACGCGCGACACGTCCAGACTCACGAACACGTCACTCATCCGCGCGAGGTCCTCCCGTTCCTCCAGCGTCGCCGCGCCGCGACCCGAACGGGTCAGCCGCACCCGCCAGCCCGCGCGCGTCAGCAGATCACCCGCTTGGCGCGCCACCTCCAGATGCCACGTCCCCCACGCGGTCCGTGTCGCGAGCGCCGCCCGGATCCAGCACGATCAGCGGCGCCCGGACGCGGTCACGCAACGCCGCCGACACACGCGGCACGCCCGGGCCCGCGTCCAGCACGAGCCGCACCACGTCCCCACGCTGCACCCGGAACACCCGGTAGCCGCTGCGGACGTCCAGCGGCGCGCTCAACACCACGTCCGTGCCGTCCTGCCGGACCGACACGCGCGGCAGGAAAGCGCCCCGCGTCGAGTAGTTCCGAGCGTCCGCACGCGTGCCCGGCAGCCGCACCTCCACCCCCGACGCGGTGAGGCGCGTGCTGAAGCGCACGTCGCGGTTCAGGTCCAGCACCACCCGGTCCGCGTCCCGGCCCGCGCGGCTCGACACGCCCGTCACGCGCGCCTCCGGCAGCGACAGCTTCCCCGGCGAGTACTGCGCGCCCAGCCCGCGAGCCAGCGTATCGACGGGCACGTACACCTTCTCGTTGATCAGCGTCGCCGTGCGCGCCCGCACCCGCTCCACCCCGAGCTGCACCGTGTTGAAGTCCGACGCGGCGCGCTGCTGATCACGGTCCAGCGGCAGCAGCAGCACCCGACCGAAGCCCTCCACGCGCACCACGTCCCCCTCGCGCGACACGCTGAGCTGCCCGCCCAGCACGTCCGCCCGCGCGAACTCCGCGCCCGCCACGACGACGCTCTGCGCGTCCTTTCCGAACACGCTCAGGCGCGAGAACGACAGCTGCGCGCCCGCCAGGCCCACCAGCACCCCCGCCGACAGCGCCAACCAGAACGAACGGCGCACCTTCATGCTTCGCGCATCTCCCGGCGAGCCTCGCGCTCCTGATCCGCGCGGCGCTTGTCGTGCAGCTTCTTGCCGCGCGCGACCGCCACCTCGACCTTGAAGCGGCCGCCCTTGACGTACAGGCGGACCGGCACCAGCGTCAGGCCCTTCTGCGTCAGCGCGCGCGAGATCTTCGTGATCTCCTCGCGGTTGAGCAGCAGGCGCCGCGTCCGGCGAGGCTCGTGATTGTTGTACGACGCCTCCTTGTACGGAGGGATGTACAACCCCTCGAGCTCCACGTTGCCACCCGTCACGCGCGCGAAGGCGTCCCGGAAGTCCACGCCGCCCGCACGGACGCTCTTGACCTCGCTGCCCGTCAGGGCGATGCCGGCCTCGAAGCGCTCCAGCAGTTCGTATTCGAAATGAGCGCGCCGATTCGTATACACGCGCGCATTGTAGCAACACCGGACGCAGGAGGATAAGTGAATGATTTCACGATAATTGCGGCGCGTGAAAGAAGACGTACCCACCTCACACCTCTCCCGGACGATGCGCTACCCTCAGGACACCATGATCGCCTACAGCCAGGTCAGCGCCTTCACCGAGACGCCCGGGCACGGCAACCAGGCCGGCGTCGTCCTCGACGCCTCCGGCCTCGACGCGGACACCATGCAGGCCATCGCCAGCACCCTCGGCGTTCCCGAGACCGTCTTCGTCACCGCCACCCACGGCGACACCGCCTGGGTCCGCTACTTCACCCCCACCCAGGAGATCGACTTCTGCGGGCACGCCACCGTCGCGCTCGGCCTCGTCCTCGCGCAGCGCGGCCACTGGCGCGGCGGCACCCTCACCCTCGAAACGATGGTCGGCCGCATCGACCTCGACCTCGAACTCGACTCCGGCGCGCCCCGCCGCGTCTGGATGCGTCAGAAGGACCTCGAACTGCGCCCCGTGGACCGCGCCCTGCGCGCCCGCATCGCGGGCGCGCTCGGCATCGACGAACGCCTCCTCCACCGCGGCCTCCCCCTCGTCAGCGCCAGCACCGGCCTGTGGAGCACCTTCGTGCCCGTCGTCGACACCTTCGTCGTGGACGCCGTCGAACCCGACCACGCCGCCATCACCGCCCTCAGCCACGACCTCGACGTCACCAGCCTCTACGTCTACGCGCCCACCAGCCCCAAGACCTTCTACGCCCGCGACTTCGCCCCCGCCGTCGGCATCCCCGAGGACCCCGTCACCGGATCGAGCGGCGGCGCGCTCATCGCCATGCTCGCCGCCACCGGCGCCATCCCGAGGCGCGGCGACCTCGCCGTCGGCTACCTCCAGCAGGGCCACGCCCTCGGCACGCCCGGCGAGGTCTGCGTCGAGGTCACCCTGCGCGGCGACCGCCCCCACGTCATCCGCGTCGGCGGCTGCGCCATCGTCGAACGCGAAGGGAAGATGTAAGGAAGGGAACGCGGACGAAGGCGCCCGCGTTCCCGACGGAAATCGACTATTTGGTGATCCAGTTGGAAGGATCGGCCATGAAGTCCTCCACGGCCTCGCCCTCGTCATATCCGCCGTCACCGGTCTCGGTGCCGGCGGGCCGCTTGAGGACCGCGTCGGTCTTGATCCCGTCCGTGGGCTTGACGCCACGGACTTCCTGAAGGCCATCCACGGCCAGCTTATGATCGTTCGGGGTCACTCTGACCCGACGAAATAGATTCATATTCATCGTTCTCCAAGTACAAACGAACGTCCTCACGTTATCAGGCTCCCGAAGCGCCTCGCGGTGTCCCCGCACCTGTAGACTGCCAGGCATGCTTGGACTGGTCTGTATCGACGTGGACGGAACGCTCGTGGGCAGCAGCGGAGAGGTCCGCGAGGAAGTGTGGGACGCCGCCGAGCGCGTGCGGGAGGCAGGTGTGCGGCTCGCACTGTGCAGCGGACGGCCCGCCTTCGGGCGGGCGCGCGCGTACGCCGAGCGGCTCGACCCCGACGGCTGGCACGTCTTCCAGAACGGCGCGAGCGTCGTGAACGTGCGGACGCACGAGTCCGAGAGCGCCGCCCTCCCGGCGGGCGCGGTGCCCGCGCTCGTGGAGCGCGCGCGCCTCACCGGACGCGTCCTGGAGCTCTACACCGACGACGACTACGCCGTGGAGCTCGGCGTGGACCGCGCCCGCCGGCACGCCGAGCTGCTCGGCGTGCCCTTCCGCACGCGGGACCTGCCGAGCCTCCAGGGGCGCGTCGTCCGCGCCCAGTGGGTCCTCTCCCACGAGGACGCCGGGACGCTCGGCGAGCAGGACACCCTCGGCCTCAGCGTCTCCCCCGCCGGGTCGCCCGTCATGCCCGACACGATGTTCGTGAGCCTCACGCGGCCCGGCGTGGACAAGGCCAGCGCCGTGCTCGGCGTCGCGCGGACCTACGGCGTGGACGCCGCGCGCGTCATGATGGTCGGCGACGGGCACAACGACGCCGTCGCCATGCGCGCCGTCGGCTTCGGCGTCGCGATGGGCAACGCCGACGCGGAGGCGCGCGCGGCCGCCACGCGGCACGTCGGGCACGTCGACGACCTCGGCCTCGTCGAGGCGCTCGACCTCGCCCTCACGCTGTAACGACGCTCGTCACGCTCACGTGACATGACTGTGCGTGAAGCCACAGGTGCGCGTCACGTGAAGTGAAAAAACCTTCGGACCCGCCGGGCGGCCCCAGCATCCTGATCCCATGAAGAGCACGCCCGCCGGTCCCGCCCGACCGCCACGCCCGCACGGGACGCGCCCGCACGCGTCCCGTGCGGGCGTGAGCGTCGTGGAGTTCCTCGTCGTGATCGTCGTCGTCGCCCTCATGGCCGCCGTCGGCGTCCTCGGGTTCGAACGCCTCACCGCTCCCCTCGACGACGAGGCGCTCGAACTGGCCGGCCTCCTGCAGGGCGCCCGCGCGCGCGCCCTCTCCACCACCGGCGCCGTCCGCGTGGAGGTCCGTCCCGGCAGCGCGACCGTCCTCACGGCGCGCGACTGCACGAGACCCGCGAACGAATGGACCTCCGTCACGAACCTCAACCTGACCTTCAAGAACGCCGTGAAGTTCGTGCCGCCGAGCAGCAACGTCACCACCGTACGGGTGTGCTTCGACAGCCGCGGCCGGGCGGACAGCAACGCCAACTTCCTCCTGACCCGGGGCTCGCGGTCCCGCACGGTCGAGGTGATGCTCATCGGGAGCGTGAGGATCAGGACATGAACAGGACCACGCAAGGCTTCACCCTCGTCGAGGCGATGCTCGCCCTCGCCGTGATCGGCATCGTCGTCAGCAGTCTCGTGCCCGGCATCACCGGGATGCTCACCGTCAACAACGGTGAACGCATCCGCCGCGACGCCGTCTCCGCCGCCCGCACCACCGTCCAGGCGCTCGTCGCGAGCGGCATCCCGACCCTGCCGATGAAGGACCTCCAGGTCCGCCGCCTCACCCTCAACGGACGGAACTACGACGTCACCGTCACGTACTGCTCCAACCCGACCTTCTGCGCGCCCGCCACCAGCAGGCACCTGAAGCTGGAGGTGAACGAGAATGGCAGGAGGCTCTACAGCGTCGAGACGGTCGTCAGCATCATCCAGTGACGGCTTCACCCTCACGGAGACGCTCGTCGCGCTCGCCGTCGGCGCGGTCGTCCTCGGCGCCGCGTTCGGCGTCGGCATGGGCACCCGCGACACCGTCTTCGCGGATCAGTCGCGCGGCGCCAACGAACAGAACCTGCGCTCCACCCTCGAATACGTCGGCCTGGAACTCCGCGACGCCGGACACCTCATGAGCAAACCCGCCGCGTCCGTCGAGGTCATCGACGGACGTACCGGCAGTCGCGACACCGACACCCTCATCCTGAGACGGTCCCTCGTCGACGCCCCCGCGAAGCTCTGCGGGAACATCACGGCGGGCTGGGAGCGCTACGTGACGCTCGGGGTCCGCGGCGACCCGCAGGACCTTCCACTGGACTGCGTCACGACCGGAGACAACGACGGCAGCGGTTACGACGACCTCATCGACCTGTGGCGCAACTACCGCCTCACGAACGGCGTCCCGAGAGGCGGCGACGCCAGGACCCTGCAGATCCTGATCTACGAGCCCTCCACCGGCAACAGCGACACCCTCACGTACTTCGACGAGGAGAAGGCCGCGCCCACCGACCGCTGGGTCGGCATCACCACCCGCGCCGGCGCCCGCTTCCAGTACTACCCGAGGTTCAACAACCCCATCACGGTCAGCGTGGTGGAGGAACGCCGTTTCTTCCTCCAGAACGGCGACCTCGTCATGACCCTGAACGGCGGCCCCGCCCAGACCGTCGCGGCGGGCGTCGAGAGCTTCGACGCCGCCGCGCTGCTCACGGACGGCACCGTCATGAACGGCTTCCGCATGACCAGCAGGAACTCCGGCGCGCTGGAGGGCGTCAGGATCACCGTGCGTGCCACCGCGAAGCTCAAGGGCAGGAGCAGCACGGGCGTCATGTCCAACACCTTCACTCCCCGCACCCCCAACGAGTAGAGGCCGCCGATGCACCGAAGCTCACCCTCGCGCGCGCGTCGCACCCAGGGCTTCACCCTCACGGAGACGCTCGTCGCGCTCGCCGTCGGCGCGGTCGTCCTCGGCGCCGCGTTCGGCATCGGCGTCGGTACCCGTGACACGCTGTACTCCGATCAGGTGCGCGGCGCCAACGAGCAGAACCTGCGCTCCACCCTCGAGTACGTCGGCCTGGAACTCCGCGACGCCGGACACCTCATGAGCAAACCCGCCGCGTCCGTCGAGGTCATCGACGGACGCACCGGCAGTCGCGATACCGACATCCTCATCGTCCGACGCGGGCTCGTGGACGCACCGGGACTGCTCTGCGGGAACATCACGGCGGGCTGGGAGCGCTATGTGACGCTCGGGGTCCGCGGCGACGTGCAGAACCTCCCTCAGGCCTGCGCCGCCTCCGGCGACAACGACGGCAACGGCTACGACGACCTCGTCGACCTGTGGCGCGCCGCCCGCCTCGCCACGGGCGTGCCCGACCAGTGGGCCCAGAAGACCCTGCGGATCCTGATCTTCGAGCCGTCCACGGGGAACACCGACACCCTCACGTACTTCGACGAGGAGAGATTCGACCCGAACGGCCGCTGGTACGGCATCACCACCCGCGCCGGCGCGAAATTCACGTACTACCCCACCTACGCCAACCCCATCACGGTCAGCGTGGTGGAGGAACGCCGCTTCTTCCTCCAGAACGGCGACCTCGTCATGACCCTGAACGGCGGCCCCGCCCAGACCGTCGCGGCGGGCGTCGAGAGTTTCGACGCCGCCGCGCTGCTCACGGACGGCACCGTCATGAACGGCTTCCGCATGACGAACGTCACGTACCGGTCCCTGCTGGGTCTGCGCGTCACCGTCACGGGCGCGGCCACCCTCAGGAACCGCACCAGCACGCGCGCGCTGTCCGACATCTTCGCTCCCCGCACTCCCAACGAGTAGAGGCCAACCATGAAGAACACAGACGGATACATCCTCATGACGAGCGTCCTGCTCGTCATCCTCCTCGGCCTGCTCTCCACGGGCTACTTCCTCACCACCCGCAACGACATCCAGACGAACCGCGCGATCAACCGCAGCGCCACCGGCACCCTCGCCGCCGAGGCAGGCCTCGCCGTCCGCGCGCCCCTGCTCGTGCCCGTCCTCAAGTCCAAACCCGCGCCCGAAGGCACCCCCGTGGACGAGACGAGCGGTACGCCCCCCTGCACCGGCAACAACGTCGGCACGCGGGACTTCGCCTGCCAGACCTACACCTTCAACGGACGGACCGTCCACACGTACCTCGTGCCGGAAGTGGCGGCCAGGACGGGACTGCGCATCCCCGCCAACCAGCCCTTCGGCGGGCTCTTCAACTTCGAGCGGCGCTACGTCGTCCGGTCCCGCGCCGTGAACAGCGACGGCACGGTCGAGGCGATCGTCGGCGCGCGCCTCAAGCTGCGCGAGATTCCGCTCTTCCAGTTCAACGCGTACTTCGAACGCGACCTCGAGTACTCCCCCGGCTCGGGGTCCACCATCAACGGGCCCATCCACACGAACGGCCGCCTGTACCTCAACTCCAACGACGGCAAGCTGCGCTTCAACAGCTACGTGACCGCGTCGCAAGGGGTCTACCGCGGACAGAAGGCCGTCAACGGCTACGGCGGCATCATCCCGAGCCAGGGCTCCACCATCACCTGCGGCGGCGCTCAGATCTACGACGGCTGGACGTACCGCTGGCTGCCCAGCGAGTACACTCCCGCCGACTGCTACAACCCGAGCGCCATCCCCGAGAACGTCCTGCGCACCACCTGGAACGGACGCGTCACCGGAAATCGGGCCGTGGTCACCGCGCCCGTCCCGGACTACACGGGCTTCGGCCCGGGCAACCGCGGCTGGGACGCCGCCGACTTGCGGATCGTGGCCGACATCCGCGGAAACAGCGGCAACGCCAAGATCGAGGTCCGCAACGCCGACAACACCACCAACCAGGCGCTCACCACCGCCCTGCAGAACTGCAACGCCTCCTCCCCGACCGTGTGGTGGACCCGGGATCAGGCGCCCGGCTTCTACGACGGACGCGAGGCGAAGTACATGGCCACCGTCGAGGTGGACGCGCGCAACCTCCTCACCTGCATGCACACGACGATGAAGGGCAGCGTCGCCCCGCTCGACGACGACACCGACGGCGGCCTCGTCTGGTACTTCAGCGTCGAGGGTCCCGACAGCGACAGGCTCAACAACTACGCCGTCCGCGTCCGCAACGGCTTCTGGCTCTGGACGAACGGCAGCGCGAACGACGCGCCCGGCATCCGCGGCCTCACCGTCGTCACGAACCAGAAGATGTACGTCTACGGCGACTGGAACATCAACAACCCGCGCCCCAGCGCCTTCATGGCCGACACGCTCACCGTGCTCACCGGGAACTGGCTCGACAGTCGAAGCGCGCAGAAGGTCGAGAACCGCCCCGCCGTCACCAGCTACTACAACTTCGCCGTCATGGCCAACATCGCCGACTCCCGGCCGTACTGGAACAGCGGTCACCAGCAGAACTTCATCCGGCTGCTCGAGGACTGGCGCGGCAAGGACTTCCACTGGACCGGCAGCATGGTCTCCCTCGGCGAACCCAGGACGACCGGCAGCGCCTTCCGCTACTGGGATCCCGGCAGCGAATCCGCACGCTGGAACGACCCCACGCAGGCGTACTACAGCGTCCCCAGACGCTTCTTCAACTTCGACGACCGCTTCAGCACGCCCAGCGGCCTGCCCCCCATCACGCCCGTCACCACCTACGTCCGCGTCGAGGACCTCGAACGCACCTACAACCGCTGAGGACGGGACGCCGGGGCCCGTCGCGTGACGCGCGGGCCACTCGTGGGCCATAATCACCGCTATGGCGTTCATCCGAGACCTCGGGAAGCACATCGACGAGACCGTCACGCTCGACGCGTGGCTCACCGACAAGAGCAGCAAGGGCAAGCTGCACTTCCTCAAGCTGCGCGACGGCACGGGCTTCGCGCAGGCGACCGTCTTCAAGAACGACGTCACGGAGGACGTCTTCGAGGCCGCGCGCCGCCTCTCGCAGGAGCAGGCCGTGCGCGTCACGGGCGTCGTGCGCGCCGACGACCGCGCGCCCGGCGGCGTGGAGCTCGCCGTGCGGGACCTCGTCGTGGGCGCCGAGGGACAGGGCGAGTACCCCATCACCCCGAAGGAGCACGGCATCGACTTCCTCCTCGACCGTCGTCACCTGCACGTCCGCCACCGCCGCCCCTGGGCGATCCTGCGTGTCCGTGACGCCGTGCAGCGCGCCCTGACGGACTTCTTCCACGAGGAGGGCTTCATCCGCTTCGACGCGCCGTTCTTCACCCCGAACGCCGCCGAGGGCACCACCAACCTCTTCGAGATCGACCTGTTCGGCGAGGACAAGGCGTACCTCTCGCAGAGCGGGCAGCTGTACGCCGAGGCGGGCGCGCTGTCGTTCGGGAAGGTCTACACCTTCGGCCCCACCTTCCGCGCGGAGAAGAGCAAGACGCGCCGTCACCTGCTGGAGTTCTGGATGATCGAACCCGAGGTGGCGCCCAGCACGCACGACGAGAACATGGCCCTGCAGGAACGCATGATCAGCTTCGTCGTGCGGCGCGTGCTGGAGCGGCACGCGGAGGAACTGCGCGTCCTGGAGCGCGACGTGGAGAAGCTGCGCCCCGCGAGCGAGGGGAACTTCCCCCGCGTCACGTACACCGACGCGCTCGACCTGCTGCGCCGCGTCATCGCGAGCGGAAACCTCCCCGAGAACGTCCCCGCCGACACGCAGCCCGTGGAGTGGGGCGACGACTTCGGCGCGCCGCACGAGACGATCATCGGCGCGCAGTTCGACCGGCCCGTCATCATCGAACGCTACCCCGCCGCGATCAAGGCGTTCTACATGCAGCCCGACCCTCAGGACCCGCGCGTGGCGCTGTGCGACGACATGATCGCCCCCGAAGGGTACGGCGAGATCATCGGCGGCTCGGAGCGCATCCACGACTACGACCTGCTGCGGCGGCGCATCGAGGAGCACGACCTGCCCATGGAGGCCTTCGAGTGGTACCTCGACCTGCGCCGCTACGGCAGCGTGCCCCACGCGGGCTTCGGCCTCGGGCTGGAGAGGCTCGTCGCGTGGATCACCGGCATCGACCACCTGCGCGAGGCCATCCCGTTCCCGCGCATGCTGACCCGCATGACGCCGTGAACTGCCCGGCCCGCCGCTCCGGCGGGCCGCCTCCTCGTGCCTGCTCGCTCCGCCCGCTCACGCGGGCCGGGCACTCTACGCCCTCGCCCGCTCCACGCCGAGGTCGAACGCGTCGTGCGCGGCCTTCACGGCGGCTTCCGTGTCGGCATCCTCGATGGCGAGGCTGATGTTGAGCTCGCTGCTGCCCTGCGCGATCATCAGGATGTTCACGCCCGCGCCCGCGAGGGCCGTGAACAGGCGCGCCGCGACGCCGCGCGTGCCGCGCATGCCCTCCCCGACGATCGCGACGACCGCCACCGACGGATGCACCTCGATGTCGCGGACGAAGCCGCCCGCCGTGAATGCCCGCGCCAGGATCTCCCGCACGCGCGGCGCGTCGGCGGAGCTCACCACGAGCGACACGTTCGCCTGCGAGTTGCCCTGCGAGATCATGTGGACGTTCACGTCCTCCCGCGCGAGGACCGTGAAGATGTCGCTCATCACGTCCGGCACGCCCACCATGCCCGCGCCCTCCACCGTGACGACGCTGAGCCTGCGGATGGCCGTGACGGCCTTCACGGGATGCCCCGGCTCCGTCAGGGCGTCCGCGACGATGAGGGTGCCCGGATCGTCCGGGGTGGCGGCGCCCTTCACGCGCAGCGGAATGCCGCTCTCGCGCAGCGGCGTCACCGCGAGCGGATGCAGCACCTTCGCGCCGAAGTACGCGAGCTCCATCACCTCGGCGTAGCTGAGCTGCGCGAGGTTGCGCGCGTCCGGCACGAGCCGCGGGTCGGCGCTCATCACGCCGTCCACGTCCTTCCACGTCCACACCTCGCGCGCGCCGATCGCCGCGCCGACGATGGTGGCGGTGTAATCGGTGCCGCCGCGCCCGAGCGTCGTGACGACGCCGTCCTCGGTCTGCCCGACGAACCCCGCCACGACCGGCGTGATGCCCGCCCCGGACAGCCCGCCGAGCCGCTCGCGGATCAGGCCTCGGCGCCACGTCGAGGGGCTTCGCGTGCCCGAAGCGGGCGTCCGTGACGATGCCCGCCGCGCCCCCGTCGAGGTGATGCGCGCGCAGCCCGAGCCGTTCGAGCGCGAGCGCCATCAGCGGCGCGGACAGGCGCTCCCCGAAGGAGACGATCAGGTCATGTGAGCGCGCGCTGAGCTCGCGCAGGAGGCCCACGCCCGTGACGGTGCCGCGCAGCAGCTCCGTCAGCTCACGCAGCTCCTGACCGACGTCGGAGCCCGCGCCGCCGCCGAGCGCCTCGGCGGTCGTGAGGTGCCGCGAGCGGATCGCCATGACGTCGTCGAGGGCGCCCGCCACGTCGCCGCGTTCGGCGCGCGCGGCGACCGCGAGGAGCTGGTCCGTCACGCCGAACATCGCGCTGACCGCCACGACGACGTCCTCCCCGGCGTTCACGGTGCGCGCCACGAGGCCCGCCGAACGCTCGATCGCCTCCACGGAGCCCATCAGGGAACCGCCGAACTTCATCACCACGGTCACGAGGACCACCTCACCGTCACGCCGTCTCGCACGAGCACCTCCCGGAAGTCACCCACGCGTCGTGGGCATGGCGCTCATCGTAGCAGGGGCGCGCGGGCAGGAAAGGACCGCCGAGGCACCTCGTGCGGCGCCGCACCCGGATCCGGCGCCGCAGTTTCTTCACGGTCTTGAGGTGCGCCCGCCCCCTCGCGTTAAGATGAGGCCGCGTCAGGCCGCCCGGCCGACTCAGGTCGGGTCCGGCCCGCAATCGAGCCGCATTTGGAGGACGTTATGAAGGTAGGCATCAACGGGTTCGGGCGCATCGGTCGCCTCGTGTTCCGCATTCTCGTCAGCCGTGGCGTCGAGGTCGTGGCGATCAACGACCTCACGGACAACAAGACCCTCGCGACCCTGCTGAAGTACGACAGCAACTTCGGGCGCTTCGACGGCACCGTCGAGTACGACGAGGAGAGCCTCACCGTGAACGGGCAGCGCATCCGCGCCCTCGCGGAACGCGATCCCGCCGCGATTCCCTGGGGCGAGCTCGGCGCGGACGTCGTGATCGAGTCGACCGGCATCTTCACGGACCGCGAGAGCGTCAGCAAGCACATCCAGGGCGGCGCGAAGAAGGTCATCATCACCGCGCCCGCCAAGAACGAGGACTTCGCGGTGGTGCTCGGCGTGAACGAGCAGGACTACGACCCCGCCAACCACCACATCATCAGCAACGCGTCGTGCACCACCAACAGCCTCGGCGCGCCCATGAAGATCCTGGAGGACACCTTCGGCATCGAGAAGGCCATCATGACGACGGTGCACTCGTACACGAACGACCAGCGCGTCCTCGACCTGCCGCACAAGGACCTGCGCCGCGCCCGCGCCGCCGCCGTGAACATCATCCCGACCAGCACGGGCGCCGCGAAGGCCGTGTCGCAGGTGCTGCCCTCCCTGAAGGGCAAGTTCGACGGGACGAGCCTGCGCGTGCCCACCCCGACGGGCTCGATCAGCGACGTCGTCGTGATCCTCAAGCGCGACGTGACCGTCGACGAGGTCAACGCGGCCTTCCGCCAGGCGGCCGAGGGCAGCCACAAGGGCATCATCGCGTACACCGAGGATCCGATCGTGCTCTCGGACATCCAGGGCGACCCGCACAGCGCCATCATCGACGGCGGTCTCACCATGGCGATGGGCAACCTCGTGAAGTTCTTCAGCTGGTACGACAACGAGTGGGGCTACAGCAACCGCATCGCGGACCTCGTGCAGCTCGTCGACAGCAAGGGCGTGTGAGGAGAGCCGTCAGCGGTCAGCCTTCAGTCGTCAGTTGACCGCTGACCGCGCCCGGAGCGCGTGGCCGTCGTCTCCTCGTCGCAGGGACCGGCCACGCGCCTTCCTTTGGCCTTCCCACTTTCACTGACGGCTGACAGCTGATCGCTGATCGCTGATCGCTGCCACCGCAGGAGGCACACATGAAGACGCTCAAGGACCTCGAAGTCAAGAACAAGCGCGTGCTGGTGCGCGTGGACTACAACGTACCCATCAAGGACGGTGTCGTGCAGGACGCGACGCGCGTCGACGCGAGCCTCCCCACCATCGACACGCTCCTCGACGAGGGCGCCGCCGTCATCCTGATGAGTCACCTCGGCCGGCCCAAGGGCGGCCCGGAGGACAAGTACCGCCTCGCGCCCGTCGTGGAGGTCCTCGCGGCGCTGCTGCAGCGCGACGTGCGGTACGTGCGGGACAACCCCGGCTCGCCCGAGGCGGCGGAGGCCCTCTCGGACCTGAAGCCCGGCGAGGTGGCGCTACTGGAGAACGTGCGCTTCGAGCCCGGCGAGGAGAAGAACGACCCCGAGCTGGCGCGCCGGCTCGCGGCGCTCGGGGACGCGTTCGTCCTCGACGCGTTCGGCTCCGCGCACCGCGCGCACGCGAGCGTGTCGGGCGTGGCGGCCCTGCTGCCGCACGCGGCGGGCTTCCTGATGGAGAAGGAGGTGCGCGCGCTCGGCCGGCTGCTGGAGAGCCCGGAGCGGCCGTACGTCGTGATCGTCGGCGGGGCGAAGGTCAGCGACAAGATCAAGGTCATCGAGAACCTGCTACCGCGCGTGGACAAGCTCCTCATCGGCGGCGGGATGGCGTACACCTTCGTGAAGGCGCGCGGGGGCCGCATCGGCGAGAGCATCCACGAGGACGACCAGCTGGACCTCGCCAGGCGCCTCATGGAGGAGTTCGCGGGCAAGATCGAGCTGCCCACGGACGTCGTCGCGGCCGACCGCTTCGCGGAGGACGCCGACACGAAGGTCGTGCCGATCGACGAGATCCCGGACGGCTGGCAGGGCCTCGACATCGGGCCCGCCACGCGTGAACGGTACGCCGCCGCGCTGCAGGACGCGAAGACGGTGTTCTGGAACGGGCCGATGGGCGTGTTCGAGTTCGAGAAGTTCGCGGGCGGCACGAACGCCGTCGCGGCGGCCGTCGCGGGCCTGGAGGGCGCGTACACCGTCATCGGCGGCGGGGACAGCGTCAGCGCCATCAACCGCAGCGGTCAGGCGGACCGCGTGTCGCACATCTCGACGGGCGGCGGCGCGAGCCTGGAACTCCTCGAAGGGCAGGCGCTGCCGGGCGTGGAGGCGATGAAGTGACCGCCTCGAAGCCGCGCGCGCTGCTCGCGCTGAACTGGAAGATGAACAAGACGCCCTCCGAGGCGGGCGCCTGGGCGAAGAGCCTGCAGGAGGAGATGCCCCCGACGGACGTGGAGCTCGCGATCCTCGCGCCCGCCGTGGCTCTGCCGCTCGTCGCGGCGGAACTGTACGGGTCGGGCGCGGCGTTCGGCGCGCAGGACGTGAGCGCGCACGCGTCGGGCGCGTACACGGGCGAGATCAGCGCCGCGATGCTCGCGGACGTCGGCGCGACGTACGTGATCGTCGGGCACAGCGAGCGACGCGAGTATCACGGTGAGACGGACGAGGTCGTGGCGGCCAAGGCGCGCGCGGCGCTCACGGCGGGTCTGCGGCCCATCGTGTGCGTCGGGGAACGCCTCCCGGAACGCGAGGCGGGCCGTCACGTGACATACACGCTCGATCAGCTGCGGGCGAGCCTCACGGGCGTGAGCTTCACGGACCCCACCACGCTCGTGATCGCGTACGAGCCGGTCTGGGCGATCGGGACGGGCCGCACCGCCACGAGCGCCGACGCGGAGGAGATGGCCGCCGCCATCCGCGGGGTGCTCGCGGAGCTCTACCCGGACGCTGCCGGGAGCGTGCGCGTGCTGTACGGCGGCAGCGTGAAGCCCGACAACGTCCGCGAGATCATGGACGGTCCGAACGTGAACGGCGCCCTCGTGGGCGGCGCGAGCCTGCAGCTCGGGAGCGTCCTGGGGATGCTCGCCGCGCTCGCCTGAAGCGCGTGCGGGGCGGGGGCGGCGAGGGCCGCCCCTTTTTCTGTCGGCTTCCTCACGGGGCGCGCGCGACTTCGTGAAGAATCCTTCGTGCGCCCGGGCGGACGCGGGGACGATGAGGTCATCAAGGAGGACCTCATGCTCTGGACCGGACGCTCCCTTCCCACGTCGGTACGACACGAGATCGCCCGCGGCGCCCTGCTCGGGCTCGGCGGGACCTTCGGCGTGACCCTCGCGACGACCGTGCTCGCCGGGACCACCCTCATGTACGCCGCCGGGCTGGTCGCCGCGGGCTTCACGCTCGCGGCTTACCTCTGGGAACGCGGTCAGGGCGCCGCGCCCCGCGCGGGATTCTACGCCACGTCGGGCGTGCTGCTGGGCGCCACGCTCGGCCTGCTGGGCGCGCTGACCTCCGCGTGAGGAGCGCCTGTCGAGAGCGTCCACGACCTCTTCAGGCCCGTTCCGTCCGCGCTCACGCCCGGGAACTCCGCGAGGCTCAGACTCGTAGGGATGAGCGTGAGACGAATCGTCCTGCCCCTCCTCCTCGCCGTCCTCGTCGTGTTCGGCGGCTTCGCCGACGCCGCGAGACGCAGCGGCGGGGGCTTCGGGGGGTCCAGAAGCTACCGCGGCGCGCCCACGTACCGCGCGCCCTCCACCCGCGCGCCGAGCACCGGCATCTTCGGCACGCCGCGCTCGACGCCCCGGTACACACCGCGGTACACGCCCCGGTACACACCGAGGTACGCGCCCTCGTACCGTTCGCGCGGCTTCAGCTTCTTCCTGCCGTTCTTCGGCTTCCTGCCCTTCCTCGCGTTCGGCGGGGGGAGCTTCGTGGGCGGCCTGTTCGGCGCGGTGACGAACCTCGTCCTGATCGGGCTCGTCCTGATGCTGCTGGGCAGGGTGCTGCGCGGGCCGAGAAGGTCCTGAGCCGGAGGGGCCCAAGCGGCCCCTTTCGTTGGAGAATGCAAGTGATTTTTTTCACGATACTTCGCGCCCGTGAATTCCTACCTCTCCCGCTTCCCTCACCTTCTTCACGCGTGTTATGCTCCGCCTCATGTCACAATTCGACGACCTGCTCACCGCCGCCGGGCTCGACGCCCTGTGGATCACGCGGCCCGAGCACGTGCGCCTCGTGAGCGGCTTCAGCAGTCCCCGCGACGGCCGCGTCCTGCTCACGCGCGGCGGCGCCACCCTCTACACCGACGCGCGCTACACCGTCCAGGCCGCCGAGGAATCCAGCATCCCGCAGTACATCGCCCAGCCGCCCCGCGCCACCTCCGAGGCGAAGCTCCTCCAGCACGCCAGGGAGCAGTTCGCGGGAGGCCGCGTCGGCATCGAGGCCGACCACCTCAGCGTCACCGCGCTGGGAGCCCTGCGCGAGGCCTGGGGCGTCGAGATCGTCCCCACGCGCGGCCTCCTCGAGGCGAGGCGCGCCGTCAAGACGGACGCCGAGATCGCCCTGCTCCGCGAGGCGCAACGGATCGCCGACGAGGCCTACGCCGAGGTCCGCCCCACCATCACCGCCGGACGCCGCGAACGCGACGTCGCCCTCGACCTCGAGATCGCCATGCGCAGACGCGGCGCGGACGCCGCCGCCTTCGACCTCACCGTCGCCAGCGGCGAACGCGGCGCCATGCCGCACGGCGGCGCCACCGACCGCGTCCTCCGCGAAGGCGAACTCGTCACCATCGACATGGGCGCCCTCCTCGGCGGCTACCACAGCGACATGACCCGCACCGTCGCCGTCGGCGAGGTCAGCGACGAACTGCGCCGCCTCTACGACGCCGTCCTCGAAGCCGAGGACGCCTGCGTCGCCGCCGTGAAGCCCGGCGCGCGCGCCGCCGACCTCGACGTGCTCGCCCGCAGCATCCTCGAACGTCACGGCCTCGCCGGGTACTTCTCGCACTCCCTCGGGCACGGCGTCGGCCTCGCCATCCACGAGGCGCCCACCCTCAGCGGCAGCAGCGAGGACGTGCTGCGGCCCGGCATGGCCATCACCATCGAGCCCGGCGTGTACGTCCCCAGCGTCGGCGGCGTCCGCATCGAGGACCTCGTCCTCGTCACCGGGGACGGCCACGAGGTCCTCTCCCGCGCCGAGAAGGAACGCGTGTGAAGCGCGCCGCCCTCGTCCTGCTCGCGCTCGCGTCCGTCGCGGGCGCCGCGCCCGCCAGCGTCACCGTGCGGCCCGGCGACACCCTGTGGTCCATCGCGCGCGCCGCCGGACTCACCGTGGAGAAGCTCATGGCCCTCAACGGGCTCACCACGCCCGACCTGCGCGCCGGGCAGGTGCTCGTCCTCGCCGAGGACGACGCCGCGCCCGCCCCGACCGCCGTCCCTTCCACCTCCGCGCAGGCCGCCCCGCCCGCCGCGATCTTCCAGAAGGGCCTCGCCGTCTACTACGGCGGCAAGACCGACGCCGCCACCAGCCTCACCGCCGCGCACCTCGACCTGCCCTTCGGCACCCTCGTGAAGGTCACGCACCAGAAAACCGGGAAGTCCGTCGTGGTGAAGGTCAACGACCGCGGCCCCTTCGGACGGCCCGAACGCGTCATCGACCTCTCCATGGACGCCGCGCGCGCCCTCGGGATCATCAGCGAGGGCGTCGCGCCCGTCGTGCTGGAAATCATCGACCGGCCCTGAGTTCAGGGTTAAGCAACCCGGCCCGCGCGTCCGGGTACCCGCCACGCGGCGGGGGTACACTCGGAGCGTCGGCACCCGCCCGGGCGGGCGCGGGATTCATGTAGAATCGTTCGGGTCCCGGTGAGGTCTTCACACAAGGTCCGCTCCCGGACGCACCGACCCCACGGGGCGAACGTGCGCCCGCAACAAGAACCCAATCAGGAGGAATTGCCATGACCGATACCACCGCTCTGCTGACGCTCGACACCGTCGCCAAGTACCTGCGCGACAAGGAAGTCATCCTCGAGATCGAGGAACAGAACGGCCAGCGCTTCATCCGCATGGGCTGGAAGTTCGAGATGGGCGACGCCGCCGTGCTCGTCAGCGTCAACGACGGCCCGAACAACACCAGCCGCCTCGAGATCACCTGCGTCACCCAGAAGCAGTACGCGGGCCGCAAGAACGAGGTCCTCGAGGTCCTCAACGCCCGCAACCGCGAGCGCGCCTTCAGCCGCAGCATCGACGCGGACGGCAACGTCTGGCTGGAGTACGTCGGCTTCTACCCCACCCTCATGGAGTTCCCGCAGGACACGTTCGACACGCTGTTCGGCGGCGTCCTGATGCACTTCCAGGACGACTACCAGACCCTCGAGGGCACCCCCAGCACCCCCCAGGCCTGAACCCCCCGAACGGAGCCCCGCGCCGCACGGCGCGGGGCTCCGTTCAATCCGGCACCACCACCCGCAGGCCCTGACGGTGCGCGCGGCACACGAGCGGCGTGACCTCCACCACCTCGCCGTCCACGTTCGCCGCCAGCCGCG
>NZ_KI912631.1:36696-37023 GCF_000519345.1 Deinococcus pimensis DSM 21231
CCTCGCGGACGCGCGCCCCCAGCGATTCGAGCATCAGGCGGTGCTCGCGGAACGCGCCCTGCAGGGCGAGCACGCCGACCGTGACGTCCTGCTGCGCGCGCGTCACGTTACCAGCCGCGCTTCGCGAGGCGCTGCTCCTCGATGAGGCTGTCGATGTTGATGCCCGTCATGGGCTCGCCGAGGTCCTCGCTGACTTCCGCGAGCACGTCGGGGTTCTGGAAGTGCGTGACGGCCTTCACGATGGCGCGGGCGCGGCGCTCGATCTTGGCGAGGTCGCCGCCGCCGCTCTTGAAGATGCCGCTGCCGACGAACACGCCGTCCATGCCG
>NZ_KI912631.1:37123-38519 GCF_000519345.1 Deinococcus pimensis DSM 21231
AAGGGGGCAGCAGCACCGTGTCGATCACGTGGATCACGCCGTTCGACGCCCCCACGTCCACCGCCGTCACGCGCGCGTCGTTGATGCGCACCGCGCCGCCCGACACGCTCACCCGCACGGGAGAGCCCTCCACCGTCGTCGCGCTCGTCAGACGCACCACCTGCTGCGACGTCACGCGGCCCGGCACCACGTGATACGTCAGCACCCGCGTCAGCGCCGCCCGGTCGTTCAGGAGCGCGTCGAGCTGATCACGCGGGATCTTCGCGAACGCCGCGTTCGTCGGCGCGAACACCGTGAACGGCCCCGCGCCGTTCAGCGTGTCCACCAGCCCCGCCGCCTGCACCGCCGCGAGCAGCGTGCTGAAGTTCGGATCGCTCGCGACGATCCCCGCGATCGTCGGACGAGACGCCGTACCCGACCCACCCCCCGCGAACGCGACGGTGGAACCCAGAAGAAGACCGGAAAGAAGCAGCTTGACGGTACGCATGAAGCACCTCGCATGAAGGGAAAGGAACGCGCGCTCCACCTGAGCGCCGCCCGCATGGTGCCCCGGACGGAGGGGCCCACAACGTGCCAAATCCCGCCCTCCCGCGAGGAACGTGCGCTGCGCTGCCAATCAATCGTGACCGGGCGCCAGGTCCGCCGTGAAGTCCCGCACCAGCCCCGCCACGAGCGCCGCGCTCGGATACCAGAAGGCATGCGCGCCCGGCGCCCGCTCCTCGCGCACGTCGGGCAGCAGACGGCAGAGCGTGCGCACCGCGTCCCGCCGGATCGCCGGATCGTTCTCCCCTCGCACCACCAGCGTGGGCGAGCGCACCAGCGGCAGCAGCGGCGACGTGAGGTGATGACGCTGATCCGCCGCGATCCGCACGATGTTCAGCGGCCCGCACCGCGCGTACGACGCCCACACCCGCGCCAGCAGCCCCGGCCGCTCCCTCGGCGCGTCCACCGCCAGCCGCGCGAGCTGCAGCGTCAGCACCGGATTGTCCGGCACGCCCGTCGGCGCGAGCAGCACCAGCCGCGACACCAGCTCACCCGAGCGCGCCGCCAGATCGATCGCCACCTCCCCCCCCAGCGAATGCCCCAGCACCACCGCGTCCGTCAGGCCCACCTCCCGCATCCACGCCGCCAGATGATCCGTGAGCCGCGAGATCCTGAGGCCCCCCGGCGGCGCGTCCCCGCTGCGTCCATGCGACGGCGGATCGTACGACCACACCCGGAAGTGCGGCGCGAGCGCGTCCGCCAGACGGTCGTACACGAACGCCGCGCAGCCGATCCCCGGCACGATCACCAGATCCCTTCCCTCCCCGCGCACCAGCGCGTGCGTCACGACCCCCCGCACCACCCGCACGTCCGAGCGTGTCCCGGGGGCGGGAGGCGGCGTGCGCCGGGCAGG
>NZ_KI912631.1:38619-40073 GCF_000519345.1 Deinococcus pimensis DSM 21231
CACCGCCTTCCCGCCGCTCATGTCCACGCCCGCGACGCGCAGAGCGTCCAGCGGGCTCAGGCTGCCGCCCGCGCGCAGGAACGCGAGGTAGTCCTCCCGCGCCGCCTCCGGCGACGAATCGAAACGCGCGGCGAGCGCGTGCGCCGCCGCGATGCCCGTCGCGTACTGCCACACGTAGAAGTTGCTGTACAGGTGCGTGCTGAACTGCGCCCACAGCACGCCCGACCGCTCGCGGTCCATCTCCACCGCGTCCCCGTAGCCCTCCGCGAGGAGGTCCGCCATGAGCGCCGCGAGGTCCGGCGCGGCGAGCGTCCCGCCGCGCTCCACCCGCTCGTGCACCTCCAGCTCGAAGCGCGCGAGCGTCGGCATGACGAAGAAGTAACGGTGGAAGTTGCTCATCGCCTCCTCGATCAGGGCGATCTGGAAGTCCACGTCCTCGTGCCGCGCGAAGAGGTGGCGGCGCACCATCGCCTGATTGAAGTTGCTCGCGACCTCCGCGACGAACAGCGAGTAGCGCGCGTACACGTCCGGCTGCGACTTCCACGCGAGGTACGAGTGCATGCTGTGCCCGATCTCGTGCGCGAGCGTCGACAGGCTGAACAGGCTCCCCTGGTAGCTCATGAAGATGTACGGGTGCGTGCCCCGCGTGCCCGTCGAGAAGGCCCCCTGACGTTTGCCCGCGTTGGGGTACACGTCCACCCAGCGCTCCACGGTGAGGCCGCGCCGCATGACGTTCACGTACTCCTCCCCCAGGGGCGCCATGCCCTCGCAGATCCACTCCACCGCCCGCTCGTACGGTACCTCCGGCGCGCGGAGCGTGAGGGGCGCCTTCACGTCGAACTCCCGCAGGCGCTCCAGGCCCAGCCAGCGGGCCCGTACGCGCCAGTAACGGTGCCAGGTGGGCAGGTGACGGCAGTACGTGTCCACCAGCGCGTGGAAGACCGACGTGGGCAGCTCGTTCGGCGCGAGCGCCGCGTGCAGGCTGCTCTCGAAGCCGCGCGCGCGCGCCACGAACACGTCCTGCCGCACGCCCGACGTCAGGGCCGCCGCCATCGTGTTCGCGAAACGCCGGTGCGCGTCCGCGTACGCCTCCCACGCGGCGCGGCGCACGTCACGGTCCGCGTCCATCGTGAGGCGGTCGACGTTGCCGTGCCCGATCCGCACGACCTCGCCGTCCTTCAGACGCACCTCCCCGAGGTCGAGGTCCGTGTTCACCAGCGTCGGGTGGACGGAGCGGGCCGACGCGAACGGCGCGCGCACCAGACCCAGGACCTCCTCCACGTCGGCGGACCGCACGAAGGGACGGCGGCGCTCCAGCGCCCCCAGATGGTACGCGTACGCGGAAAGCTCCGGCGACTCCGCCCACGCCGCGAGCGTGCCCTCTGGCAGCGCGAGCAGTTCGGGCTCCGCGAACGCCGTCGCCGCCGCGAACGCTCCCGCGAGGCCGCCCACGC
>NZ_KI912632.1:0-938 GCF_000519345.1 Deinococcus pimensis DSM 21231
CGGCACGCGCACCTCCGCGCCCGCGACACGCGCGAGCTGGATGGGATGCGCCATCGTCTGCGGGCGCACGTCGGGCGGGACGAGCAGCAGCCTCACGCGGCCACCTCCGGGTCCTCGCCCAGCAGGGCGCGGCGCATGAACGACACCGCCGCGTCCCGCATGCCGGGACTCGTGTAGTGCTCCACGCCCTCGAACACGCGCGCCTCCAGCTTCTCGGGACTGCCCGCCTCGTCGTACGCCGCGCGGTACGCGGCGAGGGTCGCGTCGAAGTCCGTCAGGGGAAAGACGGGATCCCGGTCACCGTGCAGCAGCAGCACGCTCGCGGGCGGCGCGAGCCGCGCGTGCTCCACGGGACGGTGCGTCTCGATGAAATGCCGCGCGAAGGGCACCGTCACTTCTGGCTCGTCCCACACGCCGCCGCTGGAGATCACCGCGACGGCCTCCACGCGCCGCTCGCGCTGCGCGAGCACGTGCGCCGTGTAGCCGCCCATCGAGATGCCGATCACGCCCGTCGGGACGAGCCCGAAGGCCTCGCGCGCCGCCTCGATCACGCCGGGCGCCTCCAGCGCCGTGCGCGCCGCGCACACCCGCAGGAAGTTCCGGTAGCCCAGCACCTCCGCCGACAGGTGAGGCTCGCGCCGCTCGCCGTGCCCGGCGCTGTCGGGCAGCACCACCGCCACGCCGCTCCCCACCAGGGACGTGAACACCCCGAGGTTGCCCTCCTTCGACGCGGTCACGCCGTGATACACCACCACGAGCGCCGACGCCTCGCCCAGCGGGCGCTCCACGAGGCAGGGCACGCCCGCCAGCACGCGCCGCTCCACCACGTACGGCACGTCCCCCGCGAGGGCCGTCGCGTACGGCACGCCCGTCATACGTTCGCTCCCTGCGCGCGAAGCGCCTCCCGCAGCAGGGACGTGTCCACCGCGCGCACGTCG
>NZ_KI912632.1:1038-1245 GCF_000519345.1 Deinococcus pimensis DSM 21231
AGATGCAGACGCCCGCCCAGCACCAGCCCCGCCCCGACGCCCGTGGAGACCGTCACGAACGCGAACTGCGTCACGCCGCGCCCCGCGCCCTCCACGAACTCGCCCCACGCGGCGGCCCGCGCGTCGTTGAGCACCGCGACCGGCAGACCCAGCACGCCGTCGAGCCACTCCGTGAGGGGAACGGCCGTCCAGCCCGGCATCGTCGCG
>NZ_KI912632.1:1345-1617 GCF_000519345.1 Deinococcus pimensis DSM 21231
GGCGCTGCGCGTCCTCGCTGCGGGTGGCGCCGCGCTGGCCGCGCATCCACGGGTTGATCTCGTACTCGACGGCGAAGTGCGGCGGCGGACACATCAGGAACCGGTGCTGCATACAGACCTCCCGTGACCGGCGGGCGGCGCCGTCCGGTCACGGGTCAGGATGCCCGCGCGCGAGGCCGGACACCGTGAAAAAACGGGGAGGCGATCTAGACAGCGGCGCGTGTGGAACGCTGTCTAGACATCGGCCATGTCGTCGGCCCAGCGGGCGGCAC
>NZ_KI912632.1:1717-8808 GCF_000519345.1 Deinococcus pimensis DSM 21231
GCACGTGCGGCGCCTCCTCCCGCACGAGCCCTTCCAGGAGCGCCGCCTGGGACGCCGTCACCTCGCCCTCCGGGAGGGCCCACCAGCCCGACAGGCCCGGCTCCACCTCGCCCGGTGGGATGTCGTCCCCGTGCAGCAGCAGGTGCAGCAGGCGCGAGGACACCCGGAAGGGCCGCGCCGCTTCCGGAACGTCCACGTCCACGCCCTCCAGCAGCCCGAGCCGCACCAGCGGCGAGCCCGCTCCGAACCAGCGCGCGGGCACCGGCTCCAGACCCAGCACCCGGCCCGCCACGGCGGGCGTCACGAAGGGCGAACCCAGCGTCTCCGGCGCGTTCCGCAGCGCAGACGCGGCGTCCATGTCCAGCGCCGCCGCCGCGCACAGCAGCACCAGCGCCACGTGCTCCTCCGACAGGAACGCCAGCCGCCCGAGCCGCTCGCGCACCCCCAGGAACGCGTCCAGCTGCTCCATCCTGTCCTGAAGGAGGGAGAAGAGCGAGGAGGTCACCGCCGCTCACCCCACTGCGGGGAGGAGGTTCCAGTCCGGAAGTGGGACTGATTGTTGCCTCTGCTATCGTGTTTCGTTCCACGACGGAGAGGTCTTTGCAGTACGGTTTGCGGATGCACAAGGCACATCAATCCAAGCTCCATTCCGGACGGTCTGTAATATCAAAAGTATATGAGCATGCGTTTTCGGCTGTTTCGGGAAAACAGACAAGATAAAAGTAGTAGGGTCTTGATTTGGCATTGCCGGAATATAGTTTTGCGACGTGCTCCAGTCCTGATTTGGTTTTGTATTCTCCATCGTCACTCTTGACGGACACTCGGAGTGAAGTAGCAAAAGAATTGAAAGTTTTGCAAAAACTTGCTAAATTATTACGATAGTCCACGACACTCTCAATCAGGGTAAATGCGGCAAAGCATGAGAACTTACCGGGAAGTTGATTTTCTTTATCGGTGTCCAGATTGAGCGATGCTCGTAAGAGTTGATTATTTTTTCCCAGACCAAATGAGATTGTAGTGTCGGGCGGGGAATGATCATCATCGCTCGATATTTTTGCATTAAGAACCGTAGAGTAGAACTTATAAATGATAATACGAGGATTATCAGACTCCGATCTGTAGATTCCGGCTGATTCACATTCAAACTGTTTGCAGAATTCCAAACTTTTCAAATCGACGAGTTCTCCAATTATGTTTTTGGAGTCTTTGGGAGTGCTGGAGCATGCGAGAATGTAAAGGCAAAAGAATGAAAGCGCAATCTGTCTGCTGATATACTTCAGTCTGCACGGCATTATCATTCTCCCTTCCTGAGCCAGCCAAGCACGCCTCCGGAAATCCGCCAGCTCCCATTGACCACGACGACCTGAAAAGTCTGCGTAAATCCTGTACCGACGTTTTGCTGCGCCACGGTGAGCTCTTTGTTCGAACACGACACGACGATGGCCACATGCCCGTATCCACCGTTCGCGGGGGAAGGTGCGAAGACGATCAGGTCGCCGCGTCCCGGCCGGGCATTCTTGCTGCGCGAGCCATTGCTGAACTGTGTCAGGCCGCGATCGATGTTAAGAGTGGCGTCCTCAGTTCCGGGATCGTAATAATCGACGGCGTTGCCCAGCTTTTCAAACGAGTGATTCAAGGCTGTGTAGTAGTAACGCCTGACAAACTCGACACATTGCCATCTGTAGCCAAAGCGATACTTCTTACCATCGGAGGAGTAATGCACTCCACCGCCCTCGTTCTTCCCGTTGTAGTACGCCTCCACGCCGTCGAGGGACCCGATCACCGCGCCGATCTCACCTCGCTCCCTGATCCTCCTCAGCTCCTCTTCCGGCACGAGCCGCAGTCTCGCCTCCTGCTCGCGGTCGCGGGTGGCGGTCGTGTCGTCGTCCTCTTCGGGCGTCACGGAGCGCGCGGCCGTGTGGAGGGGGAGGGGATCGCGGTACCTCGGGTCGTACTTCGCGCGGGGACGGCGGGCGGTGCCCACGTCGCGGAGGTGCAGGGCGCGCTCGTCGAGGTTGGTGCCGAACACGTTCCGCCAGCGCAGGCGCAGGATGTCGGCGGCCTCGACGGGTTCGATGGTGCCGTTCCCGTCCGAGTCGAGGCCGTCGTTCTGCGTGTACCGCAGGCGCTCGTCGGGGTCTTCCGCGTCCCTCGCGGCCCACACGGCGCGGTCCGCGACGCGCGTGTGCCCGCCGAGCACGCTGAAGTACAGGTGTTCGAGCGTGATCTCGCGGCCCCCCTCGCGCGCGCGCTCCACGGCCTCCGGGACGCCGTGCTGCCGCAGGTACGCCTCCACGTAGGGGAGCTGCTGGACGGCGCTGAGGTCCCGGAAGCCCTCGGGGCGGCGTGGCAGGAGCCGCACCTGATCGGGCGTGAGGTGGCTGCGGCGGGTCCGCAGGTCCGTCAGGGCCTCCCGGCCGAACTGGATGAGGCCGAAGTGCGCTCCGCTGCCGCCGCTCACGGCCTGCGGGTCGAGCCAGGACTCGAAGAGCATGAGGGCCAGCAGGAGGTGCGCGGGGACCCCGAGACGGCCCGCCACGTCCTGGAACTGCGCCTCGAAGTCGGGTTCCTTCAGGGCGGGCAGGCTGTACTTCGGGAGGGGCTTCGGGAGCGCGCCGGGCGTGTGCTCCGCCGAACCGGGAATGTGCGGCAGGGGCGCCGTGCCCTCGTGGAGGTGGCGGGCCACGAAGGGGTAGGGTTCGTCCCCGCCGAGCCAGCGCGCGCTGAGGACGATCTCGTCGTTCCGGTGGGTGAGCGTGCCGTGCACGGTGCGCCGCTGACCCTCGCGGGGACCGGTGGTGTAGCGCGCGTCGAGCGTGAGGACGTCCTCCTCGCCCACCACGCCGCGCACGGTACCGCCCCCGCGTCCGCGCAGGTCGAAGGTGCCGTCCACGCTGCCGTCCGCGCGGCGGACGAGCCGCAGGCTCAGGACGGTGCCCGCGAGTTCGCCGGTGAGGGTGCCCGCCCAGGCGCGGGGGGGTCCGGGCCGACCGGGCGCCTCCTCGGGCGCGTCGGGGTCGCGGAAGGCCTCGCGTGGGCCGGTCGGGAGGAGGTCGAGGTGGCGCAGGCGGAACGCCTTCTGCGCGTTCGGCGCGCCGCGCCGGAAGAGCGAGACGCGCAGCGCGCCGCCGCTCTCGACGAAGCCGCGGAAGGACGCGCCGTTCTCGCGGGAGGACACGAGGAAGCTCCCGTCGGTGTAGAGGCCGCCGTACAGCGCGAAGCCTTCCTCGTGCCCGCCGAGCACGCTGTAGCGGCCCGTGAGGACGCCGCTGGCGTGACGGCGCAGGTGCAGGTGGAAGGTGACGCCCTCGGTGGTGCCCGCGTAGCGGCGCTGCCACGGCGTGTCCGTGGGACGCAGGGCGGGTGGGGGAGGGGGCGTGTTCCCGGAGCCGGGCAGCTCGGGCGGAAGGGGCGTCTTCCGGCGCGTCCGGGTGGGCGTGACGGCGCGGCGCGGCGTGACGGCGGGTTTCTTGCGGGTGTTCCGCAGGGTCACGGCTGACCCCGACGAGAACGTGGGAAGTGGATGAAGGACGCTCTCATGAGTTTAAGCGTAGGCAAACGCCCGGACCTCGTCCGGGCGTTGTCTAGGGCGCGTTCTCCTGTACCGGGGTCAACCCTTGACGGCGCCCTCCAGGCCCTTCATGAAGTAGCGCTGCCCGAACGCGAACACCACGAGGATCGGGATGATCGTGATGACCGTGCCCGCCATCACCGCGCGCGAGTTCGTGCTGAACGTTCCGCTGAGCTCCAGCAGGCCCGCCGAGAGCGGCAGCATCTGCGGGTCGAGCGGCAGGATCCGCGCCCACAGGAACGAATTCCAGAACGCCACGAATTCCAGGATCGCGAACGCCGCGATGGTCGGCGCGGCCAGCGGCAGCATCACCCGGCGCCAGATCGTGAGTTCCTTCGCGCCGTCGATGCGGGCCGCCTCGATCAGTTCGAGCGGCACGCTCAGGTACGCCTGACGGATCAGGAAGAGCCCCACGATGCTCGCGAGGCTCGGCAGCACGATCGCCGCGTACTGGCTGACCATGTTCAGCAGGGGACCGAAGGCGCCCGCGTGCTGCTCCAGCAGGCCGAGCTTGCGGGTCGTCACGAAGTTCACGATGAGGCCCGCCTCGTTCGGCAGCACCACCAGCGCGAGGATCGCGTAGAAGATCAGGTCACGGCCCGGGAAGCGCATCTTCGCGAGCGGGTACGCCGCGAGCGCCGCGAGCGTCACGGAGAGCGTCACGCCCAGCGTGCAGATCACCACGCTGTTGACGAACATCCGCCAGAAGGGCACGCTCGTCCCGTTGATCACCGCCGAGTAGTTGCGTCCGCTCACGCCGTTCGGGAGGAGCTTCGGGTCGTACACGCTGCCCGTCGGCTCCAGCGACGTGATGACCGTCCAGTAGAAGGGGTAGAGCATGATCAGCGCGATCACGATCAGGACGGCGTACGCCAGCCCGTTCGAGAGGCGGGCGCGGGCCCGGCGACGCGCGCGAAGCTGGGACGTCTCTGCGGTGGTCATCTAGGCGTCCGCCTTTCCGCCGCGCGTCAGGCGGAAGTTGATCACGCCGAACGCGAGGCTGATCACGGCGATCACGAGGCCCGCCGCGGCCGCGTAGCCGAAGCGGAAGTCCTGGAAGGCCTTCGCGTACGAGAAGAACAGCGCGGTGTACGTGCTGCCCTGCGGGCCGCCCTGCGTCATCACGAAGATCTCCTCGAACACCTTCACGGCGCTGATGGTGGACAGCAGGCTGCACACCAGGATCACGGGCCTGAGGCCCACCAGGGTGATGTGCCAGAACACCTGCCAGCGGCTCGCGCCGTCCACGACGGCGGCCTCCTCCAGCTCGCGCGGAATGCCCTGTAGGCCCGCGAGGTACAGCACCATGTAGTACCCGATGCCCTTCCACAGCGTCACGAACATCACCGCGTACAGCGCCGAGGAGGGGTTGTTGAGCAGCGAGTGCGGCTCCTTCATCAGGCCGAGGTGCGTGAGGACCCAGTTGACGGGGCCGGTCTGCTGGTACATCCAGCCCCAGATGAGGCCCACCACCGCGAAGCTCGTCACGACCGGCACGTAGTACGCCGTGCGGAAGAACGCGATGCCGCGCAGGGGCCGGTTCACCAGCATCGCCACGCCGATGCTGGCGAGCTGGATGACGGGCACCACGATGAGGTAGCGCAGGCTGTTGCGCACGCCCTCCCAGAACTGCGAGTCCTTCGCGAGCTCGCGGAAGTTGTCCAGCCCGACGAACTCGGGCGGGCTGATGACGTTGTACTTCGTGAACGCGAGGTACGTGCCGAACAGCACCGGCCACGTGTGGTAGACGACGAGCAGCACGAGGAACGGCAGCATGAAGCCGTACCCGACGAGCGTGTCGCGCGCCACGCGCCGCCAGCTCTGCCCGCCGCGCCTGGCCGTGGGTGCGGGCGCGGCGCCCGCCTCCTGTCCGAGACTCACTTCCCACCTCCGATCAGGGTGAGGCCCAGCAGGGTGGGGTTCGCGGCCTTCCCGTCACTCACGACGGTGACGGAGCGCACGACCTTGCCGGGGTTGGGGTTCGTCCAGACGAACGTGCTCACCGCCACGTCCAGCCCGTCCTTCGTCTGGCCGCGCCACGCGGGCTCCGCGATCATGCTGGTCGGGACGGGTTCCGTCCAAGCGCGGATGTGGCGGCCATACTCCAGCGGCACCGTGAGCTTCGTGCCGTCGTCGTACGTGATCTCGTACGCGCCGACGCGGTCGCGCACCGTGGGGTGGCTCCAGCCGGTCGTGTGCAGGAACGCGAGCGCGTCCGCCTTCGCGCCGACCTCCAGGGTGACGCGCGCGGGCAGGTCGCTGGCCGCGCCGCGCGAGCCCTTCGTCATGACGGCGCCCGACACGAGGAAACGGTAGCTGCCGACCCGCACGTCCCCGCGCGGGAGAGCGGAGAGGTCCGTGTCGGGCCCCTTGAGGATCCAGCCCTTCTCGTCCGGGTCGGTGAGGGTGCGCGTCACGGCGGACGAGAGGTCCACCAGCGTGCCCGCCTGGGGGACGAGGCTCGTCGGCTCGTACAGGTCGCGGTACGTGACCTCCGGGACGGTCTGGGCGGGCGCGGGCGGATTCCACGCGCTCGCGCCGCCCCGCACGTAGGCGAGGCCCTGCTCGGCCTGCCCGTCCCAGAGGCTGGGGTTGCCGAAGTAGCCGCTCCAGCGGGTCTGAAGTACACCCTGCGAGCCGTACTTCAGCGCGGCGCGCGCCATCGCCTCCGGGTTGCCGGGGTCACGCCAGGGCGCGCCCAGCACCGGGAAGCCCGCCGAGCGGATCGTGTCGAGCAGGGGGTAGTCCGCCGCCGGGGAGTAGTTCCAGTACGTGATGACGACGTCCTTCGGGAGTTCCGCCGGGATGCGGTCGCGGAAGGCGTCCGCGAAGGCCACGTCGTGCCAGATCATCGTGCCGACGTTCATGGACTTCAGGTGCGTGTAGAGCTTCATGGTGTCGTCCACGAAGAGCTTCTCGAAGCCCACGGCCTTGCCGTTCTCGCGGGCGGGGAAGCGGTCGTTGTTGCGCACCTCGTCGTGCCCGATGTGCACGTAGCGGGGCCGGAAGGTCTGCACGGCCTCCGTGAGGATCGGCAGGACCACGTCCGTGTACGTGCGCGGGTTGAGCGTGTCGTACGCGAAGGGATTCTGGCTCTGCGGGTCCTGCATCAGATCCCTGTTCGCGCCGCCGTAGAACATCCAGCCCGTGTGGCCCAGCGTCTCGATGAGCGGGATGGGCTCCAGCCCGTAGGACCGCGCGAGGTCCGCGACGCGCGCCGCCTCGGCCTTCGTCGCGCCGCCCGGGTGCGCGAAGCCGCCCTTCTTCGCCGCGTCCCACTGCACGTAGTTGCTCATCACGAGGACGCTGTTGTACTTGAGCTGCGCCAGCAGCGGAATCAGGTGATCGTTGACGCCCCTGCTGTACTGGTCGAGGTAGATCATGGCGGTGCGCCGCGCCAGCAGGGGGTAGTCCTGCACGAGCGCGAAGCGCAGGCCCTGCGGCGTGAGGAGCTGCCGCAGCGTCTGCGCGCCGTGGTACGCCCCGGCGGCGTCCGCGCCGACGACGTACGCGCCCGTGG
>NZ_KI912632.1:8908-9512 GCF_000519345.1 Deinococcus pimensis DSM 21231
ACGCGCAGGGCGCGCGCCCCGCCCTTCTCGGCGGCGCGCGCGAGCGCCGCGATGACGCGCGTGTCCCGCAGGGGGCTGTCGTCGTCCGCCTGGCAGGAGACGACGAGGTGGTGGCGCAGGCGGTCGAGGACGCCGGGCTGGATGGTAGGTTGAACCACGCGCGCTCCCTTCATGGAGTGAAGCTCCAAAGTTGACAGTGCTTTTGGAGCAACATACCCTTGGGGGAGCAGGCTGTCAAGAGAATTCTCATGAGCGGAGCACCCGCTCCCACCGCCCCCCCGAGCCCCGCCCAGACGCCGTCAGGAGACGTGATGATCCCAGACTGCCCCTCCGCCGGACCCCTCCTCATGGTCGACATTCCCGGCCCCGTCCTCGACGACGACACCGCCGAGCACCTGCGCCGCCACCGCATCCGCGCGGTCTGCCTCTTCCGCAAGAACGTCGAGAGCGAGGCGCAGCTCGCGAAGCTCACCGCCGACCTGCGCGCCGTCATGGGCGAGGAGGCCCTCATCGCCATCGACCAGGAGGGCGGCTGCGTCGTCCGCACCACCTTCCTGCCGTACCCGCCGAGCGCCATGAGCCTCGGCGCGTCCCACGACCCCGC
>NZ_KI912632.1:9612-11868 GCF_000519345.1 Deinococcus pimensis DSM 21231
GAGGGCGAGAAGGAGGGTCAGGGAACGCATGTCACCTCATGGAAACGTTCGGGAGCGTGGAGTGGCCCCTCCCCTCGGGAGGGGAGGGGCCACCGGACGGATCGGACGGTCAGGACCGACGCTGAAGGCTGACGGCCGGGCGCTGACGGCCGCTCAGAGACTGCTGTTCCAGACGCGGACGATCTCGTCGAGCGCCTGCTGCGCGGACTTGTTGCCCGCCATGGCCGCCTCGATGTTGTCCTTGAAGGCCTTGAAGAGCTTGCTCGCGTCGGGCACGACGACGGTGAGGTCGCGGGCCTTCTTGAGCTCCGTGCTGCTCACGAGACGCCCCTGGTCGATGGCGTTGTCGCCGCCCTGCTTGAAGAAGGCGTTCGTGCTGGACTTGATGGTGCTGGGGAAGGTCGTCTTGGTGACCTTGCTGAACTGCAGCTGGTTCACGTCGTTCGTGATGAACGCCGCGAGCTTCATCGCCTCGGCCTTGTTCTGCACGCCCTTGGGGACGCTCATCGCCATGAGGGGCGTGTGGATCACGTTCCCGGCGAGGTTGAGCGGGTAGGGCGCGACCTTCGTCTGGCCGTACACGGTCTTGTTGTCGTTCTCGACGCGCAGGATGAACTGCGGACCCGTGATGAGCATGCCGAGCTTGCCCGCGCCGTACAGCTCGGTCGCGCCGACGAAGCCGCGCCGCATGGTGTCCTCGGGGATGTAGCCCTTCTTGTAGAGGTCCACGTACTCCTGCAGGACGCGCACGTGCTGCGGGCTGTTGAACACCGCCTTCTTGCCGCCCTTGTCGAGGATCGGCAGGCCGTACTCCTGGAAGAGGAACAGGAAGTTGATGTTGTTGATGTTCGGCATGAAGCCGTACATGCCGGTCTTGTCCTTGATCTGCTTCGCCGCCGCGATGAGCGTCTGGATGGTGCGGGGCGGGTTGTTCGGGTCGAGCCCGGCCTTCTTGAAGATCTCGGTGTTGTACGCCACGACCTTCGGCGCCCAGTACCAGGGCAGGCCGTACACCTTGTTCTCGAAGGTGAAGGTGGAGAGCGCGCCCGGGAAGTACGTCTTGAGGGTCTTGTCGCCGATGTCGTTGAGGGTCTCCAGGGCGCCCTGGTCGCGCATCTTGACGGTCATGTCGGCGTTGAGGTTCACGACGGCGGGCGGACGTCCCGCCGCGACGGACGCGAGGAGCTTCTGCTCGATGGCGTTGGCGGGCACGTCCACCCACTTGACGTCCACGTTGGGGTTCTGCTTCTCGTACTCCGCGACGAGGCGGTTCATCTCGTCGTTGAACAGGGGCGCGAGCGACTGCGTCCAGAACTCGAGCTGGACCTTCTGGGCGGAGGCGGCGCTCACGGAGAGCAGGGCGGCGGTCAGGAGGAGGTTGCGCTTCATGGTCTTTCCTTTCCGGTGCGTCGTGGACGCGTGAGAGACTCGGGATTCCCTGGGGTCCGCGCCTGGCTAGTAGCTGCGGTCGGCGACGGCGGCGGCCGTGTCGTGCACGGCGTCCTCGCTGCCGGGCTTCAGGCTCGCGAGCGTGCGGTACAGCGCTTCGAGCACGAGAAGCTGACCGGCCTTGCTGGTCGTGGCGCCTCCGGTGAGCGGACTTTCGGGACTCGCAGTGTAGAGCACGAACCCGGCCTCCTTGGTGATAGGGCTGCGGGCGCGGTGCGTCACGGCGACCGTGACGAGGTCCGCCTCGCGCGCGACGCGCAGGCAGCCGACGGTGTCCTTCGTGCTGCCCGAGCGGCTGATGCCGATCACGACGCCGCCGCGCGGCAGGGTCGCGGCGCGCATCGCGGCGAGGTGCGGGTCTCGTTCGGCGGTGGCGTTCACGCCGAGCCGCACGAGCTTGTACGTGAGGTCGAGGGCGGTGATGCCGCTCGCGCCCTGCCCGCTCACGAGCACGGCGGGCGCGTCCACGAGGGCCCGCGCGACCGCCTCGACCTGCGCGGCGTCGAGGACCTTGCGGGTCTCGTCGATGGCGGCGCGCATCATCTCGGCGGCGTCCGCGAGGAGCTCCCCCGCGCCCGCCGTTCCCTCGCCCCGTCCGGGCGCGCGGGTGGCGAGGTCCGCGCTCAGCGCGAGCTTGAAGTCCTGGAAGCCGCCGAAGCCGAGGTCGCGGCAGGTGCGGATGACGGTGGCCTCGCCGCTGCCGCTGGCCTCCGCGAGTTCCGTGACGGTCTGGTACACGACGTCCTCGGGATGGTCGAGGACGTACGCGGCGACGCGGCGCGCGGCGGGCGTGAGCAGGTCGAGCTG
>NZ_KI912632.1:11968-17212 GCF_000519345.1 Deinococcus pimensis DSM 21231
GGGACCGGCTGCACCTCGTCACGGACGCCATCCGCGCCGCCGGGCTCGGCGACGGCGAGAGCGAGCTCGGCGGACGGGCCGTGCTCGTGGAGGGCGGACGTGCCCGACTGGAGGACGGCACGCTCGCCGGGAGCGTCCTCACGCTGGACGTGGCGCTCCGCAACGCCGTGGGCTGCGGCGTCCCTCTGGAGGAGGCCGCGCGGATGGTCACCCTGAACCCCGCTCGGTACCTCGGCCTCACCGATCGCGGGCGGCTGGAGCCGGGCGCCCGCGCCGACCTCGTCGTGCTCGACACGGACCTCACGGTGCGCGAGGTGTGGGTGCGGGGCGAGCGCGTGGAAGGAGTGCCCTCATGACCGATCCCCTGATGCTACGCGAGACCCGCGAGGCGCCGAACGTCATCGAACGTCAGACGCGGGAGCACGCGCCCCTGCTCTCCGAGCTCGCGCGGGAGATCGCGCGGCGCGCGCCCCTGTTCGCCGTGACGGTCGCGCGCGGCAGCAGCGACCACGCCGCGCTCGTCGCGAAGTACGCGCTGGAGGTGGCGCTCGGCCTGCCCGTCGCGAGCGCCACGCCGTCCGTGCATACCCTCTACGGGCGGACACTCAAGCTGGACCGCGCGCTGGTGCTGGCGGTGTCGCAGTCCGGCGAGTCGCCCGACGTCGTGGAGACGGTCGCCTCGGCCCGCGCGGCGGGCGCGCTGACGGTGGCGCTCGTGAACCGCGAGGACTCGCCGCTCGCGCGGGCGGCGGAGTTCGTGCTGCCCCTCATGGCGGGGGAGGAGCGCGCGGTGGCCGCCACGAAGAGCTACCTCGCGAGCCTCACGGCGGCCTTCGGGCTCGTCGCGGCCCTCGCGGAGGACGCGGCGCTCTCGCAGGCCCTGACGCGCCTGCCGGACGTGCTGCGTTCCGCGCTGGAGGTGGAAAGCGTGGCGCGCGACCGCGCGGAGCGCTACCGCTACGCGGAGACGATGGTGGTGCTGGGGCGCGGTCTGCACTTCGGCGTGGCGCACGAGAGCGCCCTCAAGCTCAAGGAGACGAGCGGCCTCATGGCCGAGGCGTACAGCGCCGCCGAGTTCTCGCACGGTCCCGTGCGGGTCGTGGAGGCGGGCTTCCCGATCCTCGCGCTGTCCTCGCGCGACGAGGCGGCGGCCTCCACCGCCGCGACGCTGCGTGACCTCGCCGGGAAGGGCGCGGAGCTCGTGCTGATCGGCGCGGACGCGGACGTCCCGGCGCCCGTGCGGCTCCTGACGCCGCCGAGCGGGCACGCCTTCACCGACACGGTGGTGACGGCGGCGGCGGTGTACCTCCTCGCGGGGCACCTCGCGCTCGCGCGCGGCCTCGATCCGGACGCACCGCCGAGCCTGCGCAAGGTGACGCTCACGCGGTAGCCGGGCGTCTCGGGGACGAGACGCGGCGGGCAGGCCACATGGTGTGGCCTGCCCGCGTTGTCTTTGTTTTCCGGCGGGAGCGGAAGAGCAGTGACGTGGAAAGGATGTGAGGGATGCGGGGAGAATAATCTTTGAAGTTTTCCATATTGTGTTGAGTCATGTATAGACAGCAGTGTGATTTGAAGAATAAGCCTCCCGCCTTGCATGCTCACGTTGTTTCGAGAAAGCGACTCGCTGCCGTGAGTACAGTACAATCGTGAGAACAAGATCGATGTCCGTTCTGGCCCTCGGGCTGGGCCTCCTCCTGGCCTCCTGCACCCGTCCGGAACCCTCCGAGGCGAAGAACGTCCCCGAGGGGATCATCAACCCGCCCATCGACCCCCGCGACCTCCCCAACCCCGACGCGCCCATGCCCGCCAACCCCAACCTTCCCGCCCCGCCTCCTCCGGATAGAGAGCTTAACGAGTCGCCCTTTGGTGGTTTTCCCTTGGATCAGGCTGAGATGGAGCGTCTTCGGGAGAAGGACGAGCAGGAGCGGCGCGAATATGAGGCAAAGTACTCGCTGGCCGAACGCAAGAAAATTGTCGAAGCCATGTGGAGCCTTCCAGAGGAAGACAAGAAGGCCATCGACGAGATCATCGCCCGCGAAAAGGCCAAAACCGTCGGTGCTCTTAGCAGCAGCGAGTTGAATGACCTGGTGATCAAGGAGGTCCTGCGTCGCGCGGGGACGTTTCCGGTGACAGCCCAGGTCAATCCGTTCGAGAGATGGGCACAACTCAACCAGCTCGAACAGCGGCTGAGCCTCACCTCGCCAGTCTAGGACGTGAGGGATATGGAGGCGATACGTAAGGACGCACTGGCCCGGTCCGAGCGCATGTTCACCGACTCGCAGCTCAACCGGGGGATTGGTGACGCGTGGCGGCACCTGTACTGGAACGCCCGTATGACTCAGGTTCTCGGCATCCAGAAGGCCCGCGTGTGGAGCTGGGCGCACGACTGCGTGGACGCCAACTACGTGAGTCACAACGAATGCGAACGCGAGGTGGAGGGCGGCTACTACTGGTCGCGCGGCCCGGAGCGCAACTACCGCTATTACACCGAACGCGACATGGACCTGTGGAACAACGCCACCGGGCAGTGGTTCGGGCACTACAACAAGAACTTCGGGGCGGACAACTCCGCCGTGTGGTTGAAGTACTACGCCGAACGCGGTGACTACGGCCGTTCCTGGATCTGGAAGATCGAGGCGCAGGACGGCACCCGGGGCCAGCGGGTGCACATCCTGGGCGAACAGCGGGCCAGGCCGTGCGGCTACGCCATGTGGAACGGCGTGATGTACCCGTCGAAGCGGGACGTCCGCGAGTTCTGGTGCGTCGTGAAGTCGAACTATCAGCGGCCCTGGTACGTGCCCGTCTACAACTGACGTCCCCGCTTTCCCGGGCGGGCGCCTCCCGAACACGACGGAAAGCGCCTCCGGGGGAACACCGGGGGCGCTTCTGTGGAGTGTCTCAGCGGCCTTCCGTGCGGGGCGCGGGCGGCCCGGTCGTGGGCTGGCGGGGGACGCGGGCGTGTTCCTGCGCGGTCGTGGTGAGGGGCATGGGTCGCTCCTGACACGTGGACGGGTGGCCGCTGTTACGTCAATAGCGTAACACGAGCGGCAGCTCCGTTCATGTCGGAACGACGAGGGGCAGGTTCACCGTCACCTCACCCACCTCGTACCCCGCGAAGTTCGTCAGCACGCGCGGATACAGGTCGTACAACTCCCCCTGCACCTCCACGCCCAGCGCCTCCAGCACGGCCAGCGTCACGTGCGCCCGCGCGCGCTCCCCGCCGTCCTCCACCTTGATCGCCACGCCGAGCGGCCCGCGCGCCGTCTCCCGCAGCGCGAGCCCGAAGAAGCCCTCCGCGCCCATCTTGCTCATGGCGCCCGCCACGCGCGGCATCAGCTCCGTGTCGAGCCGCCCGCGGCCCGCGATCAGGAAGGGATGCCCGCTCATCGCCGTGAAGACGCGCTCCAGCGTCCCCGCGTGCGGTCCCGACGGCGCCGCGAAGCGCGCGAAGATCCGGCCCGCCGCGTGCAGGTGCGTCGCCACCGCCACCACGCTGCACCCGTCACGGCCCGCGATCACGTCGTCCGTCCCGCCGAGCTCCGCGTGCAGCATCAGGATCTCCTGCTGCAGCGGATGGTCGGGTTCCGTGTAGCCCTCCACGGGCCAGCCGCGCGCCACGCAGGTCAGCAGCATCCCCGCGTGCTTCCCGCTGCAGTTGTGGTGCAGCGCGCCCGGCGCCTCGCCCCGGCAGGCCAGCGCGAGCGCCGCGTCCGCGTCGAAGGGCGGGTGCGTGCCGCAGCGCAGCGCCCCCGGGCCCAGGCCCGCGCGCTCCAGCAGGCGGCGCACCACCCGCAGGTGCTCGTCCGTGCCCGCGTGGCTCGCGCAGGCGATGGCGAGCTCCTCCGTCGAGAGATCCGGGACGGCCTCCGCGAGCGGCAGGGCCTGCACGGGCTTGCTGCTCGACCGGGGGAAGGTCACGAGATCCGCGTCGCCCGCGCTCGCCACGAGGTGCCCGGAGGGGTCCACGACGGCGACGTGCACGCGGTGGGCGCTCTCGCGCATCCCGCCGCGCCAGAACACCACCTCGCCCGCCACGGGCCCGCTCACGCGCCCGCCAGGTGCTCGGGCAGGAAGTCCTTCTCCACCGTGAGGCGAGGCGGCCCCTCGCGTTCCACGCCCTCGCGGGCCTGATCGAGCAGCGTCACCAGCTCGTCGGGCCCCAGGACGACGCGCAGCTCGCCGCCCTCGCCCTCCAGCGCCGCCTCGCCCCCCCGCGCGGAGCTCCACCGTCCAGCGTCCGCCCGGCAGGGGCAGGTCCTCGCGCAGCACTCTCCCGGAGCGCAGCGCGTCGAGTTCGAGGTCGTCGATGCGCAGGCGCGCACCACGGCGGGTCCAGCGGATTTTCATGGCGTCAGCATACGCCCCTGGCCGCGTGGGCCGCGCGCCGGACCCGGGGAGGCCGTGAAGTCTGCACGTCCGGTGAAGTGCGCGTCCCGCTCGCGCGGGACGTGCCCTCGGGCGTCACGTAAGCCAATTCCCGTATCCCGTCCCGGCGCGGCGCGTGCTCACATGTCGCCATGCGCATCCTCGTTCTGGGCGGCACGCAGTTCGTCGGTCGGCACATCGTCCTGGAGGCCCTCTCGCGCGGGCATCAGGTCAGCACCTTCACGCGCGGACGCACCCCGGACGACCTTCCGGACGCGGTGGAGCGGCTCCACGGTGACCGGGACGGCGACATGACGGCCCTCGGGAACCGCGACTGGGACGCCGTCGTGGACGTCTCGGGCTACGTGCCGCGCGTCGTGCGTGCCAGCGCTGAGCTCCTGCGGGACCACACGCGGCGCTACCTGTTCATCTCCACCATCAGCGTCTACGAGGACCTCGCCCGCGAGGGCGTCTCGGAGGACGACGCCCTCGCGCGGCTCGCGGACCCCGCCGTGGAGCAGGTCACGGGCGAGACGTACGGCGGCCTCAAGGTCCTGTGCGAGGAGGTCGTGCGCGAGGTCTACGGCGAGCGCGCCACGATCGTGCGTCCGGGCCTCATCGTGGGACCGCACGACCACACGGACCGCTTCACCTTCTGGGCCCACCACCTCGCGCGCGACGAGCGGTTCGTGCTGTTCGGGGACGCGTCCACGCCCCTGCAGCTCATCGACGCCCGCGACCTCGCGGCGTTCACGCTGACGCTCGTGGAGCGGGACACGCCCGGCGTGTTCAACGCGGTCGGGGAGCGCCGCGCCTGGGGCGACCTCGTGGAGGACGTGCGCGGCGCGGAGGGCCGCGTCGCGCACGTGACCTTCCACG
>NZ_KI912632.1:17312-20085 GCF_000519345.1 Deinococcus pimensis DSM 21231
TCCGCCGCGCCCGCGTGCACCGCCGCGCCCGCCGAGAGATTGAACACCTCCGCCCAGCGTCCCGCCGGGAGGTACGTCACGCGCCGCCGCGCGCCCTGCCGCAGCACCGGGGCCACCAGCATGTCCGGCCCGAACAGGAACGCGCCGTCCTCGCGCACCGCGTCCGCGTCGTCCGCGTGATGCAGGGCCAGCGGACGCAGGGGCGGCAGACCCGTCAGGGTCGCCTCGCGCATCAGGCTGTACAGCGTGGGCAGCAGGCGGTAGCGGAGCTCCACCGCCTCACGCACCGCCGCCTCCACCTCCTCCCCGAAGCGCCACGGCTCCTGCGACCGCGAGCCCAGCACCGCGTGGTTGCGCATCACCGGGTAGAACGCGCCCGTCTGCGTCCAGCGGACCAGCAGCTCGCCCGTCGTGTCGCCGTTGAAGCCGCCCACGTCCGCGCCCACGAGCGCCATCCCCGACAGGCCCATCCCCATCAGCATCGGCAGGGACAGCGCGAGATGCGACCACTCGCTGGAGTTGTCCCCCGACCACATGCCCGAATACCTCTGCAGGCCCGCGTACCCCGCCCGGCTGATCATGAAGGGACGCCGCCCCGGGTGTGCGCGCGACAGCGCCACGCGCGCCGCCTCGTTCATGCCGAGCGCGTACGCGTTGTGCACCTCGATGTGACGGCGCGTCCCGTGCCGCGCGTCGTACGGCAGCGTCTTGCCCTCCACCTTCGCCGCCGACGCGTTCACGCTCTCGAAGCCGCTCGTGCGGCCCGGGAAGTCGAAGCAGCTCGGCTCGTTCATGTCGTTCCACACGCCGTGCACGCCCACGCTCGCCCAGCGCTCGAAGTGCAGGGCCCACCACGCCACCACCTCGTCCCGCGTGAAGTCCGGGAAGACGGCGGGTTTCGGCCACACCTCGCCCACGAAGGTCTCCCCGCGCCACGTCTTCACGAAGTGATCCCCCGCGAGCCCCGAGTCGTACACGTCGTAGCCGGGGTCGGCCTTCACGCCGGGATCCACGATCGGCACGAGCCGCACGCCCCGCGCCAGCATCTCCGAGAGCAGCCCGCGCGGGTCCGGGTAGCGGTCGCGGTCCCAGGTGAACACCCGGTACCCGTCGAGGTAGTCCACGTCCACGTACACCGCGTCCAGAGGAATGCCGCGCGAACGGTAGCCGTCCACGACCGCGCGCACGTCCGTCTCGTTCTCGTAGCCCCAGCGCGACTGCGCGTAGCCCAGCGCCCACAGCGGCGGCATCGGGTGACGGCCCGTCAGGGCCGTGTAGCGCTCCAGCACCGTCACGGGCGACGGCCCCGCCGTGACGTACAGGTCCATCGTCGGGCCCGCCGAGCGCCACGTCAGCGTCCGGTCGTCGAGGTTCGCGACGTCCACCTCCGAACGCCACGTCTCGTCGAGGAAGAGGCCCGCCGCGCGCCCCTCGTGGATCACCGTGCACAGCGGAAACGACGCGTAAAGCGGGTCCGAATCCGTGTGGTGCGGGAAGTGGTCCGTGTTCCAGAAGGTGAAGCGCATCCCGCGCTTGTCGAGCGGCCCCACCTTCTCCCCGAAACCCAGGTACGCCGCGCCCGCCGGGGCGTCCAGCGACAGCGTGGAGCGCCGCAGTTCCGACGCGAGGTCCGACGTGAGCCCCGTGGCGCGCGCCAGCTCGTGCCCCCCCGCGTCCGTGACGCTCCACAGGCCCGACGCGGCGTCCACGTCGAGCCTCAGCCCGCCCGCCGACACGCGCCAGCCCTCCTCCGAGGACGTCACGTCCAGCGGCAGGTGGCCCTCGTGCGTCACGGCGAAGCTGCGTTTCTCCGGGAGCGCGGGAAAGCCCAGCGTGGAGTGCCGCGCGCCCGGCGCGTGCCGCAGGCGCAGCACGCCCTCCAGGGGCGCGCTCACCTCCAGGACGTCGTCGCGCCCCCACAGGCGCAGCACGTCCCCTTCGAGCGAGTGGCGGGTCAGGACGGGACGGGCAGGACGGAGGCTCATGGCGCCCATCCTACCCGGCGCGTCTCCGGGAGAGTGGCCGTCGGCGTTTGGCCGTGTACGGACCGAAGCGGTTCGGTCCCCATGCCTGGGCTGTCAGCGCGTCTCTGTTCGCTGTGATTCCCACGCCCGGACCGGTCCGGGCGACCGGGTCCTTCACCCCGCGCGTCGCTGTTCTGATTTACTGCTGCATCATCGCGCTGACCAGCGCCCCGGAGCCCAGCAGGCGGTTGCCGCCGTCCACGGGCAGGATCGCGCCCGTGATGAAGCTCGCCGCGTCCGACACGAGGAAGAGCGCCGCGTTCGCGATGTCCTCCTTGCGGCCCATCCGTCCGAGCGGCACGGTCCGCACGACCGCCGCGCGCGCCGCGTCCGTCGGGGCGAGGCGGCGCATGCCCTCCGTCTCGTCGATGGGCCCGGGGATGATGGCGTTCACGCGCACGCCCCGCGCGCCCCACTCGATCGCGAGGACCTGCGTGAGCATGTCCACGCCCGCCTTCGCGGCGCACACGTGCGCCTGCATCGGGACGGGCATGCCGTACGCGCTGATCGAGAGGACGCTCGCGCCAGGCGCGCGCAGGTGCGGCGCCGCCGCCTTCACCGTGTGGTACGTGCCGAGCAGGTCGATGTCCACGACGCTCTTGAAGCCGTTGGGCGAGATGCCGTCCACGGGCGCGGGGAAGTTGCCCGCCGCGCCGCACAGCACCACGTCGATCGGACCGAAGGCCTCCACGGCGCGCGCCGCCGCCGCCTCCATCGCCGCGAAGTCGCGCACGTCCGCCGAGACGCCC
>NZ_KI912632.1:20185-21717 GCF_000519345.1 Deinococcus pimensis DSM 21231
CGAAGCGCTCGCGGCGGGTCCCCTGCTGGTGGACGCGGGCCGCGCCGTCATCGACCCCATCCGCGAGGGCTTCGACACCCGCACGAACGTCTGGCGGCCCACCCGTCAGGTGGCCTTCGCGATCTTCCAGGGACGGCCCACCATCGCGTACCTGGAGACGGGCACGCCCGAGGACTTCGCGCGCGCGCTCGTCGCGGCGGGCGTGGAGCGCGCCCTGCGTCTCGACAGCGGCAGCAGCGCCACCGTGTACTTCTCCGGCGGGTACCTCAACACCGTCTGGAGCCGCCCGACGCCCAACGCGATCGTGCTGGTGCCGCGCGGCGCGGCGGGCCCCGTAGTGGGCGTGGGCGGCGCCGGGAAGTAACCGTACGAGCAGAGGAGAGGCGCCCGCACACGTGCGGGCGCCTCTCCTTTCCGGTGCTCGTCCCGGTGGGCTCAGCTGCGCAGCGCGTAGCCGATGCCGCGCACCGTGCGGATGATGCCGTAGCCCTCCACGTCGCGGAACTTGCCGCGCAGGTTCGCCATGTGCACGTCCACGACGTTGCTGTTCGCGGGCAGGCGCCCGTCCCAGACCTCGCGCTCGATCTCCTCGCGGGAGTACACGCGGCCCGGCTGACGCGCCAGCAGCGACAGCAGGTTGAACTCCGTGGGGGAGAGGCGCACCTCCTGACCCTGGTAGCGCACGAGCCGCTGCTGCACGTTGAGCTCGATGCCGTTGATCTCGATGGGGGCGCCGCCGTGCTGACGCAGCTGCACGCCCACGCGGGCGAGAAGCTCGCGGGAATCGAAGGGCTTCACGACGTAGTCGTCCGCGCCGCCCTCCAGGATCTTGACCTTCTCGTCGGGCGTGTCGCGCGCGGTGCACACGATGATCGGGAGGGTGCTGGTGCGGCGGATGCGGCCGAGCACCTCCGTGCCGTCGAAGTCGGGCAGGCCGAGGTCGAGGATGACGAGGTCGGGAGTGTGTTCGCGGACGGCGACGAGACCGGACATGGCGTCGGCGGAGTGGTCCACCTCGTAGCCTGCTTCCTCCAGGTCGGAGCGCAGGAAGCGGGCGATGTCGGTGTCGTCCTCGATCAGGAGAATCTTGCGCTTACTCATTAAGATCAGGAGGCAACAACCTCGCGGGCAAGACCGTTCATTAAGTGACCTTGCTAACAGTGGATTAAGACCCCACGAACCCGAACTGAAGGGTGAGGGCCGTGTCTTGAGCGAGCGTTGATCCGCCCCTTCGAACGGACGGCTTCCGCGCGCCATCACGAGGCGGTCATGTACCCCCGGCTAAGCTCCGGTCATGAGACGCCGTCTGCTGCTGCTGCTCGCGACCCTGTCCTTCACCCAGGCCGCGCCGGTCTCCTCCGAACCCGCCCTGCCGACCCTGCGGCTCGACACGCGAACCCTGAAGGTCACGCCGAGCGTCCGCGTCGTGCCGCGCGAGCCGCGCGAGGACGCGCCCGACTTCTTCCCGCCGCGCTCCCTCGCCGTGAGCCTCGGCCCGCCCGACGCTCAGCTGCGCGTCTACCCCGTGGACG
>NZ_KI912632.1:21817-23958 GCF_000519345.1 Deinococcus pimensis DSM 21231
TGGCGCTCGTGCTCGGCACGAGCGGCGTCGTGGAGCCCGCCGCGAGCCTCGGCCGCGTCGCGAAGTGGGCGGGCGCGACGGTCATCGAGATCAATCCCGACGAGACGCCCCTGACCCCCTACGCGGACCTCAGCCTGCGGACCGGCGCGAGCGAGGGCATGCGGACGCTGATGGACTGAACGTGGGCGGCCGCGACGTTCGGGTCACGGGCCCGCGGGGCGGCCTCAGCCCAGCTCGTGGTACTGACCGCGGAAGTACAGCAGCGGATCGTCGTCCGTGTAGCGGCTGTACTCCACCTCGCCCACGTACAGGGTGTGGTCCCCGCCGGGCAGCGTCTCCACCTTGCGGCACACCAGCTGCGCGATCGCCCCGCCGATGAGGGGCAGGCCCTCGTGGTCCATCCAGGGGACCTCCACGTCGTGGGCGCGGCGCGCGAAGTGATCGCTGAGGTGACGCTGGTTCGCGGAGAGGATGCTGACGCCGAAGCGGTCCACCTCGCTGATCACGCTCTGCATGTGCGCCTTGTTGTCCACCGACACCAGGATCAGCGGGGGCTCCAGGGACACGCTCAGGAAGGCGCTCGCGGTCATGCCGCGACGCTCGCCCCCGTGCGCGACGGTCACGATGGTGACGCCACTCGCCCAGCGGCCGAGGGTCTGACGGAACTCGTGAGGAGGAATCGGCATGACACGAAGTGTACAGGAGCGGTCAGCCGTCAGCCGTCAGCGGTCAGCCGTCAGTTCCCGGACCGACGGCCGACCGCTGATTCCTGACGGCTCCCCTCAATCCTGTTCCAGCGGGTACTGCCGGGTCGCGCGGATCGCGAGGCGGATCAGGAACGCGTAGAACACCACGACCGCCACGATCACGAGGGGCCCGGGGATGTTGCCGATGGAGGCGAGCTCCACGAAGCCCGCGAAGGTCGGGCGCGCGCCCGGGTCGCGCAGCAGGTCCAGCTTCGCCACCCACGCGATCGCGACGGCCGCGTAGATCCACAGGTAGTTGCGCCGCAGCCGCCAGCCCACGGCGTCCGCGCGGGGGATGGGGCTGCGCGGCTTGGCGAGCTCCGCGAGGAGCAGCTGATGCCACGAGGAGTCCACCTTGTCCCCCAGCATCGCGGGGTAGAAGAAGCGCTCCATGATGCGCACGCGGTGGTGGCTGATCTCGAAGGTGCGGAAGCGCCGCGCCTCCAGGTGCAGGAAGAAGTAGTTCATGAACATCGCGAACAGGAAGATCGCGTGGCTGTTCTCCCGGCTGCCCAGCGCGAAGGACGTGAGACCGGCCGTCGTCACGACCGCCCAGTTGGTGCTGGTGTCGAGACGCTGACGGTACGCGGTCATCTTGCCCACCTCCGCTCGGTAGAGGTGGATCAGGCTGTTCGCGGCGTTGGTGGAGTAGCTCGCTTCGGTGATGGCGGGGCGCGCCTGGGTCATCCCTGGGGACTTTCTGGCCCGGAAGTGCGCTCGGTTCTGCTTTTGGCGCGGGCTGCCCTCACTATACTGCCCTCCTGCCCATGCCCGACCTTTCGCGAGCATTTCCCGAGGAGGCGCGCGCCGCGCTCCTGGACTGGTTCGAGCCTCACGCGAGGGCCCTGCCGTGGCGCGCGGCGGGCGCGGACGGCCGACGCGACCCCTACCGCGTGTGGGTGTCGGAGGTGCTGCTGCAGCAGACGCAGGCCGCGCGGGGCCGGGTGTACTTCGAACGCTTCCTGCGGGCCTTCCCGACCGTGCGGGACCTCGCGGACGCACCCCAGGAGGCGGTGCTCAAGGCCTGGGAGGGCTGCGGGTACTACGCCCGCGCCCGCAACCTGCACCGCGCCGCGAAGCTCGTGGCGGAAAGGGGCTTCCCGACCACCTACGAGGGCTGGCGCGAGATTCCCGGCGTGGGTCCGTACACGGCGGCGGCCGTGACGAGCATCGCGTACGGCGCGGCCCACGCCGTCGCGGACGGCAACGTGCGCCGCGTCGTCTCGCGCCTGTTCGCGCGGGAGGAGCCCACGGACCGCTGGGTGCAGGAGAAGGCGGACGCCCTGCTGCACTCCCCGGAGCCGGGCCGCTGGAACGAGGCCGTCATGGACCTCGGCGCGACCGTCTGCGTGCCTCGCGCGCCCCGCTGCGGCGAGTGCCCGCTGCGCGCGTGGT
>NZ_KI912633.1:0-4784 GCF_000519345.1 Deinococcus pimensis DSM 21231
GGCGGCACCGTCACGGGAGGCGCCGCGAGCGTCCTCGTGGAGGGACGTCCCGCCGCGCGCGCCCTCGACCCCCACTCCGAACCCACGCCCCTGCTGGGGCACGGACCCGTCGTGATCGCCGGGGGTTCCGGCACGGTCCTCGCGGAGGGCCGCCCCCTCGCGCGACAGGGCGACACGCTCACCTGCGGCGCGCCCCTCACGCCCACGCAGGGCAGCGTGCACGTCGGGTGAGCCTTCCCGCATGAGTCCGCCTTCACGCCGCACCCGGAGTTTCCATCGGGCGCTGATGTCCGCACGTAAGCTATGAAGTCGGGAGACTCATGGCACAGAACACGGAACCGCTGTCCAGCCGGGTGAGACGCTGGATGCTGGGGCAGTCCACCCGCGAGGTGGAGGGCCCCTACGAGAAGGAGCAGGAGGCGCAGCACCACACGCAGCCGTGGTGGCGCGTGATGTGCCTCACGGGCGTGGACTACTTCAGCACGCTGGGCTACCAGCCGGGCATCGCGGCGCTCGCGGCGGGCGCGATCAGCCCCTTCGCGACGCTCGTGCTGGTCCTCGTGACGCTCTTCGGGGCGCTGCCGATGTACCGCCGCGTCGCGGAGGAAAGCCCGCACGGCGACGGCAGCATCAGCATGCTCGAACGGCTGCTGCGGCGCTGGCAGAGCAAGCTGCTGGTGCTGGTCCTGCTCGGCTTCGTCGCGACGGGCTTCATCATCACGATCACGCTGAGCGCGGCGGACGCGGCGGCGCACATCGTGGAGAACCCCTTCGCACGGCAGTACGTGGAGGGCGGCAACGTCGTCATCACGCTCGTGCTGATCGCGCTGCTGGGCGCGGTGTTCCTCAAGGGCTTCAAGGAGGCCATCGGCATCGCCGTGGCGCTCGTGGCGCTGTACCTGTCGCTGAACGTCGTCGTGATCGGGCAGGGACTGCTGGGCGTCATCAACGATCCGGCGCTGCTGTCGGGCTGGACGGCCCGCATCTCGCAGGGCTTCTCCAGTCCGCTCGCGGTGATCGGGGCGGCCCTGCTGGTGTTCCCGCGGCTCGCGCTGGGCCTCAGCGGGTTCGAGACGGGCGTCGTCGTGATGCCGCTCGTGAAGGGCGATCCCGGTGACACGGAGGAGCGCCCGGCGGGCCGCATCCGGAGCGCCAAGAGGCTCCTGACGACGGCGGCGCTCGTCATGAGCGTCCTCCTGATCGGGTCGAGCTTCGCCACGACGCTGCTGGTGCCGCAGCGCGAGTTCTGGCCGACGACGAGCGCGTCGGTGGTGGTGCCGCGCGCGGACCTGGAGCGCGGCGCGGCCCGCGTGACGGTCCCGCTGGACGGGGAGCGCCTGGAGACCACGCTGACCGTCCCGGCGGGCGTGCGGGATGGAACGACGTTCACGGCGAACACGCCCGGCGGCGCGGTCCCCTTCGAGGTGGCGGTCGCGAACGCCTCGGCGGACGGGAGCCGGGTGCGAGTGACGGTCACGAAACGAAGCGGCGAGGCGAACGGGCGCGCGCTCGCGTACCTCGCGCACCAGCGGTTCGGGGACGTCTTCGGGACGCTGTACGACGTCAGCACCATCCTGATCCTGTGGTTTGCGGGTGCGAGCGCCATGGCGGGCCTCTTGAACATCGTGCCGCGCTACCTGCCGAGGTACGGTATGGCGCCCGACTGGGCGCGCGCGACGCGGCCGCTCGTGCTGATCTACACCTTCGTGTGCTTCTTCGAGACGCTGATCTTCCGCGCGGACGTGAACGCGCAGGCCGCGGCGTACGCGACGGGCGTGCTGGTCCTGATGGGCAGCGCGAGCGTCGCGGTGACGCTCTCGGCGGTGCGGCACCGCCAGCGGCTCCTGATGTTCGGCTTCGGCTTCGTGAGCCTCATCTTCGGGTACACGCTCGCGGTGACGTTCGCGCAGGACCTCAGCGGCCTGCGGATCGGCCTGTCCTTCATCGGGGCGATCGTGGCGGTCTCGATCGTGTCGCGCGTGCTGCGCTCCACGGAGCTGCGCGCGGAGCGGGTGGAGCTCGACGCGAACGCCCGGCGCTTCCTGAACGAGGCGGCGGCGGCGGGTTCGCTGCGGTTCATCGCGAACCAGCTCGACGCGGGCGACGCGGCGGAGTACAGCGAGAAGGAACGCGACGTGCGCGCCGAGACGCACCTCCCGAGCGGGGAGCCCTTCCTGTTCCTGGAGGTGACGGTCGCGGATCCCAGCGAGTTCAGCGACGTGCTGGAGGTGCGCGGCGTGGAGGTCGCGGGCTACCGCATCCTGCGGGTGGAGTCGAGCGCGGTGCCGAACGCGATCGCGGCGTTCCTGCTGTGGGCGCGCGATACGTACGGGGAACTGCCGCACGTGTACTTCCAGTGGATCGAGGGCAGTCCGGTTCTGGCCGCCGCGCGCTTCCTGGTGCTGGGCGAGGGTGACATCGCGCCGCTCACGCACGAGATCCTGCGCCGCGCCGTCAGGAGCGCGGAGCTCAGGCCGGTCGTGCACGTCGGCGGTTGAGGCCGTCCGCTCGCCCGCGTCCGCCCCGACGTCCGGTCGGGGCGGATGCTCTACAATGGCCGGGTCCCGTCAAGGTTCGCCCGCACCCGTCCTCATGGAAGATGGGAAAGGCCCTTGCTCCCGGACTGCCGTTACGAGAAACTGGGCGGTGTGGCGCCCCCGCAGCAAGCGGACCCCGCCGCCATTCGAGAGGACCCTCACGTGATCGATATTCTCCTAGTCGACGACAGCGAAGCCGACGTCATGCTGACCCAGATGGCGTTCGAGGAGGCCCGCGTCGCCAACCGCCTGCACGTCGCGCGTGACGGGGTCGAAGCCTTGGAGTTCCTCAACCGCGAGGGACCTCACCACGACGCGCCGACACCCGACGTCATCCTGCTGGACCTCAACATGCCCCGCATGAACGGTCTGGAAGTCCTCGCGGAGATCAAGAAGGAGGATTCGCTGCGGAACATCCCGGTGATCGTCCTGACGACCTCGCAGGCGGAGGCGGACGTGTGGCGCAGCTACAACCTGCACGCGAACGCGTACATCCCGAAGCCGGTGAGCCTCCCGAACTTCCTGGACGTCGTCCGGTCGTTCGAGAACTTCTGGCTGGCGGTCGTGAAGCTCTCCCCGAAGAACTACAACCCGAACGCGCACAGCGAGAGCTGACGCGTCGAGGCGCGAGGAGGGGCCCGCCGTCCGGCGGGCCCCTCCTGCTGCCGCCCGGTTCAGGCGCTCGCGGCGCGGTTCCGGGTGCGGGTCAGGACGCCTCCGTGCGGGGAGAGCAGCACGGCCAGCAGGAACTGCACCCCGAGGATCGTCGCGATGGCGCCCGCGATGGACGCGTCGAGCAGGATCGCGAGGACGTACCCGACGATGCTGGCCGTCCAGCCCGCGAGGACCGCGAGGGCCAGCACGATCGGCAGGCGTCTGGAGAGCAGCGACGCGGTCGCGGCGGGCACGATCATGAAGGCCACCACGAGGATCGCGCCGACCGCGTCGAACGCGCCGACCGTCGTGACGGACACGAGCGCCATGAGGGCGTAGTGCAGCGCGCCCGGCGCGAAGCCCAGCGCGGCGGCGAGGCCCGCGTCGAAGGTGGAGAGCTTGAGCTCCTTGTACATCACGGTGACGAAGGCGAGGTTCACGGCGGTGAGGGCGCCCATCACCCAGAGGGAGACGGGGCCGAGGTTGCGGCCCGCGACCATGAGGTCGTTGAAGGGCGCGTAGGCGATCTCGCCGTACAGCACGGCGTCGAGGTCGAGGTGCACGTTGCGGAAGTAGACGCTCACGGCGAGCACGCCGACGCTGAACAGCGCGGGAAACACGAGGCCGATGGCGGCGTCGCCCTTCACGCGTCCGGAGCGGGTGAGGGCCTCGACGAGGGTGACGGTGATCAGGCCGAGCGCGGCGGCGCCGAGCAGGGCGGGCAGCGTGGCGCGCCCGCCCCCGCTGAGCCAGAAGCCCGCGACGATGCCGGGCAGCACGGCGTGCGACACGGCGTCCGCGAGGAGGCTGAGGCGGCGCAGCACGAGAAAGGTCCCGAGGAGCGCGCAGGCGGTGCTGACGAGCAGCGCCGTTCCGAGGATGATGGCGTCGGCGTTCACGCGCCCCTCCCGTCCGTGGCGCTCAGGGCCGAGCGGACCCGCGCGCGCTGGCGGCGCTCGCGCAGCCGCTCCGGGACGATGCCGCGCAGCGGCGCGAACAGCAGCGACACGAGCGTGAGGGCGCTCACGACGAGGATGACGAGGGGCCCCGTGGGGAGGTTCTCGCGGGTGGCGCTCAGCACGGCCCCGGTCACGCCGCTCGCGGCGCCGAACAGGCCGGAGAGGAGCAGCATCACGCCGAGCCGGTCGGTCCACTGCCGCGCGGCGCTCGCGGGCGCGATCAGCATGGCGGCCATCAGGACGACGCCGACGGTCTGCAGACCGATCATCACGGCGAGCACCGTGAGGGACGTCAGGAGCGTCCCGAGCGCGGCCGTGGGAAGTCCCGTCGCGGCGGCGAAGGCCGGGTCGAAGGTGACGAGCTTGAATTCCTTGTAGAGGAGCGCCACGACGAGCAGCGCGGCCCCGCCGATCACGGCGAAGGTGGTGACGTCGGCGGCGACGATGGTGGCGGCCTGCCCGAACAGGAAGCGGTCGAGGCCCGCCTGGCTAGCGTTCCCGCCGTGCTGGATGAAGGTGAGCAGGCTGATGCCGAACCCGAAGAAGCTCGCGAGGACCACGCCGAGCGCGGCGTCCTCCGCGAGGCGGGTGCGGCGCAGGATCGCGAGGACGCTCAGCGCGGCGAGCCACGCGG
>NZ_KI912633.1:4884-6233 GCF_000519345.1 Deinococcus pimensis DSM 21231
GCGGCTGCTGCTCGTGCCCGACGACGAGGCGGAGATGGCGGGCCGCGTCGTGTCCGTCGCGCGCGCGAACTACCCGGACCTGCGGGTCGTGGCGCGCGCCGAGGACGGCCACGAGGACGACCTGCACGCGTCGGGCGCGAGCTTCGTCGTGACGGAGGAGAGAGAGCTGGCCCTCGGGTTGCTCGCGGAGGCGCTCGGCGCGGATCGGCCCCGCTCGGAGCTGACGGCGCACCTTCAGGCCGAGGCGTCCGCGCGCTCCACGCGCTTCGTGGACCTCACGCCGGTCGGGCTCACGGCGGCGCAGCTCCAGGGGACCACCTGCGCGCACGCGGCGACCACGCGGACGGTCGTGCCGCGCACGGACGGCTGCGAGGAGTGCCTTCGCGACGGGACCGGCTGGGTGCACCTGCGGGTGTGCCTCAACTGCGGGCACGTGGGCTGCTGCGACAGCAGCGTGGGAAAGCACGCGACGGCGCACCACCACGCCACGGGTCACCCGGTGATGCGTTCGCTGGAGCGCGGGGAGGACTGGGCGTGGTGCTACGTGGACGGAAAGATGGTCTAGAGGGAGGCAGGCTTTGCCTGCCTCCCGAACGAGCGGAGCGAGTGACCAGAACACGGCGGGCGCGCCTCGTGACAAGTGTCCCCTTGACGTTCCTTCGCTCCACCCCCTAGCCTTAATTTCGACCAAGTTGGTCGGAATTATGACCCAGGACCGAGCCCTCGACCTCTGCGCCCACGACTCCCGACGATCCGGCGAGGACCCCATCGGGTCCGCCGGACGCTGGGACCACGCCTTCCGCGTCGAGCTGAGCCTCGCCGCCTGGGACCGATTCCGCGACCCCGACGCGTGGAGCCCGCGCCGACGGGACCTCATGACCCGCGTCGCCGAACGCACGAAAGCCACGGGCGTCGGGCACGGCCTGCTGCTCACCGCCACCGACGAGGCGGGCGACCGTGTACGGCGCGTCACGCACTACGCACGACCCGCGCGGCGCTTCGCCGCGTACGTCCGCACCGACCACGACACCGACGAGGACGGCCTGCTCGACCTCATGGAGGACGCCCTCCTCGGGGACCGCGTGCTCCCGGAGGACGCTCCCGCCCCGCCCGACGCGACCCTGGACCTGCACGTCTGCACGCACGGCCGCGTGGACGCCGCCTGCGGCAAGCTCGGCTACCCCCTCTTCTCCGAGCTGCGCGACCGCCTCCCGGAGGCGGACGTGTGGCGCAACGGCCACTTCGGCGGACACCGTTTCGCGCCCACCCTCGTGGAGCTGCCCGCCGGGCGCGCCTGGGGACACCTCACGCCCGACGTGGCGACGGGCATCGCGCGGCGCACCCTCGCG
>NZ_KI912633.1:6333-7134 GCF_000519345.1 Deinococcus pimensis DSM 21231
GTCCATCGGCTCGCGTCCGCAGCCGAACCTGGAGGCGATCCTCGCGTCGCGACCCGACGTGATCGTCGCGGACGCCTTCGTGCACAAGGACCTCTACCCGCAGCTGAGCGCCATCGCGCCGACCGTGGCCTTCCAGAGCCGCCGCGGCAGCTACGACGACATCATGCAGCAGGTTCTCGACATCGGGAAGCTCGTCGGGAAGGAGGCCGCCGCGAAGAACCTCTACGACGAGCAGTCGCGACTGCTCGCCAAGGCGAAAGCCTTCGCGAACCCCAAGGCGCCGAGCGTCGTGATGGCCGTCTCCACCGAGCAGACCCTCACGCTGCACTCCACCGAGAGCTTCGTCGGGAGCCTCGTGGAGAAGCTCGGGCGAAAGAACGCCGTGAAGCCGCAGAACGGCCAGACGCAGTACGAGGTGAGCCTCGAAGGGCTCGTGGCGCTCAACCCGGCCACGCTGGTGCTCTTCACGGGCGCCGACGAGAAGCCCATCGTGCGCGAGTGGGCGAGGAACCCGCTGTGGCAGAAGCTCACGGCGGTGCAGCGCGGCCGCGTGTACGAGTTCGACCGTGACCTGTGGACCCGCTCGCGCGGCCCCATCGCGCTCAAGCTCATGCTCGCGCAGACGATCGACAGCGGCCTGCTCGCGGACAAGGCGCCCGCGAAGACCTTCGCGTTCCGGGACCGCTGACGTGACGCCCGCGCCCACGCCCTCCACACCTTCCGTGCACGCGCGGCGCGCGCCGCTGCTCGTGGGGGTCCTCGCGGCGACGCTGGTGGGGCTAGGCGTGCTGGCGCTGGGGC
>NZ_KI912633.1:7234-11671 GCF_000519345.1 Deinococcus pimensis DSM 21231
GGGCCTCACGCGGGCCCTGCTGGCCGTGGCGGTCCTGCTGGCGGGCGCGTGGCTGTACGCGCGCGTCCTGAGTCCCGTGCCCTTCTACGGCACCCCGCGCGGCGGCGCGCCCGCGCGCACCTTCGTCGCGACGGATCAGACGGGCCGTCCCTTCGACCTCGCGAGCACGCGCGGTCAGGTGGTGGCGCTCTTCTTCGGCTTCACGCACTGCCCGAACATCTGCCCGCTCACGCTGAGCTACCTGGAGAAGGCCCGCGCGGAACTCCCGGCGGACCTGCGCGGCGACCTGCGGGTGGTGTTCGTCTCGCTCGACCCGGACCGCGACACGCCGGGGGTGATCGGCACGTACCTGAAGTTCTTCGGCCCGGACCTCGTGGGCCTGCGTCTCACGGAACCGAAGCTCGCGGACGTCGCGCGGTCGTACGACGTGACGTACGCGAAGGCGAACGCGAAGGGAAGCGACTACTTCATCAACCACACCACCGCGACGTACGTCATCGACCGCGAGGGTCGTCTGCGCGTCGCGTACGACTACACGCAGATGCCCGAGTACCGCCGGGTCGCGCGCGACCTGGAGCGGCTCATGAAGGAGAAGTGACCATGGACCTGAATCCCTCGGCGGCGACGCTGCTGTTCTCGTGGCGGTTCGATGGGCTGGTGTGGGGCGCGGCGGCGCTGGCCCTGGCCGTGTACCTGTGGCGCTTCGTGGCGGCGCGGCGTGACGCGGCGAGGCGGGCGCTGTGGTCTCCCTGGCGGGCCGCGTCGTTCGTGGCGGGCGTGCTGGTGGCGTTGCTGGCGCTGCAGTCGAGCGCGTCGTCGTACACCCTCAACAGCATGGCGCTCTACATGGGGCGCCTGATGCTGCTCGCGGAGCTCGCGCCGCCGCTGATCGTGCTGGGCCTGCCGTCCGCGCTGATCCGCTTGAGCGCGCGCGGCCTCGCGGGGCGCGTCCTGGGCTTCCTGCTGGACCCGTACGTGGCGTTCGCGCTCTGGACGGCGATCATCGTGTTCTGGAACCTTCCGGCGGGCCTGAGCGCGTCGGTGGTGGGCGCGACCTCGGCGACCTTGCTGCCACTGCTCTACCTGGGTGGAGGGTTGCTGGTGTGGGCGGTGACCCTGAACAGCCTGCCGGGCGTGCGGTCGCTGGCGGTGGGGACACGCGGCTGGTTCGGCTTTCTCAACGGCCTGCCGATGATGGGTGTGGCGGCGGTGTGGCTGTACAGCCCGAAGGTGCTGTACAGCCCCTTCGTGAACGTGCCGTGCCTGTGGAACCTGACGCCCCTGCAGAACCAGCAGATCTCGGGTCTGGTGATGATGGTGGCGGGCGTCCCCGCGCTCGCGCTCGCGCTGGTGCAGATGTTCGTGTGGCTCTCGAGGCTGGCGGAGTCGTCGGGCGTGGTGGTGGACGAGGGCGAGGGCGTCTGAGCGGTCCTCACGCCCGTGGGAGACAAAATCCGCGGGACCTGATAAAGTACTATCTTGGTTGCCTCAGGGCATTACCCCAGGGCGTCGGGAGACGCCGGGGATCGAGGAGAACATCATGGCGAAGAAGTGCTTTGTTACGGGCAAGAGCAACATGGTCGTGAACAGCGTCATCCGGCGCGGCAAGGCCAAGGCTGACGGCGGCGTGGGCCGCAAGGTCACGGGAATCTCGAAGCGTCGTCAGAAGGCGAACCTTCAGAAGAAGACCGTCATCGTGGACGGCGAGGTCAAGCGCGTCTGGATCTCCACGAAGGCGCTGCGTCGTCTTCCCGAGAACATCCAGGTCATCTGATCCGTCTCTTTCCTCGTCGCCCGCCTCGTGCGGGCGACGTTCGTTTTGTCCTTCTCATCTCCCGCTTCTTAATCTTGTCTTAATCTATGAAGTTTTTCTGATGATCATGAAGGGATCTTTGGTCTCCTGAAGTTGCCCCCTCAGGAAACAGGGCCACTCGCCGCCCTCACCAAGGAGTTCCTATGAAGCGTATGCGTCTTTCCGCTCTTCTGTGCCCGACCCTGGGGCTCCTGCTCGCCGCCTGCGGGCAGACCCCGACCGCGCCGACAGCAGCGATCTCGCGCGCCGTGACCTACGCCGTCACCGTGCCGATCGACGCCCGCAGCAGCGTCTCCTCCCTGGAGCGCCGCTACGGCGGTGACGTCACGCTGTTCTCGCAGAAGGCGGGCTTCGCCGTCGTGCGCGTCGGCGCGCAGACCGCCGAACGCCTGCGCGGGAGGGGCGGCATGAGCGTCCTCTCCGAGGACGGCGCCACCCTCGAACCCAACAGCGGCACCTACCGCGTCCGTCCCAGCGGCAGCACCATCTGGGCGGGTGGCAGCACCATCTGGGCGGGTGGCAGCACCATCTGGGCGGGCGGCAGCACCATCTGGGCGGGCGGCAGCACCATCTGGGCGGGCGGTCAGTACGGCCCGGTGCCGGGCAACAGCGGGGCCTGGACCCAGATCGGCCTCGACCGCGTCCACGCCGGGTTCGGCGCGCTCGCCGTGCACAAGCGCGTCCGCGTGGCCGTCATCGACACCGGCATCGACCTCGCGCATCCCGCCTTCACGAACATCCTCGCGCCCGCCGGCGACATGCGTGACTTCGTCGACGGCGACGCCGTGCCCCAGGAGACGGGCGCGCCCGGCGACGTCGGGTACGGTCACGGCACCAACGTCGCGGGCATCGTGCTCCAGATCGCCCCGAACGCCGAGGTGCTGCCGCTGCGCGTCCTCGACGGGAACGGCGTCGGCGACACGGACGAGGTCGCGGCCGCCATCGTCCACGCGGTGGATCACGGCGCGAAGGTCATCAACCTCAGCCTCGGCTCGGACACCCCCACCACCGCCGTCACGAACGCCCTGCAGTACGCCGCCGACCACGACGTGTACGTCGTGGCCGCCGTGGGCAACGAGGGCCGACAGGGCGCCAACTACCCAGCCGCGCAGTCGCAGACGCCCGGCACGCTCGGTGATCACCTCGTGGGCGTGGGCAGCGTGGGCGCCTCGGGGGCGCGCTCCGCCTTCAGCAACTACGGCGCGGGCACCGAGATCGTCGCGCCCGGCGAGAACATCGTGAGTGCCGCGCCGAACGGACTGCAGGGCGCGTGGTCCGGCACCTCGCAGGCCACGCCCGCCGTGGCGGGCGCGCTGGCCCTCGCGCTCGGCTCCGACAAGGTGAACCCGGGCCTCCTGACGCCCGCCCTGCTCTCCTCCGCCGACACCTCCAATCCCGCCGCGGGCGCGGGCCGTCTGGACCTGCCGCGTTTCCTCGGGACCGCCGCTCCCTGATCCCGGAACGGAACGAACGCCCGGCGGACGCCCGTCCCCGGGCGTTCGCCCTGTCCCGTAAGCTCCCTGTGATACCGCCCCACCTAACATGGTGAGCGTGGAGAGCGCGCGCGTGACGGCATACCATCCCGGAGAGGACGTCCGGCCCCCTCACCTTGTCGTGGGGGAGGACGCGCGGGCCCTGCTGGACGAGGCCACCGCCCTGCTCGGCACGGACCCGGCGCGCGCGCTCGAACTCGCCCGGACGGCCCTCAGGCTCGCGGGAAGCGGCCTGCCCGACGAGGAGGGCGCCGCCCTGCTCCTCGCCGGGCAGGCCCTCGCGCGGCTCGCGCGTCCAGAGGAGGCCACGGACGTCCTCACGCGCGCCGTCGGCTCGTTGCGCCGTCTCGATCCCGCCCGTGAGGTGGAGGCCCTGCACGCCCTCGCTCGGCTCCACCTCGACTCGGGCGAGCTCGACCGGGCGGCGATGCGGCTCGCCGAGGCGCTGGAGCGCTGCACGAGGGCGGAGGACAAGCTGCGCGAGGCGCGGACCTTCAACCTCCTCGCGCGCGTGAGTCACGCCCACGGCGAGCCCACCGTGACGCTGCGGCATCTCCAGCGGGCCATCGACCTGTTTCGTGAGCTGGGAGACCGCGTCGGGGAGTCCGACGGCCTCACGAACCTCGGACGGACCCTGACGGACCTGGGGCACTACCCGGAGGCGCTCGAACGCCTGCTGGAGGCCTACACCCTCGTCCGTGCGCACCGCAGTGAAGACGCGCGCATCCAGGGCATCCTCCTGTTCAACATCGGCGTGCTGCAGCAGGAGATGGACCGACTGGAGGAGGCGGACGCGTCGCTGCGCGAGGCGCTCGTCCGCTTCGAGGCGGGCGGTCACGCTCACGAGACGTCGGCCGTGCAGGCGCGGCTCGCGGAGGTCCTGCTGCGGCTCCGCCGCCCCGGGGAAGCGGAGGAGCACGCGAGCGCCGCCGTGCGGAACGCCCGGCATCATCAGCTGCGGAGCACCGAGGGGAGCGCCCTCGTCGCGCTCGCGCAGGTGCAGGCGGCGCTGGAACGCTGGGAGGAGGCGCGCGACACGTACGAGGAGGCCGTGGCGGTCGCGGGCGGCATCGACGATCAGGGCACGCTGCTGGACGCGCACATGGGCGCCGCGCGCGCCTACCTCGTGCG
>NZ_KI912633.1:11914-36478 GCF_000519345.1 Deinococcus pimensis DSM 21231
CGCCTGCGGACCGAGGCGGCGCAGCAGGCGCGCGAGCACGCCGAGGCGCAGGTGCGGGCGCGCACGGCGGAGCTGGAGGTGGCGCAGCAGGAGATCGTCACGCGGCTGGCGATGGCGGCGGAATACCGAGACGACGTGACGGGCAAGCACACGTGGCGCGTCGGGTACGTCGCGGGAAGGCTCGGGGCGGCGCTGGGCCTGACACCCGCGCAGACGGAGGTGCTGCGCTCGGCGGCGCGTCTGCACGACGTCGGCAAGATCGGCATCCCGGATCACATCCTGCTGAAGCCCGGCAAGTTCACGGACGAGGAGTACGAGGCGATGAAGCTCCACACGGTGCGCGGCGCGCAGATGCTGTCGGGGAGCCAGTCCGCGCTGCTGCGCATGGCCGAGGAGATCGCGCTGACGCACCACGAGCGCTGGGACGGACGCGGCTACCCGCACGGCCTGTCCGGCGAGGAGATCCCGCTCGTCGGGCGCGTCGTGTCGGTCGCGGACGTGTTCGACGCCCTCACGCACGAGCGGCCCTACAAGCGGGCCTGGACGACCGGGGAGGCGCTCGCGGAGATCGGGCGGGGCAGCGGCACGCAGTTCGATCCGCGCGTCGTGGAGGCCGCGCTGCGTCTGATGGGCGAGGCGTCCTTCTTCGAGGAGATGGAACGCGACCTCGACGAGCGTCCGGAGCAGCTCGGTCCGCGGGTCGAGCACCGCTGACTCCGCTCAGGGCCGCTGTCTGCGCGAGACCCCGCCGATCCCGAGCCTGGACTCCACCGCGTGTCCGAGCACGTCGAGGAAGCCCGCGCCGGACCAGCCGACGACGGCGCTCGCCGCGACGAGGAAGAGGGCGCTCACGTCGAGCCATTCGAGCAGCAGGGCGCAGGCGGTCGCTCCGGCGACGCCCGCGCCGAGGGTGGCGGCGAGGACGCGCCTCCAGCGCGGCAGGGTGTCCTTCATGCACTGCCGTACGAGCTGGACGCCCGAGGCGGCGGTGAAGGCGGCGAGCAGGACGGGCAGGACGGCGGGCAGATCGGTGTGGTTGAGGGGCAAGGCACGCTCCTTTCCGAACGCGTTCTGCCATCAGCGTAATATTCAGTCAGTCATAAAACAAGCCGATTAGTTCACACGCGGCATTCCTCAAGAGAGGTACGCTGACTCCATGAGCGCCCCTCACCAGTGGCTCCGCGAGCTCCGCGTGCGGCTCGGCCTCAGGCAGGACGAGGTCGAGACCCGCACCGCCGCCCTCGGCGAGGACGCCCGCGTCACCCAGTCCTACCTCTCCCGCCTGGAGCGCGGCACCAAACCCATCGTCGCGCTCACGCCCGCCCGGCTCGACGCGCTGCGCCGCGTCTACCACGTCCAGCCCGACGAGTGGGCCGCCCGTACCGGCCTGCGCCTCGTCGCCGCCGCCGCCGCCGACGAGATCGAGGGCACCCTCGACCACATCCGCGTGCCCGTCCGCGCCCTCGCGAACGCCGGCATCCCCCTCGACGACGAGGGCGGCGCGGGAACCGCCACCCTCGACACCGAACTCGTCCCACGCACCGACTACCGCGGCGGCATGGTCGTCCTCGAAGTCCACGGCGAGTCCATGACCCTCGACGGGGAAGGTATCCGCCACGGCGACCGCGTGTACGTGGACCGCTCCGACCTCGAACTGCGCGAGGGCAAGATCTACGTCCTCAACGTCCACGGCGCCGGCACCGTCGTCAAACGCGTCCGCCGCTACGACGGCGAGTTCTGGCTCACCAGCGACAACCCCGACTACCCTCCCCTGCGACCCGACGCCGTCACCGTCGTCGGGCGGGTCTACTACCACCAGCCGCGCGGCAGGAGACTCTGACCGTCCCGGCCGCCGACGTGTCGGCCCGTCAGTCGGCGGCCTGCGCCACCTCCGCCCTGCGGCGACGACGGCCCTTCACGAACTCCTCCTCCAGCATCCGCGCGAGCGCCTGCTCCGACCGCGACAGGCCCTCCACGGCGTTCGCCCGTTCGCGCTCCGTGCGCGGCTCGTAGTCGTCGAGCAGACGCCCCTCGAAGTAGCGGTCGAAGATCACCGGGCAGATGTAGTGACCGCGCACCACCGCCGGGGTGTTCCCGAGGTCCTCCGCGACGTGCTTCACGCACTCCACCACGACCTTGCGCGCGGCGCGCTCGCTGTCCTGCAGGCCCACCTCCGCGAGGTACTGCGCCGCCGCGAGCGTCCCGCCCCACGTGCGGAAGTCCTTCGCGGTGAAGGGCCCCATCACGTCACGGATGTAGCCGTTGAGGTCGCCGGAGCGGATCCGCACGATCCCGCCCTCCGTCTCCGCCTTCCAGAGGTGCTGCCCGGGCAGCGCGAGCAGTTTCTCCACGTTCGCGGCGAGCGTGCGGTCGGTCGTGGCCTTGTGCTGCCAGATGCCGTGCTTGCCCTTGAAGTGGAACTCCACCGTGCTTCCCACGACCTTCACGTGCCGCTTGCGCAGCGTGGACAGCCCGAAGGTCTTGTTCTTCACCGCGTACTCCTCGGAGCCGACACGGAAGTGCGCGACGTACAGCAGGCGCGTCATGAGCGCCATCACCTTGCGCGGCGGCAGACCCGACGCGCGCAGGTCCTTGCCCGTCAGGTCGCGCAGGGTGGGCAGGTGACGCGCGAAGCGCGCGAGGCGCTGCCACTTGCGGCTCGCGCCCGCCTGAAGGAAGTCGGGGTGGTAGCGGTACTGGAGCCGTCCGGCGGCGTCCCGTCCGAAGGCCTGGAGTTCCGCGTCCGGGTCGGGCGAGACGAACACGTCCCGGTAGGCGGGCGGCACCGCCAGCTTCGAGATGCGCGCCAGGTGCGCCTCGTCCGTCAGTTCGGTTCCGTCGGGGTGGAAGTAGCGGAACTCGCCGACCTTCTCGCCCTCCCGGCGAAGGTACTCCTCCTGCAGCAGTTCGGTCCGCGAGGTCATGGTGCCCCCACCGTAGAGGGAGCGCGTGTGCGGGGGTTCCGAACGCGCTATAGACGGCCTTGAGCGGTCCGCGCGCCGACGTATTGACATGCCTCGCCGGGAGCCTTAGGATGTTGAAGCCTCGCACGAGGTCGTGGTGGGTTTAGCTCAGTTGGTTAGAGCGCCGCTCTGTGGAAGCGGAGGCCGTGGGTTCAAGTCCCATAATCCACCCCACAATCATCCAGGTCGCGCGTACTCCTTAGGGGGCCGTACAGTTTCGGTAACGCGAGGATGGCGGAACTGGTAGACGCGCCAGACTTAGGATCTGGTATCGGAAGATGTGAGGGTTCAAGTCCCTTTCCTCGCACCACAAGCGCAAAGCGGCCCCTACGCACGGGGCCGCTTTGTCGTGAAGTGGACCAACCATGGCAGCACGCGCCGCAGAAGGCGCGCGAACGAACACCAGGAGACGTATGGCAGAGCTGATCAAACGTGAAGGCAACAAGGTCGAGTTCCGCGTCACGGTCCCCAAGACCGACGTGCAGAACGCTTACTCGCAGGTGTGGAGCGCCGTGTCGCGCGACGTGCGCGTCCCCGGCTTCCGCCCCGGCAAGGCGCCCCGCAGCGTCCTCGAGAAGCGCGTCGGCACGGGCTACATCGAGGGAGAGGTCCGCGACCGTCTCCTCGACCGCTTCTACCCGCAGGCCGTCCGCGAACTCCAGCTCAACCTCGTCGACGCCGAGATCACCCCGGAGTCCCTCGAGGAAGGCGCCGACTACTCCTTCACCGTGAAGGGCGAGACCTACCCCGAGGTGAAGCTCTCCGACTGGAACGGCGTGCAGCTCAGCGCCAGCGCCCCCGAGATCACCGACGAGGTCCTCGAGCGCACCCTGCGTGACCTGCAGGAACGCAACGCCACCTTCGAGAGCGTCGAGCGGCCCGCCGAGGCGACCGACATGGTCACCATCGAGGAGCTCGGCGAGGAGGGCGGCACGTACCCCATCTACCTCGACGTCGCCGAGGAGCACGTCCGCGAGGCCCTGCTCGGGCACGCCATCGGCGAGGAGGTCACCATCGAGGTGCCCGCCCACGACCACGGCGACCACGTCCACGAGGCGCAGAGCGTCAAGGTCCGCATCGTCGACATCAAGCACAAGAAGCTCCAGGACCTCGACGACGAGTTCGCCAAGGGCCTCAACTTCGACTCCATCGAGCGCCTCCGCGCCGACCTGCGCGGCGAACTCGAACGCCGCGCCCAGGCCGAGGGCGAGAACGCCCGCCGCGAGGAATTCGTCGAGAAGCTCGTCGAGGGCATGACCGTCGAGATCCCCGACGCCCTCATCGAGCGCCGCCAGAACGCCATGCTCGAGGAGATCAAGGACGACCTCGGCCGTCAGGGCGTCAAGTGGGACGAGTACGAGAAGTTCATGCAGGAGCAGAACAAGCTCGACGACTTCATGACCGACCTGCGCAAGAACGCCGAGACCCGCGTCCGCCGCGACCTCGCGCTCGAACAGCTCGCCGAGGACATGAAGATCGGCCTGACCCAGCAGGAACTCGACGCGAACCTGAACGCCCTCGCGCAGGCCAACCGCATCACCGTGCAGCAGCTGCGCAGCCAGCTCGGCCAGAACGGCCTGCAGGGCTACGCTGCCACCATCGTCCGCGACAAGGCCCTCGCGACCGCCGTCGCGCGTCTCGGCGCCGCCGAGACCGCCAAGGAGGAGCAGCCCCACGCCGCCGCGCTGGAATCCAGCGAGCCCGTGACGGAACCCACCGAGAGCGCCGAGGCCGCCGACAGCAGCGAAGGCGAGACCAAGAGCGAGTAACGCCACCACGAGGAGAAGCCCCGCCGATCGGCGGGGCTTCCTTCTTTGACGGGCGCTCGCTCGTGGCTGGGGCGGTGAAGAGGGACCGTCCGCGTTTGGGCGGCGTACGGACCTGCCTGCGTACGCTCTCCCTGCGTACGGACCGGGGCGGCCCGGTCCTCATGCCGGGGGCGGTGACGTGTCTCTGCACTCATGGCGGGAGCGGTCCCTCGCTTTCGCTTCGTGCGTCGACGCGTCTCTCCACCTGTGGGCGGGACGGCCCGGTCCTCATGCCTGGTGCGCCCACGCGTCTCCGTGGTCTTCAGTCCATCGCCACCGGCAGCACCACACCCGTCGGCGGGACCGCCACCGCCTCGGGTTCCGCGTGGCGGATGTCCGCGCCGATGCTCGCGAGGCGGGCGGCGAGGTCCTCGTAGCCGCGGCTGAGGTGACGCACGCCGTCCACGACCGTCTCGCCGTCCGCGGCGAGGGCGGCCACGACGAGCGCCGCGCCGGAGCGGATGTCGGCGCCGCGAACGCTCGTGCCGCGCAGGCTCGTGCCTCGGATGACCTGCACGTGGTCGGCGAGCTCGATGGAGGCGCCCATGCGCAGCAGTTCCGGCACGTGCGTGGTGCGGGCGTAGATGCGGTCCGTCATGACGCTCGTGCCGGGCACCGTCGCGAGCAGGGCGCTCATGATGGGCTGCAGGTCCGTCGGGAAGCCCGGGTACTCCGTGGCGGTGACGTTCACCGGACCGAGGTCACGCTGCGTCGCATCGACGTGGAGGCTGTCCTCGCCGAGTTCGGTGACGGCGACGCCCATCTCGGTGAGCTTGTTCGACACGGCCCGCAGGTGCGCGGGGTTGACGTTCGTCAGGGTGAGCTGCCCGCGCGTCGCGACGGCCGCGATCATGAAGGTGCCCGCCTCGAGGCGGTCCGGGATGACGCGGTACTCGCCGCCGTGCAGGCGCGGCACGCCGCGGATCGTGATGGTGGGGGTGCCCGCGCCCCGGATGTCCGCGCCGAGGCTGTTGAGGAAGTTCACCATGTCCACGACGTCCGTGTCGGGCGAGCAGTGCTCCAGCGTGACCTCGCCCTCACCGAGGACGGCGGCGAGGACGGCGTTCTGCGTGCCGCCGACCGTGAGGAGCTCGAAGAGGTACGAGCCGTGCATGACGCGGGGGCGGGTGGCGTGGAAGACGTCGCCGTCGTCGCGCAGGTTCACGCCGATCGCGGTGAGGGCCTTGACGTGCTGGTCCACGGGCCGTTCGCTGAAGGTGCAGCCGCCGGGCACGCCGACGTGCGCCTCGTGCGCTCGTGACAGGAGCGCGCCGAGCAGGGTGATGCTGGCGCGCAGTTGACCCACGAGCGCGTGGGGCGTGACGGTGGTGGTGAGTTCGGGCGTGTGGAGGCGCAGGCTGTGCGCGCCGACCCAGTCGGCGCGGGTGCCGAGGTGCGAGAGGATGTCGAGGAGGGTGTGGATGTCGCGCAGGCGGGGGATGCCGTGGAGCGTGACGGGTTCGCTCGTGAGGAGGCTCGCGACGATGATGGGGAGCGCCGCGTTCTTGCTGGGCTGAACGGCGAGGGTGCCCCGGAGGGGTTGGCCGCCGTGGATGATCAGGGGGGTGTCGGGGGTCATGCGCGACTCCTTTCGGGACGTCAATCAGAGGTCAGTACGACAGCATGATACACATCATGTGTATGTTGCACATGATACTTCGGATGGTATGGATGGGATGCCCCTTGGTGGCTCCTCACTTCTACAATTCTGCGATGAGGAACTGACCGTGGTTCCTCAGAACACATCCCGGTCTACACGAGGCGTTCATGGAAGTTTGCGTGCTTCTAGAGCGAAAGCCCGCACGACCGCCCGCACGCCTCCCTTCATGAGACGCCCGGCACCGTGCCGGACGCGGCCAGACGCTCCCGCACGAGCTTCAGATCGTCCTCCTTGTCCACGTCCGTCCCGACCGCCGCGTGCCCCGTGACGAGCGCGCGGGCCTCCACCCCGAGGATGGCCGACACGCGCCGCTCCAGTTCCCGCACCGACAGCCGTCCCACGAGCAGCCGGACCAGCACGCCCCAGCCGATGGTGCCCGCGAGCGCCACGGGCCGCTTGCGCAGCGCGAACAGCGTCCGCAGGCGCGGCAGGAAGCGCGACACCAGCGTCGGGTCCAGCAGGAACACGTTCCCGCCCGTGAAGGTTCCCTCCGTGAGGCGCGCGTACGTCCGCTTCACGCCCGGAAAGGCCGCCTCGCAGGCCGCGCGCGTCACGACCGGATACACCAGACCCACGTCCGGGGCCGCGTCGAGGACGTCCCGCAGCATCTCCCCCGTCATGAGCGGCACGTCCGCCGTCACCACCAGCACCCGCGCCTGCGGCCCGAGCGCGTTCACGCCCGCCTCGAGGTTCGCCAGCAGCGACCCCGCGTCCGCGAGGTTCAGGTCCACGAGCTCCGCCATGCCCTCCCCCAGCGGACCGACGTAGGCGACGCGGTCCACGCGTCCGCTCTCGCGCAGCGCGCGCAGCACGTACGCCGCCATGGGACGGCCCTCCAGGTCGATCAGGGCCTTCACGGGCACGCCGTGCCCCACCGCGAACGGGTCGCCCGCGTCGCCTCCGCCGAGCACGACGGCATTCCAGTTGCTCATGAGGGGTAGGGTAGCAGGCGCGTCACTCCCGCGCGACGTCCTCGTAGGCGTCCACGTCCTCGTCCTCGTCCTCGTCGCCGACCATCACGTCCGGAATGGTCAGGACGAACACCGCGCCGCCCGCCTCGGCGTTGCCGCCCGTGAGCTCCCCGCCGTGCAGCTGCGCGATCTGACGCGCGACCGACAGGCCCAGCCCGGAGGAGCCGCTGCCCGACACGAACGGATCGAAGATGCGCTCGCCCAGCTCCGCCGGGAGGCCCGGGCCGTCGTCGGACACCTCGAAGCGCAACCCTTCGGGCGTGCCGCTCAGGTCGAGCTGCACGCGCCCGGAGGGACCCACCGCGCGGCGCGCGTTCGCGAGGAGGTTGCGCAGCGCCTGCACCAGCCGGTCCGGGTCGCACAGGACCATCGTGCGCCAGTCGCCCGTGTAGAGGGTGCCCGGCACGAGGCGGTCGAGCCGCTCGCGCAGCTGCGAGGCGGGCAGGAAGTGCAGCGCGAGCGTCAGGTCACGCTGCCCGCGCGCGAGCTGCATGAGGTCCTGCGTGGTGAACGCCAGCTCCTCCGCGACACCCTGCGCGCGGCGCACCTCCTCGTCGCCGGTGCGGACGGCGGCGCGCTCCAGGTACGCCTTGATGGCCGTGAGGGGCGCGCCGAGCTCGTGGACGATCTGGCCCAGCAGCGCCTTCTCGCTCTGCTTCTGCGCCTCGATGCGGCCCAGCAGCCGATTGATGGCCTCCAGCAGCCGGTACACCTCGTCCTGACGGCGCGGCAGCGGGATGCTGCCCACGCTGGGGTCGAGACGCTCCGCGACGCGCGCGGCGTTCGCGAGGCCGCGCAGCAGGTAGCGCCCCACGAACCAGCCGACGATCAGCATCAGCGCGGGCGCCACGATGAGGCCCGCGAACAGGAACTGCCACGCGCTGCGCTGCGTCGCGACGATCGCGTCGTCCGGGAGGCCCACCCAGATGCTGCCGCTGTCCACGCCCGGCTGCGGCACGGGGCTGAGCGGCACCACCACGCCGCGCACGCTCTGCCCGTTGTCGAGGACCTGACGGCCCTCCACGATGAGGGGTTCGAGCGCCCCGAGGTTCTGCGAGCGCACCAGCACGTTCCCCTCGGGGCCCGCCACCACGACGAGCGCGCCGCCGGACGAGCGGAGGTTGCCGAGGCCCTCGGTGCTGCCGAAGATGAGGCTGCGCACGTACTGCGCCTGCTCCGCGAGCCGCGTCTCGAACTGACGGTTCACCTCGCGCGTCAGCAGGTACGTGCCCGTCCCGGCGAGGGCCGCGACGAGCACGAACGCGATGAGCGAGTAGACGAGGGCCAGCCGGAAGCGCAGGGTCATGACGGAGGCTCAGCGGTCGCGAGGGGCGCTCACGACTGCAGGACGTACCCCACGTTGCGGATCGTGCGGATGCGCAGGTCCGAGCCGACCGTCTCCAGCTTCTTGCGCAGCTGCGAGATGCGCACCTCCACGGAGTTGCTGTTCGGCGTCTCCCAGCCGTAGAGGTGCGACTCGATGTCGGAGCGGGAGAACACCCGGTCGGGCGTGCGCATCATGAGCTCCAGAATGCGCGCCTCGTGCTCCGTGAGGGCGCTCGTGGCGTCCCCGGCCTGCAGCGTCAGCGAGGACGTGCTGAGGTTCGTGTTGCCGAGGCTCACGCCGCCCCCGGCGGCGGTGCGCCGCAGCAGCGCGGAGATGCGCGCGTCCAGCTCGGGCATCGCGAAGGGTTTCGTGAGGTAGTCGTCGGCGCCCGCGTTGAGCCCGGACACGCGTTCCTGCACCGCCGAGCGCGCCGACAGGATCAGCACGGGCGTGCTGGAGTACTGCCGAAGCGCCTGCACGAGGTCGAGGCCGTCGCCGTCGGGGAGGTTCAGGTCGAGGACGATCAGCTGGGCGCTGTGCGTTCCGAGCCACGCCTGCGCGTCGCGCAGGGTGGTGGCGTGATGAACCTGATAGTCGGCGGCGAGGTACTCGCGCAGCAGGGGGCCGAGGTGCGGATCGTCCTCGACGAGCAGGATCTGGGCTAACACAACGGGGCTCCTTGTGGGGTGGTCGGGGCGAAGCGTGCCGCGAGGACGTCAGGGCCTGGACTTGTCGTCCTTGCCCTTGTCGTCCTTGTCGTCACTCTTGCCCCGGTTGTCTTTTTTTTCCTTGTCACCGGTGGTGTCCGTCTTCGGCTTCAGACCGGGAAGGCTGAAGGACCGGCTGTTCACCGAGTCGACGGGCGTGACGGTGACGGTGACGCCGCGCGAGGCCAGGACCTTCGAGAGGGTGCCCGCGCCGCCGTCGAGGACGATCTGCGAGCCCTGCAGCACGCCGGTGTAGCTTCCGAGCACGGTGGTCTCGTCGTCGCTCATGAGCAGCACGAGCACCGGGCCCTTCGTGCCCGACGCCACCTGCAGGGTCAGGCTGCTGCCGGCGCTGCGGCCGTAGCCGAGCAGGCCCTGCAGGTCCCGGTCCATGACCCGCACGGTCACGGCGGAGGCCGCGCCGCCGAGGGCCAGCACGAGGGACAGCATGATCGCGAGGGGCTTGAGGAGTCTGGTCATGTCTGTTCGTCTCTTCCAGTGTAACGCGCCCGCCCTGGGGAGGGGGGACGCGGCCTCGCGCGTCCCGAGCGGAGCGGCCGGGGAGTCCCCGGTACGCTGACCAGTTTAAAAATCGAAGCTGACGCGGATTTGAACTCTCCAAGCGTCCTCCTCCGTCTCCGCTCACGCGAGTCTCAGGCATGGAGAGGGGAGTCCGGTGGCCCGGACTCCCCGCCTCTTCCCTCCCCCGTCAGTCCGTCACGGGTTCGTCCTCGGCCCACAGCTCGCGCATCTCCGGGCTGCGCTCCAGCAGCTCCCCGAGGCGGCCCTGGTCCACCACGCGGCCCTCGCTCAGCACGAGGATGCGGTCGGCGCGCAGCAGCGCCGCGCGGCGATGCGACACCACGAGGCAGGTCCTCTCCCCGGCGTCCTCGGCGAGGCCCTCCCACAGGAGGCGTTCGGTCTGCGCGTCGAGGGCGCTCGACAGGTCGTCGAAGACGAGCAGTTCCGCGTCGCGCGCGAACATGCGGGCCGCCGCCGCGCGGCTCACCTGACCGCCGGAGAGCTTCACGCCGCGCGCGCCCACCACGGTTTCCAGGCCACGGTCGAGCTGCGTGACGTCCGGCGCGAGCACCGACAGGTCCAGGGCGCGCTGCAGCCGCCCCTCGTGGGCGCCCTGCAGCACGTTCTCGCGCAGGGTCTCCGAGAAGAGCTGCGGCAGCTGGGACGTGTACGCGCTGCGCGGCGGCACGAAGAAGCTCGCGGGATCCTCGACGGCGCGGCCGTTCCACGTGATCCGTCCCCCCGAGGGCAGCAGGCCCAGCAGGGCGCGCAGCAGCGTCGTCTTGCCGCTCCCGATGCGGCCCGTGATCACCACGAACTCGCCGCGCCGCACCACGAGGTCCACGTCCCGCACGCCGCGTCCGCTCTCGTGGAGCGCGGTGAGGCCCTCGGCGCGCAGCTCGCGCAGTTCCTCACGCGCGGGCGGCGGCGGCGCGGCGGGCGGCTCGGACGAGAGGTGCAGGTCGTGGTGCTCCACGATCTGCCCGGGCTTCGCGTCGCCGAGGAGGCGCAGCATGCGCTCGAAGCTGACGCCCGTGCGGCGGTGCTGCGCGAGCATCCCGCCGAAGAAGGTCATGCTGTTCGCGAGGCGCGGCAGCAGCGTCGCGAACAGCACGAAGTCCCCGACGGTGAAGCTGCCCGCGCGGATGCTGGAGGCGGCGAGCAGCAGCACCATGCCCGTCGCGACGCTCACCATGTTCGTGTTGACGCTGCGGATCAGCTCCGTGAGCAGCACATCGCGCAGCGCGGCGTGACGGCGCGTCTCGCCGAGGCGCTCCAGGTGCGCCACCATCATCGGTTCGCGCGCGGCGAGCTTCACGGTGGACACCGCCGCGAAGGCCTCCCCGACGAAGTCCGTGACCCGCGCGGTCGCCTCGCGGGAGCGTCGGCGGTAGGCGCGGATGGTGTTCGACAGGAAGCGCACGAGGATCACCATCAGGAGCAGGGGCGCGCACACCACCACCGTGATCAGGGGATCGATGGACCACATCAGCGCGAAGGACACGAGGGCGTAGAGCAGGATGCCGGAGCCGTCCGTGAAGAACTCCGTGTACTGCGCCACCTCGTTCACGTCGTCACGGAAGCGGCTGACGGCCTCGGCGGGCGTGTCGGGCAGACGGCGGGCGCGCGGCGCGGTCAGGAGGTGGCTGAGCAGGTTGCGCCGCACGAGCGCGTCGAGCCGGTACCACAGGTCGATCCAGAGGGTGAAGGCCGCCGAGAAGACCCCGAAGCGCGCGAGCCGCGCGAGCCCGAAGGCGGCGAGCGCGATCCACGCGCCCGTGAGGTCCCCGAGCCGCAGGCGGTCGAAGAGGACCTTCGCGGCGTACGCGAACGCGACGGGCACCGTGTGGAACGCGCCCCACAGCACGAGGTTCACGACGAAGAGCCCGCGCCGGTACGAGAAGAGGCCGCCCATGAGGCGCAGGGTGGAGAACTCCGGCTTCGCGCGTGGCGTGACGGTCACGACAGCACCTCCTCGAGGTCGCTGCGGCCCGCGCTGAGCAGGGCGCTGTAGCGGCTCGCGCGGTCGCGGGCGAGCGTCTCGCGCGGGCCGTACTCCAGCACCCGACCGTCTCCGAGCACGAGGATGTCGTCGGCGCGGGCGACGGTGTCGAGGCGGTGCGCGATCACGATGGCGGTCCGTCCGCGCAGCAGGTTCGTCATGGCGAGCGTCAGGCGGGCCTCCGTGGCGGGGTCGAGGCGTGAGGAGGGCTCGTCGAGGATCACGACGCCGGGGTCACGCAGCAGCACCCGCGCGAAGGCCAGCAGCTGCGCCTCGCCCGCCGAGAGGCTGCCCGCCGCGAGCGGCGTGCGCACGCCCTCGGGCTGCCCGGCGAGCCAGTCGCCGAGGCCCGCCTCCTTCAGCGCCTCCTCGACGCGGTCGTCGGGGACGCGGTCGTCGAAGAGGGTGAGGTTGTCGCGCACGGACGCCTGGAAGAGCTGCACGTCCTGCGTGACGACCGCGACGCGCTCGCGCAGCGCGCCCGTGTCGAGGTCGCGCGTGTCGACGCCCGCGACGCGCACCGCGCCCAGGGTGGGGTCGTAGAGGCGCGTCACGAGGCGCGTCAGGGTGGTCTTGCCGCTGCCCGTGCGGCCCAGCAACCCCACGACGCGGCCCGCGCCGATCGTGAGGTCGACGCCGCGCAGGACGGGCGCGTGGTCCTCGCCGGAGCCGTAGGAGAAGGTGACGTCGTCGAAGCGGACCTCCAGCGGTCCCTCGGGCAGGGCGCGCTCGCCGGAGTGCAGGGTGGTGCGCAGCGCCAGCACCTCCCCGACGCGGATGAGGCTCGCGCCCGCCTTCTGGAGTTCCTGGAGCTGCTGCGTGAGCTGGTCGATGGGGTCCTCCACGAGGGTCATGTACTGGTAGTAGAGGTAGACGGTGCCGATCGTGACGAGCCCGGCGGCGTACATCCCGACGGCGGCGCCGAGCACGGCGGTGTAGCCGATCGCGAAGAGCACGAACGACGCGCGCCACACCACGGACCGGGAGATCCACGCGGCGCGCGACTTCCAGAAGAAGTCCTTCTGCACGCCGAGGAAGCCGCGCAGCGCGTGCGGGCCCGCGCCGAGGGCGCGCAGGTCGTCGAGGCCGGTGAGGCGCTCCTCGATGAAGCCGTAGAGGCGCGCGCTGGCCTCGCGCTCCTGCCGAGAGGGCTCCACGCCGATGCGGCGCAGGCGCAGCAGCACCGTGAGGGTGAGGCCCGCGAAGAGCGTCACACCGAGCCCGACGCGCCAGTCGCGCCACCAGAACACCCCGAGCGACCCGACGAGCAGCAGCATCGCGCCGAAGACGCGCACGCTGAACTGCGAGAAGAAGTTCGACAGGGCGGTCACGTCGCCGTCGACGCGTTCGATCATCTCGCCGGGCGTGTGGTCCTTGTGGTAGGCCATGTCGAGGTTCATGAGGTGCCGCATGAGGTCGGCGCGCAGCCGGTTCGTGGACGTCCAGCCGACGTCCGCGCCGACGTAGGTGGCCCCGGCCTGCATGAGCTGCACGATGACGGCCGCGCCGAGGTAGACGCCCGCGAGGCGGTAGAGGGTGGCGAGGGCGCCCTGCTGCTGCGCCGTGTCGATGAAGCGCTGGAGGACCAGCGGGACGTAGAGCTGCAGGCCGATGGAGCCGAGCAGCAGCACGGCGAGCAGCAGCACCCGCGGCCACTGGGGCAGCAGGTACCGCCCGAGCACCGCGAGCGCGGACCGCGAGGACGACGACATGCGCGCAGCGTAGCGTCGCGCTTCCGGAGGCCGCATCTGCCGTCGTGCCGATGGGTTCTTGGCACATCGCCCATGAGACGAAGGCACTCTGGACTTCAGGACACGTTCCGGACGCGCCCCGCGCGCTCCTTGAACCTGCCTTGAGCGTCCTCGCATCTCACGCGCGCGCCCTTCCGTGGACACTGACCGCAGAAACAGGAGGAGATCATGCCCGACCTCACCCGGCGCCTCGCGCTGCCCGTCCTCATGACGCTCGGGAGCGTTCTCGCGCAGAGCGCCCCCAACACCCTCGTGTCGAGCTCCCCGGCGGGCGTGTACACGCCCGCCGCCGTGTCGAGCGCGGGCCGTGCCCTGTACGCCCGCGTGAACGAGCCCGCCCCGAGGTACACGGTGCGGCGCTACGAGATGAGGGTGCGCTCCACCGACGAGCAGGGCCGCCCCATCACGGTGCGCGCGCAGATCTTCGTGCCGGACGTGCCGAAGGCGACGAAGCTCCCCGTGTACGTGCTTGGCGCGGGAACGACGGGCCTCGCGGACAACTGCTCGCCGTTCGACGAGCGGCCCGAGCAGCAGTCGTGGGGCTGGTACCAGGGCCACATGCTCTCCTACGCCGCGCAGGGCTTCATCGGCGTGATGCCCGACTACGCCAACTTCGAGGACGGCACGAAGCTCCAGCCGTACTTCGTCTCCGCGAGCGAGGCGCCGATCCTCCTCGACGCGGCGCGCGCCGCCTACCGCTTCTTTCAGGGGACCGGGAAGTCCCTGAAGGCGCAGCCCGCGCAGGCGGTGTTCTTCTCGGGGTACTCGCAGGGCGGGCACTCCAGCTTCGCCGCAGCCGACCTCGCGTCGAAGTACGCGCCGGAACTGCCCGTCCGCGGCGTCGTCGCGTTCGGCGCGACCACCAACGTGGAGGTGCTGTGGAAGGAGAACGCGGCCTTCGCGCCCTACGCGGTGGCGGCGTACGCGGACTACTACGGCACGAAGCGGGTGGATCCCGCGAAGATCCTGCTGCCGCGCGTGGCGTCGGGCCTCGACCGCAACGCGCGCTCGCGCTGCATCGGGGACCTGTACGAGATGTACGGCAAGCGTCCGCGTGACGTGTTCCGCCCGGAGTTCCTGCAGGCCCTGGTGGGCAACACGCTCTCGCAGAAGTACCCGGAGGTGGCGAAGGTCCTCGCGGCGAACAGTTCGGGCCTCTCCCCGAGCGCCGCGAAGATCCCGGCGTTCGTGGCGCAGGGCACCGCCGACGACATCGTCACGGCGACGGCGCAGCGGGTGTTCGTGCAGAAGCTGTGCGGGCTCAAGCGGCCCGTGACGTACCGCGAGTACATCGGCATCAACCACTACCAGACGCGGCAGGTGGCGATGAACGACGCGATGACGTGGATGCGCGGCGTCGCGGCGGGTCAGCCGGTGCTCTCCACCTGCAGGTGAGAGCGGACACGGGCCGCGGCGCGGGACGACGTTCCCGCGCCGCTTTCCCGCACGTCTTCATGAGTCGCGGTCTTGATGAATTCTTATCCTCCGGCACAGGCGATCCTTCAGGATGATGTCCGAGGACCCCCGTGACCGAGACGCCCCGACGCCAGCCCCACGCCCGCCCCCTGACGACCGCCCTCCTCACCGCCGCGCTCGCCCTCGTGCCGGGCGCGCTCGCCCGGCAGGCCGCACCCGCCCCCGGCGCGGTCCTCTCCGGGGAGACGCTCGGCACCGTCGCGCTCGCCGACGTCGGCCCCAGCGTCGAACGGCTCTACAAACGCAGCGGCATGCCCGCCCCGAAATACGCCGTGCGCCGCTACCGCCTCACCGTGAGCAGCACCGACGAGAGGGGACGGCCCGTCACGGTGCGCGCCCTGCTGTACGTGCCCGACATGGGGAACCGAGCGGCGCCCCTGTACGTCATGGGCCCCGGCACGACCGGCCTCGCCGACGCCTGCGCCCCCACCCGCGAGGACGCCGCGCGCGACAACTGGGGCAACTACGAGGCGCACATGCGCTCCTACGCCGCGCAGGGCTTCGTGAGCGTCATGCCCGACTGGGCGAACTTCGACGACCCCGCCAAGGTCCAGCCGTACTTCGTGGCGGGCTCCGAGGGCCGCGTCATGCTCGACACTGCCCGCGCCGCCCGCGCCTTCCTGCGCGGCGCGGAGGGCACGCGTCCCTCGGACCGCACGTACCTCGCGGGCTTCTCGCAGGGCGGTCACGCCGCCTTCGCCGCCGCCGACCTCGCCGCCACCTACGCGCCCGACGTGCGCGTCTCCGGCGTCATCGGCTACGCGCCCGCGATGGACGTCATGACGCTCTTCCGCGAACGGCCCGCGCTCGGCCCGTACCTCGCGCAGAGCTACGCCGCGTACTACGGCGTGGACGCCTCCAGGATCATCTCGCCGCGCTGGCTCCCCGGCCTCGGGCGCGAGGCGGCGCGCATGTGCGTCACGGACGTCTACCACCACTACCCCAACGACGCGCGCAGCATCTACCGCCCCGAGTTCGAGGCGGCCCTGAAGGCGGGCAGCGTGGCGGGCCTCGACCCGAAGCTCGCGGATCTCATGCGCCGCAACGCCCCCGGCTTCGCGCAGACCGGCCGTCAGATCCCCGCGCTCGTCGTCACGGGCCTCGAAGACCCGATCGTCACGGCGGACGCGCAGCTCACCTTCATGCGCAGGAGCTGCGCCTTCGGGCGGCCCATCGTGCAGCGCGCGTACGCGGGCGCGAACCACTTCACGGCGCGGCAGTTCGGCTTCCGCGACACCCTCACGTGGATGCGCGACCTCGAAGCGGGCCTCGCGGCGCCCACCAGCTGCCTCGACGCGAAGTACGCCATGCCGTCGAAGCGCGCGAAGACCCCGGAGAAGGGCACGCCCGTCTTCGTGGACAGGAAGCGCTAGCGGGGAGTGTCCTCCGGCGGCCCGGACCCCGCGCGGGGTCCGGGCCGTTCCGTTCCCGGCGACGTGGGACGGGTCGTCACTCCAGCGTCATGAAGAGGTTGTTGAGCGACTCCGCGAGCGTCGGGTGCGGCAGCATCGCGTCCCGCAGGGCCGTGTACGGCAGCCCTCCCATCATGGCGATGCCGAGCATGGACGCCACCTCTCCCCCGTCCATCCCGAGGACCGCCGCGCCGAGGATGCGTTCCGTGCGGGCGTCCACGACGGCCTTCATGAAGCCGCGCGTCTGTCCGGCCTCCACGGCGCGCGCCACGCGGCTCATGGGGAGCTTCGCGACGCGCACCTCGAAGCCCGCCTCGCGCGCCTGCGTCTCGCTCAGGCCGACGCGGCCCAGCTGCGGATCCGTGAAGACCGTGTAGGGCGCCACGCGGTCCTTCACGCTGCGCTTCTCGCCGCGCAGCACTTCTCCGGCCACGACGCGGTAGTCGTCGTAGGAGACGTGCGTGAAGGCCGGGCCGCCCTTCACGTCCCCGAGGGCGTACACGCCCTCGGCGGTGGTGTGCAGGAACTCGTCCACCTTCACGTGCCCGGAGTCGTCCACCTCCACGCCCGCCCGCGCGAGGTCCAGTGCCTCCGTGTTGGGCGCGCGGCCCGTCGCGACGAGCAGGTGCGAGCCGCGCACCTCGCGCTCCCCGCCGTCCACGGCGACGCGCAGCACCACGTCCTCCCCGTCGCGGCGGGCCTCCCGAGTCGTGGCCTCCAGCAGCACCTCCACGCCGTCCTCGCGCAGCATCCGCGCCATGGCGTCCGACACGTCGGGGTCCTCGCGGCCCAGCAGGCCGCCGCCACGCTGCACCACCGTGACGTCCGCGCCGAAGCGGCGGAACATCTGCGCGAACTCCACCGAGATGTACCCCCCGCCGAGGATCAGCAGGTGACGCGGCACCTCCGCGAGCTCCATCACGGTGGTGCTGTTCAGCGGGTTCAGGTCCCGCAGGCCCGGCACGTCCGGCACGGTGGGCCGCGCGCCCGTGTTGACGAACACGAGCGGCGCGCTCACCGTCCTCGTCCTGCCGTCCCCCTCGCGGACCTCCAGCTCACGTGGGCCCGTGAAGCGCGCCTCGCCCATCAGGAGCGTGACGCCCTCGTGGTCACGCAGGCCCTTCTCGCCGCTCTCACGCCACGAGTCCACGATCTCGCGCTTGCGCTGCCGGACGCGCGTCATGTCCACCGAGACGGGCCCGGCGTGCACGCCGAACGCCTGCCCACGGCGGGCCGTCTCGGCCGTCGTGGCGCTCGCCAGCATCGTCTTCGTGGGCGTGCAGCCCTCGTTGATGCAGGTCCCGCCGACGTGCTCGCGCTCCACGATCAGCACCCGGCGGCCCGCGTCCGCGAGGGCCCGCGCGAGGGGCGGTCCCGCCTGACCCGCTCCGATGATGACGGCGTCGAACGGCTCGGGCTGAGCGTCATGCGTCATGGTGTCTCCTCCGTGCGCCCTCACAGTCGAACGCGTGCGCGGACCGGACCGTCACCCACCGTACGTTCGCGGCGGACGGGTCTCCACCCGTCCTTCATTCCTGTTCCGCCCGTTCCACGCGCTCGCGCCACTGCGCCAGCGTGAGCCTCGGGATCTCCAGGAGGTCCGTGGTGCGGACGTACCCGCCCCGCCCGCCCATGCGGCCCAGCGCGCCCAGCGCGGGCGTGTCCACGTGGAAGCGCGCGGCGTCCAGCATCAGGTCGTCGCGGACGTGGATCGTCACGACCTCGCCCAGCACGACGCGGTTGCGGCCCACCTCCAGCGTCATGAGCTCCCGGCACTCCAGGTGCACCGGGGACTCCGCGATGCGCGGCGCCCGCACCAGCGCCGACGGCACGGTCGTGAGGCCCGCGTGCGCGAGCTCCTCCTCACCGTGCGGGAAGTCCGCCCCGGTGACGTTCATCGCGTCCGCGAGGTCCGCCGTGACGACGTTCACCACGAACTCCCGCTCGCGCCGCACGTTCGCGGCGGTGTCCTTCGCGGTGGCGCGGTCCCGGTTGCCCGGCCCGAACGCCACGAGCGGCGGATCGCTGCCCATCGCGCCGTAGAAGCTGTACGGCGCGGCGTTCACGCTGCCGTCCGGGTTGAGCGTCGTCACCCACGCGATGGGGCGCGGCACGACGACCCCGGTGAGGAGCTTGTAGCGGTCGCCGGACGCGAGGTCGGCCATGTCGAATCTCATGACCGGACCCTAGCGCGCCGTCTGCCGCAGCGTCTGTTCCTGCCGCACGACGACCGTCACGACGACGGGCAGCTCGGGCAGGTCCAGCCGCGTGCCGATCCGCGCGGTGGAGCGCGACTCCAGGCGCGATGCGAGGCCGTCCGGACGGAGCGTGGTGCTCGACGACGCCGTACCCGCCCCCACCTCCACCGTCTGACGCAGGCCGCCCGCCTCCACCGTCACGGTGGCGGGCCCGAAGGTCGAGGCGGTCTCCACGAGCCGCGTCCCGTCGGGCCGGGCGCCCCGGTACGTGAGGACGTTGCGGTACGTCACGTCGCCCGAGAGACTCACGCCCGGCAGGGAGGAGCCGAGCACCCGCGCGAAGTCCAGGCGGCCCTCCTGCGTGACGGGCGCGTCCACGGTCAGGGGACGCCCGTACACGGCGGGCGTCGTGCCGAACACGCCCGAGGTGTCGAGGCTCTCCACGACGCGGCGCAGTTCGGGCGAGGTGCCGGGGAGCGCCTCGACCCGCGTCGTGCCGTCCGGGGAGATCACCTGCCGGTAGCGCAGCTTCTGCGTGAGGCCCTCGATCGTCTGGTCCGACGTGACCTGCAACGCCACCGAGCCGTCCGCGGTGGGCGGAAGGACCCGCAGGTACTCCACGTACGAGAGGTTGACGGGCTTCGGGTTGCCGCCCGCGCCCGCGAAGCGCCGCTTGTAGTCCTCCAGCGCCTCCGCCGTGAGGCGCACGTTCGGGCGGGGCTCCACGCGGACCTCCTCGACGGTCCCGACGAGGGTCTGCGTGACGTCGTACGTGACGAGCGTCCCGGCGGGCGCGGTGACGGCGAGCGTCACGGGCGCGGTGTCCCCACCGGACTGGGCGAGGACGGTGCCGAGGGCGAGCGCGAGGCCGAGGGTGAGGGCGCGGGTCATGAGCGATGCTACGACGCCGCCGCCTCCGCCGCGCCGCCTTCCTCACCTTCGAGGACCGCGAGGACCGCGCGGGGCTCCAGACGGCCCTTGTACGTCACGACCCGCACGCCCTCGGGAAGGTCCGTGAGCTTCACGCCCGCCGCGTCGAGGTTCAGGCGGTCCGACACGGCGAGGATGAGGTCCGTGCGGCCCGACGTGCGCACCCCCCGGAACTTCTTGCGCAGGTACTCGGGCCGCCAGTAGCCCACGATCTCCAGCAGCGTGCTGCGCCCGTCCGGGTGGACGAGGCGGAAGTCCGGGACGATGACGCCGCCCGTGACGGGCACGAGGTCCACCTCGCGCTCCAGCTTCCAGTCCGTGCGGAGCTTCGCCCAGCGCGCCGCGAAGGCCTCCTCGACGATGCTGTCGAACTCCGCGTCCACCTTGTAGTGGCTCACGAGCCCGCAGTCGCTGTCCAGGGTGAACGTGGCGCTCTCCGGTGCGCCCTCCAGGTCGCGGCGCGGCCTCAGTTCGGCTTCCAGGCTCCACTTCGTGACGTGCAGCAGCGCGGGCAGGAACTTCGCCATCGCGAGGCCGTAGCGGGTGGAGGGCCGGAAGAGGCTCGCGGGGCCGTCGAGGGTGAGGGTGAAGCCGTGGTCCGCGTCGCCGTCCACGACGACCATCAGCCCGAACAGCTTCATGTACTTCAGCAGCTGCTTGTAGCGCGCGGGGTCGTTGCGGTGCGCGTGCACGCGCAGGGCGTAGGCGCGGTACAGCACGCCCTGCACCTGCGCGAGGTTCCAGCGGTGCAGCAGTTCCTCCGGGGTGGGCGGCGTGAATTCGGAGAGGACGAAGTTCTCCTGCAGGTCCGCGTAGAGGTTCGACTCCACCTCCTCCGGGCGCAGCGCGAGGCCCTCCTCACCGAGCTGCGCCGCGACGCGCGTCAGGACCGCCGCGCGCGACGCGCGCCCCGCGAGCCGCGACGCGAGACCGAACACGCGGGCGCGCAGTTCCGTCGGCGGGACGGGCGAGCGCATCTCGAAGGTGGAGAAGTCGCTCGCGAGGAGGTGCGCGAGGCCCCGCACGACACGGTACCCGGCGGCCGAACCCTCGTGCGCGGCGACGCGTTCGTCGAGCTCCGCGCGGCGCAGGCCCACGCCGCCCGAGAAGACCTCGATGAGCTCCCGCGCGAGCCCCACGTGCGCGAAGTTCAGCGCGAGCCGCTTGGGCACCACCGTCTCCGCGCGGTAGCGGTACATCAGCAGTTCGGTCGGCAGCACGCTACAGGTCCTCCCAGTCGATCGGGTCGGGCGTGATCTCGTCGAGGTACGGCACGGGACTCGCGGGCTCCTGGCCGCGCCGCCTGCGCGCCACGCCCTCCTCCGTGGTGTCCTCCGCGACGACCTCGTACAGCACCGCCTGCTTGCCCTCCGCGCGGCGCAGGATCCGCCCGAGCCGCTGGGTGTGCTCGCGCTCCACGCCCGTGCCGGACAGCACGATCGCGACGCTCGCCTCCGGCACGTCCACACCCTCGTTCAGGACGCGGCTCGTGACGAGCACCCGGTAGTCGCCCTTCCTGAACGCGTCGAGGAGCGCCACGCGTTCCTTCACGGGCGTCTGGTGCGTCAGGGCGGGCAGCAGGAACTCGCGCGACACCCGGTACACGGTGGCGTTGTCGTCCGTGAACACCAGGACGCGCTCCTCCGGGTGCTGCGCGAGGAGCTCCTCCAGCACGCGCAGCTTGCCCTCCGTGCCGAACGCGAGGGAGCGCGCCTCGCGGTGCGCGAGCATCGCCGCGCGGCCCTCCGGGGTGCCCGAGCGCATCACGAAGGTCCGCCAGCCCTCCAGGTTCCCCAGGTTGATGCCCGAGCGGCGCAGGAACGCGTTGCGCGTCGCGATGGCCGCGTCGTAGCGGGCGCGTTCCGCCGCCGAGAGCTGCACCGTGATCCGCACCTCCCGGTAGGACGCCAGCGCCGTGCCCGCCAGTTCCTCCGGCGTGCGGCGGTACACCAGCGGCCCCACCAGGCCCTGCAGGTCGCGCAGCCGCGCGCCCTGCGGCGGCGTGGCCGTCAGGCCCAGCCGGTACGGCGCGATGGAGTACTCCGCGATCACCCGGTTGAAGTCCCCCCCGAGGTGATGCACCTCGTCGAACACCACCAGCCCGTAGCGGTTCCCGAGGCGTTCCGCGTGGATCGCGGCGGAATCGTACGTCGCGACGAGCAGGGGCGTGTCGTCCTTCGAGCCGCCGCCCAGCAGGCCCAGCGGCGCGTCCGGGTACGTCGCGAGGAAACCCGCGTACCACTGGTGCATCAGGTCCAGCGTCGGCACCACCACGAGGCAGCTTCTGGGCGTCGCGTCCAGCGCGAGCTGCGCCACGAGCGTCTTGCCCGCCCCCGTCGGGAGGACCACCAGCCCCCGGCGACCCGCGCGCTTCCACGCGTCGATCGCCTCCGTCTGATGCGGGTAGGGCGTCACGAAACGGCTCGGGCTGAGCTTCAGTTCCTGGAAGTCGCGCGCCTCGTCGCGCAGCTCGGCGCCGTCGCGTCGCACGGCCTCCAGCAGTGCCCGGTACCGGTGGGCGGGCACGCGGAAGCGGCCCACGCGGTCGTCCCACTGGGCGTGCTCCGCCCAGCCCTGACCGGCGGGCGCGGGATGGAGGAGGAGGGTGCCGCGCTCGTACCGCAGCGTCGGCTGCGACCGGGCGGAGGAAACGCGCGTCATGTCCAGACCAAGCTACTACGCTCTTCGTGAAAGCGCATGATGTCCGTTACGGACGCGACGAAGCGGCCCCGCACGCTATCCTGGGAAGGTGAACGTCGTGATCCGCCGCTCCCGCCGCCGCACCACCATCGCGCTGCGCGTCACGCGCACCGACGTCGTGCTGCACGCCCCCCACGGCGTCCCCGAGCCCGACCTGCTCAACTGGGTCGAGCGCAAACGCGGCTGGATCGAGAAGGCGCAGGCGCACTTCGCGCAGCGCACCCCCCACCACCACACCCTGGAGGACGGCAGCACCCTCCCCCTGCTCGGCCAGACCCTCACCATTCGCCGCGGCCCCCATGAGAGCGTCACCCGCCATGGCGAGGAACTCCACGTCCCCGACCTGCCCCACCCGCAGCTCCTCGGGCACGTCGAGCACTGGTACCGCGAGCAGGCCCTCGCGTACTTCACGCCCCTCTCGCACGAGCTCGCCGCGCGCCTCGGCCGCGCCCCGCGCGACGTCAAGCTCACCGAGGCCCGCACCCGCTGGGGCAGCTGCACCGCCAGCGGCGTCCTGCGCTACAACTGGCGCGTCCTGCTCGGCCCGCCCGACGTCGCCCGCTACCTCTGCGCCCACGAGGTCGCGCACCTGCGCGAACTCAACCACTCCGCGCGCTTCTGGACGCACGTCGCCACCCTCTGCCCCACCTACGCCCAGGACCGCCGCCGCCTCCGCGAGGAAGGCTGGAAGTACAACCTCAACGCCGAACCCACCCGCTGAAGGAGAGGGGAGCCGCGTACGCACCGGAGCGGTCCGGTGCTTCTGTGGAGGCCGTCGACGGCCTCCACAAGCCTGGGGGCCTTGAGCCTCCATTCAATTTGGCACTCCGCCCACGGCACCGAAATCCCGCGTGAATACGATGAAATTCACGCGCGTCATGCCCCTCGTGTCCGTCGGGAGCGTGACGCGTCCGTCCGAAGCCACGACCGGGCCCCGCCCGGACCCGACCCCTCGCGACCAGCCACGGCGACGGGACCAGAGGCCACCACCATGACCACAGACCACCGCAGCGCGCGGCCCACGCCCCACCCCCATCGTCACGAAGGGAGGGCCTCGTGACGGCCCCGCAGGACAAACCCGTCGACGCGTCCCGCGACAACAACTTCGACGCCCTGCGCTTCCTCGGGGCGCTCCTCGTGTTCGTCTCGCACGCCACGTTCGTCCCGACCGGCACGCTCGACGCGGACCCGCTCTACGCCCTCTCGGGCGGACAGATGACCATCGGCTGGATCGGCGTGGGCCTGTTCTTCGTCGTGAGCGGCTACCTCATCACGCAGTCCTGGGAGCGCCGTCACGGCCTCGTGCCCTTCCTGCGCGCCCGCGCGGTGCGCATCTACCCCGCGCTGATCGTCGTGGTGCTCGCCATCTTCCTGATCGGCGGCCTCATCAGCACCGCCCCGAACTACTTCACGAACCCGGGCGCGCTCTCCTACCTCGGGAACATCCTCGTGCCGTTCAGTCAGAACCACCTGCCGGGCGTGTTCCAGCACCCCATGCCGTCCACGGGTGTCTCCGACAACTTCTGGACGCTTCGCTACGAGATCGGCTGCTACGTGCTGCTCGCCCTGATGGGCAGCCTGCGGGTGTGGCGGCGCGACACGGTGCTGGTGCTGTTCCTGCTGATGAGCTTCCTCTTCGCGGTCGGCGGGTCCGCCACGAACAACGGCTGGTTCGACCTGCCGCGCTACTTCGTCGCGGGCTCCCTCGTGTACCTCTACCGCGACAGGATTCGGTTCACGTGGCCGCTCGCGCTCCTCGCGCTCGCCGCACTCACGCTGACCGTCTTCACGGGCGGCATGAAGCTCGGCTTCTCCGTGTTCGGCACGTACCTCGTGCTGGCCCTCGCCTTCGCGCGCGGTCCGCTCGCGCGGATGGGCCTGCCGCGCTTCGGCAAGTACGGCGACTTCAGCTACGGCCTGTACCTCGTCGGGCTGTTCACGCAGCAGCTCGTGCAGCGTCAGTACCCGAATCTCGACGCCTTCGGGAACTTCATCCTCGCGTTCCCCATCGCGCTCGCGGTGGCGGTGGGTCTGTGGTACGTCGTGGAGAAGCCCGCGCTGGCGCTCAAGGGAGGCCGTCCGCGCGGCGCCGCGCCCACGCCCGCGCGCGTGCCCGTGGAGACCAGCCGCCGTCCCT
>NZ_KI912633.1:36578-39773 GCF_000519345.1 Deinococcus pimensis DSM 21231
GTTCAGAGGCGCGCGAGGCGCTCGGCGAGCAGGTCGTACAGGCCGTCCGCGTCGGCGCGCGACGCCACGAAGGTGCCCGCGTCCCCGTCCGGGGTGCACACGGTCCGCCCGAACTCCGCGCCCTCCTCGGTCACGACGTGCACCCGCGCGGGGCGCACCTCGAACAGGTCCGGACGGACGAGGTACGCGACGGCGCAGGGGTCGTGCAGGGCCCCCTCGCGCGCCTCGCTGCGCCCGGCGAGCCGCATGAGGTAGTCGTCGAGGAAGCTCGCGGCGAGCGCGCCCGCGCGGCCCGCACGTGCGCGCAGGTCGTCCGCGCGTTCCCCCGTCACGTTCACCTGCCGGGTCGTGTCGAGGCCGAACATCGTCACGCGCGCGCCCGACTCGAACACGATCCGCGCCGCGTGTGGGTCCGCGAAGGTGTTGAATTCCGCGGCGGGCGTGACGTTGCCGTCCGTGGCGCTCCCGCCCATCAGGACGATCTCGCGCAGGCTGCCCGCGAGGCGCGGCTCCAGGCGCAGGGCCAGCGCGACGTTCGTGAGGGGACCCACCGCGACGAGCGTCACCTCGCCGGGATTCGCGAGCGCCTCGTCGGCGATGAAGGCCGCCGCGCGGCGCGGGTCGGGACCTTCCTGCGGGACGGGCAGGGCGACGTCCCCGAGGCCGCTGGGGCCGTGCACGTGCCCGGCGTGCACGGCGTCCCGCAGCAGGGGTCGATCCGCGCCCGGCACGACCGGGAAGGACCGCCCGCTGAACTGCCGCAGGGACAGCGCGTTGCGGAGCGTGTGGTGCAGTTCCACGTTGCCGTGCGTGACGGTCACGCCGAGCAGGTCCAGCTCGGGGCTGCCGAGCGCGAGGAGCAGCGCGACGGCGTCGTCGTGCCCGGGGTCGCAGTCGAGGATCATGGGTCGCGGCATGCGGGGAGTCTACCCGAGTGCCGCACGTGACCGAAGTCGCAAGACAAAAATGGGCGGCCCCTCATTCGTGGGGGCCGCGTTGGAAATCTTCGTCGAATCCGGTGGAATGGCTTATCGCCGAGCTCATTACACACCTCGACGGGGCCCGGCGCGTGAACAGGGGCTTGAGGGGCGCTTCAGGTTCCCCTGACCTCCCTCAAACATTCGCGTGCATGCCCCGGCCCCCAAGTCGTGAGGTTGATTCAAGGCAGGAGGCGCCGCGCCTAACCTTGCGGCGAGGGCGCCGGGCTAGCCTGAACTCGGTCCATCCCTCAACCCAGGCGCCCGAGTCCAGCGGGCCGAGAAGACACTCCCGTCCAACGCTCCGAGTCCTCCCCGCTCAGCAAGGCTCCCGTGTCCGACATGCGAAGAACCCTCAACGACAGCGTGCCCGACCTCCTGCTGCGCCTCATGGTGGAGCGCTCGCCCGACGCGGTCGCGCTCGTCACGCCCGACGGCACTCCCGGCTTCCTGAACACCGTCGCGCGCGAGCTCGCCCTCGGCGTCCGCTGGACCGACTGGTGGGACGAACCCGACCGGGGCACGGCGCGCGCCGCCCTGCGGGAAGCGGACCTGACGGGCACCACCCGGACCGTCACGCTCGCACGGACCCCACCGGACGGCGAGCGCGCGTGGTGGACCGTGACCGTCACGCCCGTCCCCGAGGCGGACCCCACCCGCCTGATGTGCGTCGCGCGCGACGTGACCCGCGACCTCGCGGAGCGCGAGGACGCCGCCCGGCAGGCCGGACGCCTGAGCCGCGTCCTCAATGCCGGCCCGGACGCGTTCCTGCTGCTCGACCGGGCGTGGCGTGTCACGCACGTCAACGACCGCGCGCTCGCCCTGCTGAGGCGTCCGGACGGCGCGTCCGTCGCGGGCCTCACGCTTTGGGACCTCCTGCCGGACCTGCGCGACACCGACGCGGACACCCGCCTGCACGCCGCCGCCGCCGCCCGCTCGCCGGAGGTGCTGGAGACGTACCTCGCGGACCTCGACCTGTGGTGCGAACTGCACGTCTCTCCCGCCGAGGACGGCGTCGGGCTGTCCGTGCGCGACGTCACGGCCCGCAAGACCGCCGAGCAGATCGCGCGGGACCGCAACCACGTGCTGGAGATGACCCTGCGTGGCGAGCCCCTCACGGCCGTGCTGGAGGAGATCGCGCTGATCGTGGAGCGGCAGCTGCCCGACTGCTGGTGCAGCGTGATGCTCGTGCGTGACGGGCGGCTCCACACGGGCGCCGCGCCGAGCCTCCCGCAGGGGTTCAACGCCAGCGTGGACGGCGTGCCCGTCCGGGACGGGGCGGGCTCCTGCGGCACGGCCGCCGCGAGGGGTGAGGACGTGATGGTCGAGGACGTCACCACCCACCCCGCGTGGCAGGACTACCGTGAGCTCGCCGCCGCGTACGGGCTGCGCGCCTGCCGCAGTCGCCCGATCCTGTCGGGCGACGAGGTGCTCGGGACGCTCGCGCTGTACGCCGCCACGCCCGGGCCGCTGCCGGACGGGGACGTGCTGGAGCAGGCGCGGCACCTCGCGGCCGTCGCGATCCTGCACACCCGCCTCTCGGAGCGTCTGCGGCACCAGGCGCAGCACGATCCCCTCACGGACCTCCCGAACCGCTCGGCCTTCGCGCGGCGTCTGCAGGCCGCCATCGACCGCGCCGCGCGGCACGAGGAGCCCCTCTCGATGCTGTTCGTGGACCTCGACGACTTCAAGACCATCAACGACACGCTCGGACACCTCGTGGGCGACGAGGTGCTGCGCGAGGCCGCGCGCCGCCTCACGAGCGTGGTGCGGCGCGGCGACACGCTCGCCCGCATCGGCGGGGACGAATTCACCCTGATCCTGCCGTCGGCGGGCGAGACGCAGGCCGTGGCGGTCGCGCAGCGCGTCCTCGGGACGCTCCAGACGCCCTTCCACGCGGAGGACCGCGACCTGTTCCTGACGGGTTCCGTCGGGGTGAGCGTCTTCCCGGAGGGCGGCGCGGACGGCCCGACGCTGCTGCGGCACGCGGACCTCGCGATGTACCAGGCGAAGGTGCGCCGGGCGGGCGTCACGGTCTTCCGGCCCGAGATGACCCGCGACGCGCACGAACGCCTCCAGCTCGGACACGAGCTGCGCCGCGCCCTGGACGAGGACGAGCTGGAACTGCACTACCAGCCGCAGGTGCGGCTCGCGAGCGGCGTCGTGGCGGGCGTGGAGGCGCTCGTGCGCTGGCGGCACCCGCGCCTGGGGCTCGGGC
>NZ_KI912633.1:39873-45536 GCF_000519345.1 Deinococcus pimensis DSM 21231
GCTGCGCGAGGCCTGCCGCCGCACGGTCGAGTGGCAGCGCGGCGGCAGGACCGACCTGCGGGTCGCGGTGAACGTCAGCCCCCGGCAGTTCGAGCGGCGCGACTTCGTGGAGAGCGTCGCGGCGACCCTCGTGGAGACGGGCCTGCCGCCCGCGTGCCTGGAGCTGGAGCTCACGGAGAGCGTCGTGATGCGCGACGTGCGCGAGAGCGCCGTGCGGATGGAGGAACTGCGCGAGCTGGGCGTGTCCGTCGCGGTGGACGACTTCGGCACGGGCTACTCCAGCCTGAGCTACCTCCAGCGGCTCCCCCTGACGGTCCTCAAGATCGACCGGAGCTTCATCCGCGACCTCGGGCGCGAGCGCGGCACGCTGCCGGTCGTGCGGGCCATCGCGGGGCTCGCGCACAACCTCGGGCTCACGACGGTCGCGGAGGGCGTGGAACGCCCCGACGAGCTGGACGTGCTGCGCGAGCTGGGCGTGCCGCTCGTGCAGGGCTACCTGCTCGCGCGGCCCGTCCCGCCGGACGAGGTGAGCTTCGACGTGGACGTTCCCTGAAGGAAACACCCCCGCCGGGCGGGCGGGGGCGTGGACTCAGAGGGTGCCGCGTCGCCAGCGTCCGGACGCGAAGCGCCCCGCGTACAGCAGCGCGGTGAGGCAGATGTAGACGAGCGCGGCGCCCCACGCGCCCACCACGCCGTAGCGGGGCGCGAACAGCGTGGCGCCCGCGACCATCACCAGCCACGAGCCGGGCAGCGTGACGAGCAGGCGGAAGCGCGTGTCGCCCGCCCCGCCGAGCGCGCCGCCGAGGACGATCGCGACGCCGTCGAGGATCTGGAAGGCCGCCATGACGCCCAGCACGAGCGCGCCGACGCGCAGAACGCCCGGATCGTCGTTGAACAGCCCGATCAGGGTGCGCGGCGCGAGCAGGAAGAGCAGTCCCAGCAGGCCCATCACGGCGGCGGCGACGCCCGCGCCCTTCCAGCCGACGCGTGTCGCGACGTCCGGTCGGCCCGCGCCGAGCGCGCGCGACAGCAGGCTGCCCGTCGCGGTGGAGAGCGCGAAGGCAGGCAGGAAGCCGAGGCTCGCGAGCTGGTTCGCGATCTGCGACGCGGCCAGCTCGGTCGGTCCGAGCCGCGAGATGACGCCCTGCAGGGCCGTGAACGCGCTGACCTCGCCGAGTTCCGTGAGGCCCGCCGGGAGGCTGACCCGCGCGAAGCTCGCGAGTTCCGCGCGCCGGGGACGGACGAAGCGGAAGCGCCCGAAGTCCTGACCGTGCAGGACGCGCAGCAACGCGAACGCGAGGCCGTTCTGCGTGCACACGGCGATGACGCTCGCCCACGCGGCGCCCGCGACACCCCAGCCCAGGCCGAACACGAACGTGACCGCGAGGACCGCGTTGAGGATCACGACGAGCCACGCGAGCAGCGCGGGCGTGCGGGTGTTGCCGAGGCCCACCATGATGGAGAGGCTGGTGCTGCCGAGCAGCACGAGGGGCGCCTCGATCATGCGGATGTGCCCGTAGGTCCGCGCGACCTGCGCGACGGCCGGGTCGGGACGCAGCAGCGCGAACAGCGCGTCCACCAGCAGGGGCCCGGCGAGCGCGAGCGGCACCCCGACGAGCGCGAGCGTCATGAAGACGTTCGACCAGCGCAGCACGCCCGCCCCATCCCCCGCGCCGAACGCGCGCGACACGAACGTCGCGGCGGTGTTGAGGCTGCCGCGGAAGAGCAGCAGCAGCGTGAGCACCGCGAGGCTCGCGAGGCCCACCGCGCCCACCTCGGTGACGCCGAGGCGGCCCACGACGAGGGTGTCCGTGAAGCCCACGGCGGTGTAGGCGAGGTTGGAGAGCATCAGCGGCCACGCGAGCCTCAGGAGGTCGCGGGTGCGTCCGGTGACGGCGGCGTCGTTGGCGGTGGTGGCGGACACGCTCCGCACCCTAGCACCGCCGCCGCGAGAGATTGAGAGCGAATCGGCCTAGAGAGGACGCGGCACGATGGCCGCGTCCCGCGGGGGGTGTTCAGTCGAACTGGAGGTAGATCGCCTTGAGGTAGCGCGCCTCGGGGAAGCGGGCCTCGTGGTCGGGCGCGTGGTGGGTGACGCGGAGCTCGCGCCACTTGCGGCCGCTGGCGTCGGCGGCGCCCCGGACGGCGTCGAAGAACTCCGTGTCGGTGACGTGCGCGGAGCACGACGCGGACACGAGGGTGCCGCCACGCGCGAGCCGGTCTATGCCGCCGGAGGCGAGGCCCCCGTAGGCGCGGACGGCGCCAGCGCGTTCGTCCTCGCGCCTCGCGAGGGAGGGCGGGTCGAGGACGACGAGGTCGAATTCCTTCCCGTCGGGCGCGCGGAGGTACTCGAAGACGTCGGCCTGCACGGCGTCGTGACGGCAGGCGGCGACCCCGGGAAGGTCGGCGTTGAGGGCGAAGTTGCGCCGCGCGCCCGCGAGGGCGTGGGCGCTGATGTCGAGGCTGGTGACCTCGCGGGCGCCGCCGCGCGCGGCGTACAGGGAGAAGCCCCCGGTGAAGCTGAAGGCGTTGAGGACGCGCCGTCCGCGCGCGAGACCCTCCACGAGGCGGCGGTTGTCGCGCTGGTCGAGGAAGAAGCCGGTCTTCTGTCCGCGCAGCACGTCCGCCTCGAAGCGCAGGCCGGACTCGCGGAAGATCACGGGGCCCCCGGGGGTGTCGCCGCGCAGGACGGTGCCGTCCTGCCAGCCGCGCCGCTCGCGCGCGGCGTCCTGGATGTTGCGGCTGAGGCGCAGCACGACGCGGCTCCCGGGGAAGCGCTCCCCGAGGAGCCCGAGGACGCGCTCCACGTGCGGGAACCACGCGGCGGTGTAGAGCTTGAGGACGAGGGTGTCCGCGTAGCGGTCGAGGACGAGGCCGCCCCAGCCGTCGCTCTCGCCGTTGACGAGGCGCAGGCCGTCGGTCTCCTCGTCCGCGAGGCCTTCACGGCGGGCGAGGGCCGCGTCAAGGTGCGCGGTCCACCACGCGTCGTCGATCATGCGGGGCTTTCCGGCGTGCAGGACGCGCAGCCGGAGGGGTGACTCGGGGTCGTAGAGGCCGACGGCGAGGAAGCGGTCGTCGCGGTCGTAGACGACGGCGAGCTCGCCGCTCTCGCCCGGGCGGTTCTGCTCGCGGACGCTGCCGTCGTACAGCCAGGGGTGGCCGCCGCGCAGGTGGTTCTCGGCGGCGCGGGTGACGCGCAGGCGGAGCCTCGCGGGAGCCTTGGTGGGGGTGGTGGGAGTGTCGGTCATGAACGTCCCCTCAGGATGCCGTGAAGCGGGCGGCCGCATGGGCGCGCGGCTCTCTTTGCGATGAGGAGTTCCCTCAGGGGGTCTGTACGGGCGTCCACGGGCCTCCCACGAAGCCGCCGGGCATCGGCGGGCACGATGGGGACGGAAGGAGGAAGATCATGACGACGACGAAGGTGTCTCCTCTCGCGGCGAACCGGGCGGGAGCGGAGCGGCTCGCGAGGGGGCTGGGGTGGTTCAGCATCGGTCTGGGTCTGCTGGAGGTGCTCGCGCCGCGCTGGCTGGGCCGTCGGCTCGGCATGGAGGACCGCGTGGGTCTGCTGCGCGCGTACGGCGCGCGTGAGCTGATGGCGGGCGCGGGCATCCTGTCGCGCGAGCGTCCGACGGGCTGGGTGTGGGCGCGCGTGGGCGGGGACGCCCTCGACATCGCGACGCTCGGCGCGAAGGTGCGGCAGGGCGGCCCGGGGCGGCGCGGGGCGCTCGTGGCGCTCGGGATGGTGCTGGGGGTCACGGCGCTGGACGTGCTGTGCGGCGCCCGGCTGCGGAAGTAGCGTCTAGGACCAGTCCCGGTCGGACCTGAAGTTCATGGCGTGCGCGGCGCGCGTGACGTCGTTCAGGTCGACCGGGTCGCTGTTGGGGTCCTCGTCGAGGCGGGTGACGCGGTTGAGGAGCCGTTGCCAGCGGCGCAGCTCGTCCACGAGGGGCGCGTAGGGCGCGCGCCTGAGCTCGTCCCCGTGACGTTCCAGGTCGCAGATGCCGTTGTGGAGCCACTCGCCGGTGTGCCAGTCGGGCATGTCCACCGCGGGAAAGAGGCACACGCCGTGCAGGTCGATGCCCTTCCTCACGGCGGCGAGGCATTCCTCCATGACGTCGCGCAGCCAGGCGGGGCGACCGTCACGCAGGCCGCTCGTCTCCGCGATGATCATGGGGCGCCCGTAGCGGTTCCAGACCTCCCCGAGGAGGTCGCCGAGCGGGACGACGCGGTCGTCGCGCGGGCCGAGCGCGGCGTGCGGGCCGTCCTCCCTGTACTCCATCTGCCCGAAGGAGTAGCAGTTGACACCGACGATGTCGAGGACCTCGGGGCTTCCGCCGAGCTCGGGGTGGAGGCGTCCGGCGAGGACGTCCCAGGCGACGAAGGTGTCGTGGAAGGTCTCCTCGCGGGCCTCGTCGGCGAGGTCGGGGCGGTCGCGCGGCGGCACGACGTACACGAGGGGATCGACGTTCACCATGCGGGCGTCCGGGACGACCTCGCGGATCGCGTGGACCGCCGCGATGGCGGCGCGGCACAGGGCGAGCCGCAGGCGGTGGCGGGTGTCCCTGGTGGTGCCGTAGGGCGCGGCCCAGCCCCACTCGCCGCCGCAGAAGGAGTAGAAGGTGGGTTCGTTGACGGGCGTGAAGAAGTGCGGGCCGTCGCGGCGCCCGCTCACGTACCGGGCGACCTCGCGGGCGTAGTCGGCGAAGCGGGTGGTGAAGGCGTCCGTGAAGGGGTCGAGGTCGTCGGGGTAGCCGTAGTGGCACAGGTCCCAGATGGGGGTGAGCCTGCACTTCTCCAGGGCGTCGAGGATGGGGTCGAGTCGGCTCAGGTCCACCTGCCCGCCGTGGTCCACGAGGGGCCAGGGGACGCCCTCGCGCACGACGGCGATGCCGAGGCCGCTCAGGAGGGCGTAGTCCTCGTGGAGCTTCGTGTCGTGCTGCGTCTCGGCGACGAGGTCGCGGCGGCCCTGATGCTTCCAGTGGAAGGTGGAGCACTCGAAGCCGGAGAGGAAGAAGGTGGGGAACAGGCCGGGGTGGTCGGTCACGGGGTCCTCCCTGGGCTTGGTGCCCGCCTCATTGCATCCCGCGCGGCGGGGCGCGTGGGCACGGGCGGGCTTGAGGCGGTCTTGGCGGAAGGTGCGGGCGACCACACTGCGGGAAGAATCTGAGGTAGAATTATGTTGACAGCAGAACAGCTGCCCCAGTTCACCTCAGGGAGACGAACCATGCAACGATCCGACAGCATCACCAAGATTGCCGCCGCCCTCGTGAAGGCCCAGGGGCAGCTCCAGATCGCCGTGAAGGACAGCACCAACCCCGCCTTCCGCAGCCGCTACGCCGACCTCGGCAGCGTCTGGGACGCCTGCCGCGCCGCCCTGCAGGACAACGGCCTCAGCGTCGTGCAGCTCCCCTTCCGCTCGGAGCCCGGCCACGCCGCGCTCGAAACGGTGCTCCTCCACGAGAGCGGCGAGTACATCAGCGGCGTGGCGGAGACGCGCCTCGTCAAGGACGACCCGCAGGGCTACGGCAGCGCCATCACGTACCTGCGCCGCTACGCGCTGTCGGCCATGCTCGGCATCGTCGCCGACGACGACGACGGCAACCACGCCAGCGGCGTCACCCCGAACGGCCCGCAGCGCGCCCTGCCGCTGAACCGACCCCTCG
>NZ_KI912633.1:45636-50914 GCF_000519345.1 Deinococcus pimensis DSM 21231
CCCGCACGCCGCGAAGTCCCCCGCGCAGTACGCGGGCGAGGTGCTCGGCCGCGACGTCCGCGACCTCGCCGACCTCACCCCCGAGGAGGCCGCGCGCGTCCGCGACGAGGCGAAGGCCAACAGCCGCGCCAGTTGAACCCGAAACTGAGCGAGGAGGCCCGGCGCTCGCCGGGCCTCCTCGCTCAGTCCAGCGGGCGCATCGTCCGGACGCGGCCCTCGAAGGCGGCGAACTCGCGGTAGCCGACGCGCCGCAGGAGCCGGACGGCCTCGTCGAAGTCCGCGCCGACGTCCTGCGGTCGGTGCGAGTCGCTGCCGAGCGTGACGGGCACGCCCTGCTCGAAGCAGACGTTCAGCCACGCCTCGCGCGGGAAGGGCTCCCCGAGGCCCTTGCGCCAGCCGCTCGTGTTGAGCTCGATCGTCACGTCGGCCTCCCTGAGGACCGCGACGGTCTCCTCCAGCAGGGGCGTCACGCCGAGGTCCGGGATGTGCCCGCGCGTCTTGAGGCAGTCGAGGTGCCCGATGACGTCGTACGCACCGCTCCTCGCCGCCGCCTGCGTGGTGCGCAGGTACTCCTCGTACACGTCCTGCCGGGTGCGTCCGCGCGGCAGGTCCCGGTTGAAGATGCTCCACGTGCCCAGCCAGTGCACGCTCCCAATGACGTAGTCGAGGCCCGCGTCCTGCCACAGGGCGCGGTAGTGGTCGTCCCAGCCGAGCACGTAGTCGCTCTCCACGCCGAGCCGCACGGTGACGTCGCCGCGCAGCTCGTCGCGGACGCGGCGCATCTCCTCGACGTACGCGGGGAACTCGCCCTGCGCCATGGCCGTGCCGGGCCGCGCGTGCGGATCGGGCCCGAGGTGGTAGATGGGGCTGTGGTCGCTCAGGCCGATCTCCGAGAGGCCGCGCCGCGCCGCCGCGCGCGCGTAGTCGATCAGGTCGCCCGTCGCGTGACCGCAGCGGTAGTGGTGGGTGTGGTAGTCGACGAGCATGGGCCCATTCAATCAGAGGCCCGACGGCGAGGTGTCGAGGGGCTCGCCCTCGGTCCACCCGCTCGTCGGGTCGAGCGGCACCACGGCGTTCGTCCCGTCGAAGTACAGCACCGCGTCGTACTGCTCCGTGAGGCGCGCGTGCGAGTAGTGGCTCCAGCGCTCCGTCCGCGGGGCGTAGATCACGCCGATGAAGCGCTGCAGGCGCTCCTCCCGCAGCACCTCCGGCGTGTCCTCGTGGCGCAGGTCCAGCCAGAAGGCCGGGAGGCCCACCCCGTGCAGGAGCTCCTCGTGGCTGCCCCTGAGGCCGGGCCGCACGCGCCGCCTGCGGGCGGGGTCGCCCCAGTCGTCGGCGGCGGTGACCTCGCCGTGATGGGTGAGCTGACCGATCAGGAAGGTCTCGTCGGGGTGCCGCTCGCGCGCGAGCTGCCCCACGTTGAGCTCCCCGCGCCGCTCACCCATGTCGGTCGCGCGGGCGTCCCCGAGGTGCGAGTTGTGCGCCCACACCACCACGCGCGCGGGGCCGCGCCCGTCGGGCCCGAGGTGCTCCCGCAGCGCGTCGAGGGTGTCCATCATGTGCGTGTCGCGCAGGTTCCAGGTGTCCTCGCGGCCCCGGAACATCGCGCGGTAGTAGCGTTCGGCGTTCAGGGCCAGGCGGGCGTTCTGCTCCGCGTGGAAGTGCTCCTCCGGGGAGCCTCCGGCGCGCAGGAGTTCGTCCTCGCGCCTGCGGAGCTCCACGAGCTGCTCCACGACGGCGTCCTCGCACAGCTCCCCCACGCCGCGCCCGGCGGCGTACCCGTAGGCCTGCGGGTCCTCCCCGAAGTGCTCGAAGCAGGCGTAGCGGGCGCGGGCGCGTTCGGCGGCCTCGGGGTCGGTGCGGCGCAGGTACTCCACCACGGCGTCCATGCTGCGGTGCAGGCTGTAGAGGTCGATGCCGTAGAAGCCCGCGCCCGCCTCCGGGTGGCGCTCGTTGTGCTCACGCAGCCACTCCACGAAGTGCTGCACGTCCTCGTTGCGCCACATCCAGCGCGGGAAGCGTTCGAAGTCCCCCAGGGCCTCCAGAGCGCTCGCGTCGCCCGACGCGCCGCGCACGTAGCGGTGCACGCGCAGCGCGTCGGGCCAGTCGGCCTCCACGGCGACCGCGCGGAAGCCGCGCTCCTCGATGAGGCGGCGCGTGATGCGGGCGCGCTCGCGGTAGAACTCGCGCGTGCCGTGCGACGCCTCCCCGATGAGGACGAGGCGGGCGTCGCCGATCGCGTCGAGCAGCCCGTCGTAGTCGTCCGAGCCGCCCGCGAGGGGCCGCGCCGCCCGGCGTACGGCGTCCGCGCCTTCGTTCGAGGTGGTCATGCCCGGAGGCTAGGCCCGCCCGGAGAGCGGCGTCACAGAGGAACCTGAACCTTCCGTAGGAGAGCGTACGAGCTCAAGGACGCGTGAAGGGCGCGCTCCACGGGCGGGCCGTATGGTGGGCGCGAGTCCGACCGGACCTCCCCGCGAGCCGGACGAAAGGAGCATTCCCATGGCGAACATCCAGCGCAAGGCGAACGCCCAGTGGAGCGGCGACCTCCGCAGCGGCAGCGGCACCATGAGCGCCCCCAGCGGCGTCTTCCGGGACACGCCCTACAGCTTCCGCACCCGCTTCGAGAACCAGCCCGGCACGAACCCCGAGGAGCTCATCGCGGCGGCGCACGCGGGCTGCTTCACGATGGCCTTCTCGAACGTCCTCGCGAGCGCCGGCCACACCGCCGAGAGCCTCCAGACCGAGGCGACGCTGGAGATGGACGCGTCCGGCGGCGGCTTCCGCATCGGCTCGATCGTGCTGCGCACGCGCGGACGCGTGCCCGGCGTGGACCAGTCGCAGTTCCAGCAGTTCGCCGAGCAGGCCGAGCAGGGCTGCCCCGTGAGCGGCGCGCTGCGCGGCAACGTGAACATCAAGGTCGAGGCGACCCTCGAAGGCTGAGTCCACGCTTCCCGTGTGAACCTTTGCCGGGCGTCCCCTTCGGGGGACGCTCAGCGTTCTGTGGGGCCGGGCTGCTGCAATGGACCGAGAGCCTGACGTATGATCACCTGCCACGAGCCGGGACTCACCTCTCTCCAGGCTCACCGCGAGGAGGCCTCATGAACGACGACCAGCCCAACACCGACGAGCAGACGCAGGGCGGCAAGACGCTCACGACCCGTCAGGGGCACCCCGTCTACGACAACCAGAACCTCCGCACGGTCGGCTCGCGCGGCCCGACGACGCTGGAGAACTACCACTTCCTCGAGAAGATCACGCACTTCGACCGCGAACGCATTCCGGAGCGCGTGGTGCACGCGCGCGGCGCGGGCGCCCACGGCTACTTCGAGGCGTACGGGAAGGTCGGCGAGGATCCGGTGTCCAGGTTCACCCGCGCGAAGCTCTTCCAGGAGGCGGGCAAGCGCACGCCCGTCTTCGTGCGCTTCTCCACGGTGATCCACGGCGGGCACTCGCCGGAGACGTTGCGCGACCCGCGCGGCTTCGCGGTGAAGTTCTACACCGAGGACGGCAACTGGGACCTCGTCGGGAACAACCTCAAGGTGTTCTTCATCCGTGACGCGATGAAGTTCCCCGACATGGTGCACGCCTTCAAGCCCGACCCGGTCACGAACGTGCAGGACATGGAGCGCTTCTTCGACTTCGTGAGCAACACGCCCGAGGCGATGCACATGATCACGTTCCTGTTCTCCCCGTGGGGCATTCCTGCCAACTACCGCGAGATGCAGGGCAGCGGCGTGAACACGTACAAGTGGGTGAACAAGGACGGCGAGGGCGTCCTCGTGAAGTACCACTGGGAGCCGAAGCAGGGCATCCGCAACCTCACGCAGGAGGAGGCGGAGCGCATCCAGGGCAAGAACTTCAACCACGCCACCACGGACCTCTACCAGGCGATCGAGGAGGGCAACTTCCCCGAGTGGGAGCTGTTCGTGCAGATCATGGAGGACGGCGAGCACCCCGAGCTGGACTTCGATCCGCTCGACCCGACGAAGCTGTGGCCGGAGGAGCAGTTCCCGTTCCTGGCGGTGGGCCGCATGGTCCTCGACCGCAACCCGGTGGACTTCCACGCGGAGGTGGAGCAGGTGGCCTTCGGCACGGGCGTCCTCGTGGACGGCCTGGACTTCAGCGACGACAAGCTGCTGCAGGGCCGCACCTTCTCCTACTCGGACACGCAGCGCTACCGCGTCGGCGCGAACTACCTGCAGCTTCCCATCAACGCGCCGCAGGCGCACGTCGCGACGAACCAGCGCGGCGGGCAGATGGCGTACCGCGTGGACCTCGCGCCCGGGCAGAACCCGCACGTGAACTACGAGCCGTCCTCGCTGGGCGGCCTGTCGGAGGCCGCGCCGAGCGGCGCGGAGCACGAGCCGTACGTGGAGGGCCGTCTGGTCCGGCAGAAGATCGAGCGGACGAACGACTTCGGTCAGGCGGGCGAGCGCTACCGGCTCTTCTCGGACTTCGAGCGTGACGAGCTGATCCGCAACCTCGTCTCGGCCCTCAAGGACTGCCGTCCGCTCATCCAGGAGCGCATGATCGACCTGCTGAGCTCCTGCGACGAGGACTACGGACGCCGCGTGGCCGAGGGGCTCGGGCAGGACGCGCGCAGCGTGCGGGAGAAGCTGCGCGCGGCGGCGCGCGAGGCGGAGGAGATCAGCCACGAGGCGCAGCCGTACTAGACCGCGGAGTGGAGGGGGAGCCCGGCGTGCCGGGCTCCCCTTTCACGTGCATCGCAGTACGAGTGTTTGCTCGCGTTTGTATGCCGCGCGACAACCGCACGGCGGCGCGCGCTCGCGTTTCGCTATCCTGGGCCCATGCTTCCGCGTCAGGCCCTGTCTCCCCGCCGAATGCCCCGCCAGGTCCGCAGCCGCCGCATGGTGGCCGCGATCCTGGAGGCGGCCGCGCTCGTCTTCGTCGAGGTGGGGTACGAGAACGCCAGCACGAACCACATCGCCCAGCGCGCGGGCGTGTCCGTCGGCTCGCTCTACCAGTTCTTCCCCAACAAGGGCGCGCTGCTCGCCACGTTGCAGGCGCAGTGGACCGAGCGGCTCGGGCAGGCGCTCGACGTGACGCTCGGGCGCAGCGAGCACCGGGACCTCGGCGGCATCGTCGACGACGTCCTCGACGTCCACGCGAACCTCAACGCCAGCCCGCCCGGCCTGCTGGGCCTGCTGCTGACCGCGCCGCCCCTCACGCCCGAGGGCGAGACGGTCCGCGTGGCCGTCCAGCATCGCCTGGAGGACATCCTGTCGCGCCGCGCGCCGCACCTGGGTCCCGCGCGGCG
>NZ_KI912633.1:51014-52788 GCF_000519345.1 Deinococcus pimensis DSM 21231
CGGGCTGTACGCCTTCGGCAGCACGGCGGGCGCCGCCGATCCCACCACCCGCGCGGAGGTGCGGGCGGCGCTCATCGCGTACCTGCTGCCGGTCGTGCGGCCCTGATCTACTCCTCGTAGATCAGGCCGCCGTCGTCCTCGCGGGGTTCGCCGGTGGGCGTCTCGGCGGGCGGGGAGGTGGGTTCGGCGGGCACGTTCGCGGCGTGCGGTTCGGTCTCGCGGTCTTCCGTGTCGGTGCGGCGGTCCTCGTTCGTCATGCCCGCTTCATACCGCGCCCACGCGCGTGATGGTGCCGGTCGCTCCGGGGATTTCCTTCACGTCGCGCGCTCGGCCTCCAGCCAGTGCAGGATGCGCTCGGAGATGTTCTCCACGTGATCCCCGACGCGCTGGAGGCTGCGGCCGATCCGCGTGAGGGCCAGCGCCTCGGGCACGGCGTCCGGGTGCTCGTGCAGGAACGTGACGAGCTCGCGGTAGAAGTGCTCGTGACGGTCGTCCACGTCGAGGTCGAGCCGCGCGGCCCGCGCGGCGACGTCCGCGTCGCGTTCCGTGAAGGCGCGCGCCGTGAGCGACAGCATCAGCCGGACGGACGCGATGATGCGCCGCAGCTCCACGTAGCGCTTCACGAGCGGCTCGACGGCCAGCACCCGCGCGTCCTCCGCGACGTGCACGGCGTGATCCCCGATGCGCTCCACGTCCGTGAGGGACTTGTAGATCACGGAGACGAGCCTCAGGTCGCGCTCGCCCAGCTCGGCGCTCGCGGCGAAGAGCTCCAGGCAGCGGTCCTCCAGCGCGAGCTCCAGCGCGTCCACGCGGCGGTCGAGGGCACGGACCCGACCGACGTGCTCGATGCGGTTCTCCAGCAGCACCTCGCTGGCGAGCTCCACCTGCTCGCCCGCCTGGGAGAGCATCCGCAGGAAGTCCGCGCCGAGGGCGCGCAGGTCGGCGGCGCGCGTCACGTCAGCGGTCCTCCCGGCGGTCCTGCCCGGCGGGCACGGTGAAGCCGAACTCGTTGCCGCGTCCCGTGTGGCGTCCCCAGACGCGCCCACGCCAGTCCCGCACGAGCCGCGTGACGATGGAGAGGCCCAGGCCGCTCCCGCGTGACGCGGCGCCCTTCGTGCGGGACGCGAAGATGCCCTCGTAGTCGGGCAGTCGGGCGCCGCCGTCCGTGACGCGGACGGAGACGAAGCCTTCCTTCTCGTCGTCCGCGCGGGCGGTGACGGTCACGTCGCCCGGGTTGGGGCCGTGACGGGCGGCGTTCTCCAGCAGGTTGATCAGGACCTGCACGAGCTTGTCGGGGTCGCAGCGCACCAGCACGCGCGCGCCGCGCACGCGGACGCGCACGCCGCGCCGCTCGAACTCGTCCCCCGTGAGACGCAGGACGCGCCGGGCGGCCTCGCCGAACTCGAAGGTGCGCCGCGCGCGCGGGCGGAACTCCACCGCGAGGTCCTCCACGAGCCGTTCGAGCCGGCCCGTCTCCTGCAGGCTCAGGTTCACGAAGCGCTCCCGGATCTCGTCGGAGTCGGTGACGGCGACGGCCTCCAGCAGGCCCTTGATGGCCGTGACGGGCGTGCGGAACTCGTGCGAGAGGACCATCGCGACCTCGCGCAGCTCGCGTTCGCGTTCGCGCCGCTCGGTGACGTCCGCGACGATGAGTCCGCCCGGCACGCCCCGCGCGTGCAGGAGCCGCCCGGCGAGGTCCACCTCGACGTCGCGGCAGGTCAGGGCGGCGTCCTCGAGGCGGTGGTCGCGCAGCACCTCGATGAGCGCCCGGCCC
>NZ_KI912633.1:52888-62699 GCF_000519345.1 Deinococcus pimensis DSM 21231
CTCCGGGGCGGGACGCATGCGGTAGCCGCGTCCGTAGACGGTCTCGACCTCGCCCGGCTCGCCCGCGCCCAGCGCGAGGTGCGCGCGAAGCTGGGCGACGTGCTGGTCGACGGTGCGCTCGCCGCCCGTGAAGTCCTCGCCCCAGACACGGTCGAGCAGTTCCCGTCGGGAGTAGACGCGGCCCGCGTTGCCCGCGAGGAAGGCGAGGAGCTCGAACTCGCGCCGGGTGAGGTCGAGAGGGCGTCCCTCGACCTCGGCGCCTCCGGCGTCCACGTCCACGCGCAGTCGGCCCACCCGCAGGGCGCGCGGGCGGCGGGCGGCGCGGCGCAGCAGGGCGTGGACGCGCGCGACGAGCTCGGCGGCGCTGAAGGGCTTGGTGAGGTAGTCGTCGCTGCCGCTGTTGAGGCCCTCCACGCGGTCCACCTCGCTCGCGCGGGCGGTGAGCATCAGGACGGGCAGGTGGGCGTAGCGCTCGTCCTCGCGCAGGCGGCGCAGCCAGTCCACGCCGGGCAGGTCCGGGAGGGTCCAGTCGAGGACGACGGCGTCCGCGCCGGGCAGGGCGTCCCAGCCCGCGCGGGCGTCGGGCGCGGCGCGGACGCGCAGGCCCGCCCCGGCGAGGTGGAAGGCGACGGCCTCGCGCACGGCGGGCTCGTCCTCGACGACGACGACGACGGGTGGGGTCATGGGCGTTCTCGGGGGCAGCGTCCCACTGCCCGGCCCATCATACCGATCCGCGCGGCCTCATCTGACACTCCAATGACGTTCGGAGCCGAAAGAGAACCTTCAGGCCCGATCACCTGACACGTCCATGACAATCGGCTGACAAGTGCACCCTAGGGTCGTCAGGATGCCGCTCTTCAGCTTCCTGCCCAAGACCGTCAACTTCACCGACCTGTTCTCGCAGGCCGGGACCAACGCCGCCCGCACGAGCGAGGCGCTCGTGGACCTCCTCGCGAACTACACCGACGTGGAGGCCAAGGTGCGCCGCATCCGCGACCTGGAGCACGAGGGCGACCGCCTCTCGCGCGACATCGCGGGCGCGCTCACCACCACCTTCATCACGCCCTTCGACCGCGAGGACATCATCGAGCTCAACAACCACCTCGACGACTTCGTGGACTTCATGGAGGACGTCGCGCGCCGCATGTGGCTCTACCGCATCGCGCGGCCCACCGCGCAGGCCGTGGCGCTCGGCGCGGTCGTCGCGCGGCAGGCCGAACTGCTCGCGCGCGCCCTGCCCCTGCTGGAGGACAAGAAGCGCACCTCGGACCTGATGGAGTTCACCCGGCAGGTCAAGGAGCTGGAGGACGAGGGCGACCGCCTGCTCGACGAGGTGCAGGTCGCGATCTACGACGGCGTGACCGCCATCCCCGACCTCGTCGCCGCGATGCGCTGGAACGAGCTCTACACCCTGCTGGAGGACGCGACCGACCAGGCGCAGCGCGTCGCGAACACCATCGAAGGAATCCTGCTCAAGCATGCCTGAGACCGCGCTCGTCGCGCTGATCGCCATCATCGTGCTGGCGCTCGCGTTCGACTTCATCAACGGCTTCCACGACACCGCCAACGCCATCGCCACGAGCGTCGCGACGCGCGTCCTGAGCCCCGCGCAGGCCGTGCTGATGGCGGGCAGCCTCAACGTCGTCGGGGCCCTCACCGGCACCGCCGTCGCGAAGACGGTGGGCCGGGACATCGTGCCGCCCCAGTACGCCACGCTGGAGCTCGTCGCGGCGGCGCTGCTCGCGGCGATCACGTGGAACCTCATCACGTGGTGGCGCGGCATCCCGTCGAGCAGCAGTCACGCGCTGGTGTTCAGCATCGTCGGGGCGGGCGTCGCGGAGGGCGGCTGGCGCATCATCAAGTTCGGCGGGCTCCAGAAGACCTTCACGGGTCTGCTCGCGTCGCCCGCGCTGGGCTTCCTCGTGCCGATCGTGCTGATGTTCCTGCTGCTGTGGCTCGTGGCGCGCTGGAAGCCCCGCACCGTCACGCGGGTGTTCGGACGGCTGCAGATCCTCTCGGCGGCGTTCATGGCCTTCAGTCACGGCGGCAACGACGCGCAGAAGACGATGGGCGTCATCACGATGGCCCTCGCCGCGTACCTCGGCTGGAGCGGCGACGAGTGGGGCGTGCCGCTGTGGGTGGTCCTGTCCGCCGCGACCGCGATGGGTCTCGGCACCGCCGTGGGCGGCTGGCGCATCATCCGCACGATGGGCCACAACCTCGTTCAGCTGCGGCCCATCGACGGCTTCGTCGCGGAGACGGCCGCCGCGACGATCATCGAGACGGCCACGCACTTCGGCATTCCCGTGAGCACCACGCACGTGATCAGCACCAGCATCATGGGCGTCGGCACCACGAAGGGCTTCCGGAACGTGAAGTGGCAGGTGGCGGGCCGCATCGTGACGGCGTGGGTCGTGACGATCCCGACCTGCGTCGTGTTCGGGTGGCTGTGGTTCCGCCTGCTCGACCTGTTCGTCCGCTGAGCGCGGAGAGGAGGGCGGCCCCGATTGCCGGGGCCGCCCTCCTTCCTTCGCGCTCAGTCGATGGGCTTGAGGCCCGCGAGGATCTGCTCGCGCCGCGGCTCCAGGAAGGGCGGCAGCACCACCTTCTCCCCCAGCGTCGCGGGGTCCTCGTCGACGGCGAAGCCGGGGCCGTCCGTGGCGATCTCGAACAGGACGCCGTTCGGCTCGCGGAAGTACAGGCTGCGGAAGTAGTGGCGGTCCACCTCGCCGCTGTGACGCAGGCCGAAGCCGGAGAGGCGCTCGGTCCACGCGTGGTACTGCGCCTCGTCGGGCGTGCGGAACGCGACGTGATGCACGCCGCCCGCGCCGGGCCGGGTGACGGGCAGGTCCGGCTGGACGGCCACGTGCAGCTCGGCGTGCGGGCCCTGGCCGCCCATGCCGTACACGTGCACGGTGTGGGCGCCGTCGCCGTCCAGGGTGTACTCGCGCAGGTGGTTCATGTTCATCACCTTCGTGAGCACGAGGTCGGTGGGCCGCAGGTTGGGCACGCTCATCGTGACGGGCCCCAGGCCGCGGATCTGGTGCTCGGCGGGCACCGCGCTGCGGTCCCACGGGACGCTCTCGTCCCCGGCGCCGCCGTCGTCGACGAGGCTGAGGCGCTGCCCCTCGGGGTCCTCGAAGTCGAGGACGAGCCGCCCGTCCCGCTCCAGGACGTCCGTGAGGGCGGGCACGCCCGCCTCCCCGAGGCGCCCCTGCCAGAAGCGCAGCGCGGCCTCCCCCGTGACGCGCAGTCCCGTGCGGGTGACGGCGTGCGTGCCGCGCACCTCGCGCGGGACGTTCCAGTCGAAGAAGGTGAGGTCGTTGCCGGGACTGCCGACCGCGTCGGAGTAGAAGAGGTGGTAGGCGCTGACGTCGTCCTGGTTCACGCTGCGCTTCACGAGGCGCATGCCGAGCACACCCGTGTAGAAGCGGTGGTTCTCGCGGATGCTCGCGGAGACGGCGGTGAGGTGATGGAAGCCCGGAACTTCGAGGGGCGCGGTCATGTGGTCCTCCCGCCCACAGGGTAGGCCTTCGGTCCCCGCGACTCAAGTTGACCGATTCGGTCACGTATACTCGGCCGAGAGCGCCCGAGGGCTTCCGGCCCCGCGACGGCGCGGCGACGCGCCCCCATCACGGCACGCCGCTTCCCCGGCCCGTTCCACGCCGACGATGGCGCAAAAACGGGAATCCCGAACAGGAGCGCGCCCTTGATCACAGAACGCCAGGAACTCCTCGACGTCATCCAACGACTCAACGCCCTGGACCGCCCGGTCGCCGTCACCTTCAACACGCACATCACCGCGCTCGCCATCGCCCGCAGCCTGGGCCGACAGGGCGTGCCCGTCCTCGGCCTCGACCGCGAGGGCGGCGGGCTGGGGCAGCGCAGCCGCTACCTCTCGGCGCTCGCGCTGTGCCCCGACGTGGACGACGGCGGCGCGGCCTTCGCGGACTTCCTGCTGGAGCTCGGCCCGCACTTCGCGCACAGGCCGGTCCTCTTCCCCACCAACGACGACTGGGTCTTCGCCATCGCCCGGCACAGGGAGCGCCTCTCGGAGTTCTACCGGGTGCCCTTCAGCGGGCAGGACGTCATCGACACGGCCCTCGGCAAGACCGCGCTCTACCGCGAGGCCGAGCGGCTCGGCGTGCCCATCCCCCAGAGCTGGTACCTCGACCCCGCCTCCCTGGAGGACCTCGCGGCGGGCACGGCGGCCGTCGTGGAGGACGTCCTCGCGCGCGTTCCCTTCCCCGTCATCCTCAAGCCCGACGAGTCGCGCGCCTTCTACGAGGTGTTCCGGGCGAAGGTCTTCGTGGTGAACACCCCCGACGAGTTCCGCGCCCGCGTCCGCGAGGCCGCCGGGCACGGCCTGCGGCTCGTCGCGCAGCGGATCGTCACGACGCCGCCCGGCGGGTTCTACAGCGTGTGCAGCTACCTCGACGCGGACAGCCGCCCGCGCGGCGTGTTCGTGGGCCGCAAGCTGGAGCAGTACCCGCCCGACTTCGGCACGTCCTGCCTCGCGGACGCCCGCTGGGTGCCCGAGATCGCGGAGCGCGGCGTGCGCGTCCTCAAGGGCCTCGGCTTCCACGGCATCAGCGAGATCGAGTTCGTCCTCGACCCGGAGACGGGCGAGCAGCTGCTGCTGGACGTGAACACCCGCAGCTGGAAGTGGATCGGTCTGCCCATCGCGAGCGGCGTGGACCTGCCGCTCCTCGCGTACAGGGACGCGATCGGCGAGGCCTTCGACGCTCCGTCGCAGCGCGACGGCGTCCGCTGGACGTTCCTGCGCGACTACGTGAAGCTCGTGCGGGAGCGCGGCGGCGTCATCCCCGAGGAGCACGTCACGAAGGACGAGTGGCTCGACCTGATCCGCGGCGTCCGCCCGGCGAACGGGACGCTCGTGGACGGCATTCTCGACCCGGACGATCCCGAGCCCTTCTACGAGGTGCTGAGGGGAGAGCTGTTCGGCTTCCGATACACCTGCGCGTGCTGAGCAGCGTTCAGCGGTCAGCCGTCGGTGCCTCCCGCTCTCGAGGGACGAACACCGATCCCCGACGACTGAAAGCTGAGAGCTGACGACCGAGAGCTCCCGAAAGGAACCAACTTATGAGATTCGGATACTGGATGCCGATCTTCGGCGGCTGGCTGAGAAACGTCCACGACGAGGGCATGAGCGTGGACTGGTCCTACGTGAAGGCCGTGGCGCAGCAGTCGGAGCGCGTGGGCTTCGACCTGAGCCTCGTCGCGGAACTCAACCTCAACGACATCAAGGGCCCCGGGGCGCCGAGCCTCGACGCGTGGACGCTCGCGCCCGCCCTGGCCGCCGTGACCGAACGGCTGGAACTGATGCTGGCGGTCCGCCCGAACTACCACGCGCCCGCCCTGACCGCGAAGGCGATCTCCACGCTGGAGACGATCGCGCCGGGCCGCGTGAGCCTCAACGTCGTGTCGAGCTGGTGGGCGGAGGAGGCGCGGCAGTACGGCATGCCCTTCGACCAGCACGACGCGCGCTACGCCCGCAGCGAGGAGTGGCTGAGCGTGCTGGGCCGCCTCCTCACCGAGGACGTCGTGGATCACGCGGGCGAGCACTACCGCCTGGAGGGCACGCGCCTCCACCCGAAGCCCGCCGCGCGGGTGCCGGTGTACATGGGCGGTGAGTCGCCGCGCGCGAAGGACCTCATCTCCGGGGTGGCGGACGCGTACGTGATGCACGGCGACGAGCCGCACGTCATCGCCGCGAAGATCGCGGACATGCGCGCCCGGCGCGAGGCGGCGGGGAAGCCGCCCCTGACCTTCGGAATGGCGGGCTACGTCATCTGCCGGGACACCGCCGGGGAGGCCGAGGCGGAGCGTGCCCGCATCACGGACGTCACGCAGAGCCCGGAGGCGTACGCGTCCTACCAGGACTTCGTGCGGGGCAGCCAGCTCGAGAGCCACGTCAGCCTGGAGGAGTACAGCGTCTCCAACCGCGGCCTGCGCGCGGGCCTCGTGGGGACGCCCGAGGGAATCGCGGCGCGGGTGCGCGAGTACGAGGCGGCGGGCCTCGACCTGCTGCTGCTGCAGTTCTCGCCGCAACTGGAGGAGATGCGCCGCTTCGGCGAGCAGGTGATCGGGCCGTTCTTCCGGCGGGGGGACGCGGCGGCGGACTGACGAGGGCGGCGTCGGCGGTTCAGGCCTCGCGGTTCGCGCGGGTCTGCGCGGCGAGCGCGAAGAACGTCGGCGCCCACAGGCCCACGAAGATGCCGAAGCGTTCCGCGTGCGCGCGTTCCTCCGGGGAGGTGCTCTGCCCTCCCCGCACGAGCCAGATCGCGACGGACGCCGCGACGGACGCGTACCCGGCGTAGGTGAGGACGTCGGCCAGACCACGGTTGTCGGACACGTCTTCCCTCCTCGCGCTCCGTGAAGGCGGCGCGATCCCACTGTGCGGGGATCGCGCCGCCGAGTCTGAAGCAAGTCCGACGGTCGGACGCGCGTGAAGGGGAACCCAAGCGCGCGCGCGCACCTCACGGCGTCCTCCCCACGCGAAGCTCACGCACAACCCGCGCAGGGCCACGATTGGCAACGGCGGACCTAGCGCCGCAGCAGCTCCCCGTAGAGGTGCTCCACGCACTCGTCCACGCTGGCGAAGGCCCGACGTTCCCCGTTGGGTCCCTCCCGCACGGACGCCCGCCAGGCGCCCCCGCCACCCCCCTCGCCGCCCTCGTACCAGACCCTCAGCACGTACACCCGACTGCCGACCGTCACCGCGTGTTCCCGGGACGCCTCCTGCTCCATCATCGCCCGCCTTTCCCGGTACCCTGGGGACCGTAGCGTCAGGGTACGCGGGAGGGCGTGGCGCGCGGATGGCGGCTCAGGTGAGCGCGCGGAGCCAGAACGTCATGGGCTTGGGACGCTCGGCGTCCTCGTCGAGGTCCCGCCACGACAGGGCCGTGGCGAGCTCGGGGCGCTTCTCGTAGCCGCGCCTGCGCCAGAACGCGTCGAGCGGCTCGTACCCCGCCGGGCGGCGAGGGTGGTTCGCGGGGCGCTCCACGGCGCAGAAGGCGGCCGTGTCGAACCGCCCGAGGCGGCGCGCGTGCGCCTCGCGCTCCTCGAAGAAGCGCACGCCGAGGCCCCGGCCACGCCAGGCGGGCAGCAGCACGGACTCCGCGAGGTAGAACACGCTCCCCACGTCCATCCCGCGCGCCTCGAAGGGGGCGCGCAATTCGGGCGTCTCGGCCTCCAGCGGCAGCGCGGTGGACGCGCCCACCACCCGCTCGCCGTCCCGGACGATCACCGCGAGGCTCTCGGGCGTGCGCAGGTACGTCTCCAGGTAGCGCGCCTCGTACTCCGCGCTGCCGTCGTACAGGTACGGGAACTCCCGGAAGACGGTGACGCGCAACCGCGCGAGGTCGGCGAGCACGTCACGCAGGCCCTCGCCCACGTACGTCTCGACCCGCACGCTCAGCCGCCCACCTGCCGGACCCAGTCCTGGAGGTTGTAGTAGTTCGTGACGCGCGCGATGCGGCCCTCACGCACCTCGAAGAACGCGCCGCCCGGCAGGGTGTACGTCTGACCCGCCGCCTCCGGGAGGCCCTCGTCGGTGGCGAGGTACTCGCCGTGCACGACGTACTCGGCCGCGCCGCGCGTCCCGTCGGGCGAGGCGAGCACCACCACGTCCGTGAGCCGCTCGCGGTAGCTGGCGTCCATCCGCTCCATGAAGGCGCGGAAGGCGTCCCGTCCGGTCTGCCGCTCGCCCTGGTTGAGGTCGTGCACGACGTCGTCGGTGAGCAGGGCCAGCATCGCGCCTCGGTCGTGGGCGTTGAAGGCGTCGTAGTAGCGGCGCAGCAGGTCGAGCGTCTCGTTCATGCGGTCACGGTACCCGGCGCGCGGCGACACATCGTCGCCCAGTGAACATTGCCGGGCACCCATGAACACGCCTCCCGACCAGCACACGGGTCGGGAGGCGCAGACGCGGACATGGGGCCGTGGCCCTCCTCATCACATGTCGTTGTCTTCTGCCAACATCTTGACCGCTGCGCCCCTGAGCTTTCTGGCACGCGGGTCAAGGTGGGTTGGCGTGGGGTTGGGGGGACCTTGAGGCGCGTCTGGGCGGCGCCTCACCCGCCGCCTCCGGCACCACGCCCGACGCGAGCGCCTCGTGGACGCTGTTCATGCCGCCGTGCGTCACGAACGTGCTCGCGCGGCAGGCCCGGACGAGCCGGGAGAGGTGCGGCCTGCGCGTCACCCACTCGACCGTCCCTCACCGGGAAGCCCCTCCGACCTCTCCGGAGTCCCGGGACGATTCCCGGACGGTCCGGGAATGCCGCCTCTGTCGCCCGGGAATTCACGGAGCCTACGGTGAGGACATGACGGGCGACCACCCGTCCGCCGCACCCGGAGGTAACCCCATGAACAGAACCCATCCCGTCCGCACCACCCTCCTCGTCCTCGCCACCGCCGCCGTCGCCGCGACCGCCACGGCCTTCTACCAGGCCTCCGCGCAGGACGCCCCGGCCGTGCGGCCCGCCGTGATCGGCACCTGGAACGCGACCTTCAATCACGACGGGCAGCTCAACCCGGTGCTGGTGGTGTTCCATGACGACGGCACCCTGATGATGAGCGGCACCGACGCGGACGGCGCCTCGCTCACCCTCGGCGCGTGGCGCGCCGCGCAGAACGGGGACGTGACCTTCGAGGCCCGGGTGCTCGGCGCCGAGAAGGGCCGTTACGTCGGCCAGATCCGCATGCACGGCGTCGTCCGCCTCAACGACGGGCGGCTCGTCGGCACGCTCGGCGGGCAGGGCGTCACGCCGACCGGGAAGACGCTGTTCAGCTGGGAGGGCGAGACCCTCAAGGCCGACCGCGTCGTCGCGCGCTGACCGGTCCCGTCGGGGCGCCCTCACGGCCGGGCGCCCCAGCCGTCATAGTGGAAGGAGTTCCGATGCAGCCCGCCACGCCCAACGATCCGCTCGTCGCCCTCGCCGTCACCCCGGCGCCGGGTCCGCGTGTCCTGCGGTTGACGGGCACGCCCCTGCTGCTCGCGCGTCTCACCTGGGCCGCGCTGGCCGGGACGGCGCTCACGCTGCTGGTCGTGGCGCTCCCCGAGGCGTTCGGCGCGCACGTCCGCGGGACGCTCGGGCTGTTCCCGCTGCTGAGCGGCGCCGTGACGGCGGCGGCGTACCTCCTCATCGGGGTGCTGGTCGCGTGGCGCGCGCCACGCGAGCTGATGGCGCTGGTGTTCTCCGGGATGCTGGTCGCGGTGGGCGCCACGACCTTCGTGCCACCCCCGGCGGGCGTCGCGACGGACCTCCTGACCTTCGCCGGGTACGCGCTGCTGATCGTGTCGTTCTTCCTGTTCCCGACCGGCAGGCTCGAACCACGCGGAAGCTGGCCACTCATGGCGTTCTACGTGCTGCAGGAGCTGCTGCACAACTTCGCGCCGCACTCGCCGCTCTCGTCGCACACGTGGCCCGGCGCGACCGGGAACGTGGTGTGGCTCAGCACCTTCATCGTGGGGTTCGGCGCTCAGGCGTACCGATACCGCCGCGCTTCCGGACCGCGGGAACGGCAGCAGTCCCGCTGGGTGCTGTTCGGCTTCGGTGTGCTGGTGGCGGGCGCGTTGCTGTTCGCGGTGCTGCCCGAACTGATCGCGCCGGGTCTGGTCGACCTCGGCAAGGCCCTGTTCGCCCTGAGCGCCCTCGCGTTGCCGACGAGCGTCGCGGTGGCGGTGACGCGTCACCGCCTGTGGGACCTCGCGCCCCTCGTGAACCGCGCGCTGCTGCTGGCGCTGCTCAGCGGGCTGCTGGCGGCCGTGTACGTCGCGGTGGTCGCCGCC
>NZ_KI912633.1:62799-92054 GCF_000519345.1 Deinococcus pimensis DSM 21231
GAGCAGCTCGTCGGTCGGACGCAGCCCAGCGTGAACGCCGTCGGGGCCGTCGCGGTCGCGCTGGCGTTCGGTCCGCTGCGGGCGCGACTGCAGACGCTGGCCAATCGCCTCACCTACGGCGAGCGCGACGATCCCTACGCCGTGCTCGCCCGCGTCTCCGAGCGGGTGCAGGGCAGCGTCTCCCCGGAGGAGGTGCTCGAACCGCTGGTCCGCACGGTCCGTGACGCCCTGCGGCTCCCGTTCGTGGTGCTGGAGCTCGACGGCCCGGCGCGGCAGGTCGTGATCGGCACGCCGAGCGGCGCGGAGGACGTCCGTCCGCTGGTGTTCCAGCACGAGGAGCTCGGACGTCTGCGGCTGGGCCGCCGCGACCCGGACGAGGCGTTCGGCGCCGCCGACGAGCGACTGATCGTCGACCTGTCACGGCAGCTCGGGTCGGTCGCGCACGCCGCGCGCCTCACCCGGGCGCTGCAGGAGTCGCGCGAGCGTCTCGTGAACGCCCTGGAGGACGAACGCCGACGTCTGCGCCGGGACCTCCACGACGGTCTCGGGCCGCAACTCGCCGCGCTCACGCTGCAGGCCGGGGCGTTGCGTCACCTCATCGCCCGGGACCCGGACGCCGCCGTCCGGCAGGTCGCGGAACTGCAGGGCGAGCTGCGCGGCGCCATCGCCGACATCCGGCGGCTGGTGTACGGCCTGCGCCCTCCCACCCTCGACGAGTTCGGCCTGAGCGGCGCGATCCGCGAGCACGCGGCGCGCGTCGCGGTGCCTCAGGGTCCGCAGCCCGCGCTCGCGGTGCGGGTCGTGGCGCCGGACGTCCTGCCGCCACTGCCCGCCGCCGTGGAGGTCGCGGCGTACCGCATCGTGCAGGAGGCCCTCACCAACGTCGTCCGTCACGCGGACGCCCGGCGGGTGGAGGTGGAGCTGCGGCTCGACGGCGCGCTGCGGTTGCGGGTCAGCGACGACGGACGAGGCATCGACCCGGAGGCGCGCTTCGGGGTCGGGCTGCTCTCCATGCGTGAGCGCGCCCGGGAGCTCGGCGGATCGTGCGAGACCACCTCCGGCCCGGAGGGCGGCACGACCGTGCACGTGACGCTGCCCCTGACAGGAGAATGAACCGATGGAGAGCCTGACCGTCCTGATCGCCGACGACCACCCGCTGTTCCGCAAGGGACTGCGCGCCCTGCTCGACACCTACCCCGAGTTCACGGTGGTCGCGGAGGCCGCGAGCGGTCGCGAGGCGGTCGAACGCACCCTGGAGTGGCAGCCCGACGTGGTCCTGATGGACCTGCAGATGCCCGACGGGGGCGGCGTGGACGCCACGCGGCGCATCCTGCACGCGAGCCCGCGGGTGCGGGTGCTGGTGGTGTCGCTCTTCCAGGACGACGACAGCGTCTTCGCCGCGCTGCGCGCCGGAGCGCGCGGCTACGTCCTCAAGGACACGCCGGAGGACGAGCTGATCGGCGCGGTCCGCACGGTCGGCGCGGGAGGCGCGATCTTCAGTCCCGCCATCGCGGCGCGCGTGCTGAACTTCTTCGCCTCGGCGCACGTCATGGTCCCGGCGCCGCTGTTTCCCGGCCTCACCGACCGTGAACGCGAGATCCTGCACCTGATGGCCGCCGGGCACGACAATCACGTCATCGCGGGGACGTTGGGACTGAGCGTCAAGACCGTCAGCAACTACGTGTCGAACATCTTCGCGAAGCTGGAGGTCGCCAACCGGGCGCAGGCCATCGTGCGCGCCCGTGACGCCGGGCTCGGCTCCCTGGAGTGACCGTTCCCGCCCGCGCCGCGGGAGCTTCGGGGTCGGGACGAGCACCCCGGCGACGTCCTCGACCTACAGCCTCGGGTCGAGCGGCTCCTGCTCCAGGGCCAGCACCCCGAACGCGCACTCGTGCACGCGCCGCAACGGCTCGCGCCGCACGAAGCGCTCGAGTCCCTCCACCCCCAGCGCGAACTCACGCAGGGCGAGCGAGCGTTTGCCGCTCAGACCACGTTCGCGCAGCCGCGTGAGGTTCTCGGGCGCGGTGTACTCCGGCCCGTAGATGATGCGCAGGTACTCCCGACCTCGGACCTTGACGGCGGGCTGCACGAGGCCCTTGCGGCCACGCGTGACGAAGGAGCGGGGCTTCACCACCATGCCTTCCCCGCCGCGCCCGGTGAGGTCCAGCCACCACGCCTCCGCCTCCGAAGTGCTCTCGGGGTCGTCCAGGTCCACCTCGCGGTGCGCGGTCGCGACGATCAGGTCCGGCGCGGCGCGCGCGAGCCGCGCGAGCGTGGACAGGTGCCACCCGTGGTCCTTGTCGACGTGCACGGCGCCCTCGGTCGCGAGCAGGTGGAACGGGGCGAGTCGCACGTCCTCGACGCTCGCCACGCGCCGGACGTAGCGGCGGTACGCGTCCACGTACGCGCGCGTCATGCCCTCACGTTCCCGCGTGCGCTCCAGCAGGTCCGTGAGCGGCAGGCCGCGCGCGACCACGCCTTCCAGCGCCCGCACCTCGGCGGGAAGGGCGGCGCCCGCGGCGGCCCCGACGGCGGCGTACTGCCGACGGATGAGCTCCTCCGCCTTGAGGGACCAGGGCAGTGGTTCGGCGTCCAGCACCGCCCAGTCCGAACCGAGCTCGTCCCACAGGCCGCTCGTCTCGAAGGCGGCCCGCAGGCGCGTCAGCACCTGCGCCTCCATGTCCGTATCGTTGAACAAGCGCCGTCCGGTGCGGGTGTACACGACGCCCGCCGAGCCCTCCCGCAGTCCGAAGCGCGTGACCGCCACGTCGTCGTCGCGCGTGACGACCACCACGGCACGCGAGCCCATGTGCTTCTCCTCGCACACGACGTGCTGCACGCCCGCGCGGCGGTAATGCTCGAACGCCTCGGTGGGGTACTCCAGGTAGCCCTCGCGCGTGCTCGTCTCGCTCGGGCTCATGGTGGGCGGCACGTACAGGAGCCAGCGCGGATCCACCGCGAAGCGGCTCACGACCTCCAGCGCGGCCGCCGCCTCGTCCTCGCGCACGCTGACCCGTCCGCGCAGACTCGTCTCGATGACGCGCCTGCCGGTCACGTCGGCGAGGTCGAGGAGCTCGTCGTGCGCCTGCTGCGCGCTGAGCCCCTGGTCGGAGACGAGGGGCCGTTTCGGTTCCGCGTACGTCTCGCGCGCGTCGACGCTCACGAGCTCCATCTCGGGGTAGCGCAGGGCGGTGAGCTTCCCGCCGAACACGCAGCCCGTGTCGATGTCGATCGTGCGGTTGAGCCACTCGGCCTGCGGGACGGGCGTATGACCGTACACCACGGTCGCCTTCCCGCGGTAGTCGAGCGCCCAGTTCAGCCGCACGGGCAGGCCGAACTCGTCCGTCTCCCCCGTCGTCTCGCCGTACAGCGCGAACTCCCGCACCCGCCCGGACGCGCGGCCCTGGTAGGCCTCCTTCATTCCCGCGTGCGCCACGACGACCTTCCCGTCGTCGAGGACGTAGTGGCTGACGAGCGAGTCGATGAAGTCCACCACCGCGCGCCTGAACTCCGGGGGCTCGTGTTCGAGCTGCTGAAGGGACTTCTCCAGTCCGTGCGCCACGGTGACCTTGCGGCCCGACAGGGCCTTCTTGAGCTTCTCGTCGTGATTGCCGGGCACGCACAGCGCCGTGCCCGCGCGCACCATGCCCATCACGAGCCGCAGCACGCCCGGCGTGTCGGGGCCGCGGTCCACGAGGTCACCGACGAACACGGCCCTGCGCCCTTCGGGCGGGGTGACGCTGAGGTCGCCCCGCACCTCGTACCCGAGGCGGGTGAGCAGGTCGCGCAGTTCCGGCAGGCAGCCGTGCACGTCCCCGACGAAGTCGAACGGGCCGTGCTCGTGCCGGAGGTTGTTGTACAGTCTCGTGCGCGTCACGACGACGCTCGCGGCGTCCTCCTCGCTCCGGAGGACGCCGACCTGCCGGAAGCCTTCCGTCTGCAGTTTCGACAGCGACTTCCTGAGCTGCGACACCTGCTGCGGGATGACGTGCGCGCCGAAGGGGCGGTCCGTGCGCGCCGCGTGCCGCGCGGTCAGCACCTCCTGAGGGAGGTCCAGCACGATCGCGACGGGCAGCACGTCGAACTCCTTCGCGAGCGTCACGATGCGCTTGCGCGCGTCCGACTGCACGTTGGTCGCGTCGATGACGGTCAGCAGACCCCGCGCGAGCCGCTTGCGCGCCACGAAGTACAGCGCGTCGAACGCGTCGTTCGTCGCGTCCTGCGCGTTCTCGTCGTTCCCGACGAGCAACCGGAAGGCGTCGCTCGACAGCACCTCACCCGGACGGAAGTGCGCGCGGGCGAAGGTGGTCTTGCCGGAGCCCGACGCGCCGACGAGCGCGACGAGGCACAGTTCGGGAAGTTGCAGGGTCAAATCAGTCATCGTCAGTCTCTTCCAGCGGAAACCGCCGCCAGGGCCACGTCCGCATCAGCCGATCTGCCGTCGCGTCGAACGTGCTGTGGTAGTGATGGCTGTGAGGATAGGGGACGTTCGGGAGTCCTTCCTGCATCCCGAGGTCATGCGCGACCTCCACGAACTTCCGCAGGGGACCGTACGCGTAGATGATGTTGTGCGCGTCGTAGACCAGCAGCGCGTCCGACTCCAGGGATGAGATCCACACGTGATGACGCCCGTCAAGCTCCAGAAACGTCTCGAACTCCTCCAGGAACGCCTCCACCTGAAGCCGCGATAATGGCCCGCTCTGATACCGCCCGACCTCATGCTCGCCACGAGATGCGACGAGCACGTACAGCAATCCGAACGGCTCGGGGATCACCGCCGCCAACGCCTTCAACAACGCCACCTGTCCGCCCCGTGGCGCCAGCACGAGGCGCTTGGGGCCGCTCGTCGCCTGCTGCTGCCAGACGTGCGGCGGTGTGTAGGGTGACTCGTTGTGCTCTGCATCCAGGACGCCGAGCTTGTAGGTCGAGTCCGTCACGTCATCACACTCCTCAAACCGTTCAGGCGCAGGCGAACGAGCAGGTCGCTCAGCGCCGCCGTCGTCTCCGGAGCCACCTCGCCCGGCAGGGTGGTCTCGCTCCGGGCGAGGTCGAGCTCGCGGGTGAGGCGCCCGACCTCGCGCTCGTAGAAGCCGAGGTCACCCCTCAGCGTCTCCTGTTCCGCACCCCGGGTCTTGTGGGCGATGAGGTCGTCGAGGTACGTGAGGCGAAACTCCTCGTTCAGGACGCGCAGGTTCGCCTCGACCTCGTGGGTCCGCATGAGGTGGATGCCCGTGAGCAGCGTCCGGAAGGTGTACAGCAGCGGCTTGACGCGTGGCGTGTCCTCACCGGAGAACATCCGCCACTGATTCGCGCTGAAGCCGAGGTAGTGGTGCGCGTGATGCTTTGTGACGACGCCGCGCGCGAGGTCACGCAACTCCGCGTGTTCGGGGGTCGTGTGGACCACCAGCGGGGAGTGCAGCTGCTCCAGCACGTACCCGTTGCGCCTCAGCATCAGGCCCGTGAACTTGCGCGCGTCGTGCGTGACGAGGTCGAGCTCCACTCCGCCGTCCACGCGGTCCAGGTTCACGGTCTCGCGGAGCGCGTGCAGGCCGAGCACCTCCCGTGCAGGCAGGACGTGCACGCCGCGCAGGTCCCAGTCGCTGTCCCCGCTGGGGAAGCCGTACAGGTCCGCGCCGCTCACCGTGGCGAACAGCAGCGGGTACGGATGGTCCCGCACCGCGCCCTGCAACGGTCCCGGCAAGGCCCTCATGCGCGCACCTCCAGCATGCCGCGGCGGGCACGCAGCAGGAACGCGTTCACCCGCTCGTAGTCGGGCCGTTCGGGAAGACGACTCTTTGGCAGCGCCGCGTCGAACCGCGCGTGCAGGTCGAGCCGCCAGCGGTCGAGGTCCGCCCAGGGCACGTCGCCGCGCTTCACGGCGAGCAGGTCTTCTCTGCGCTCGCCGACGTGCACCAACACCTCGCCGCTCTCCAGCACCGCGATGCCCGACATCAGCAGGCGCAGCAGGTGCATGGCGTGCTTCCAACGGATCTCGCCGTGGTTGCGCAGGTCCGCTTCGAGCTTCCCGAACTGCGACAGGACGTACCCGTTGTACGTCTGGTACACCAGCGTGGACAGGAACGCGTCCCTCATGTCGAGCAGATCCAGCGCGAGCGGCGACGCCGTCTCCACGAGCGGGGTGTACAGGCACTCCAGCACGTTCGGGTTCGCCTTGAGGGCCAGCGTCAGGAACTTCTGGAGTTCCCAGTACGTTTCCTGCGTGTCGTGGTCTTCGAGCTGTTCCGGCACGCCCCACAGGGACCAGTGCGCGTCGGCGGGCGGCAGGTAGAAGCCGCGACGGTCGGTGTCGCTCGCGTCCGTCTCCAGGCCGAAGGCGCGCGACCCGACGACGCAGCGATACTGTACGAACGCCATCCAATCGGGCTGCGGCGGGACGCTGAGGTCCTTGTGGTGCTTGCGCACGTCCAGCTCCCGCCGCAGGAAGCTGTGCTCGCCCCCGTCGGGGAAGCGCACGCGGTACGCGTGCTGCGGGTCCGCCGGGGCACGCACGACCACCGCGACCGCCCCGGCGGGACGGGTCACTTCCCCGGAGGGCGTGTGGACGGGCACGCGCGTCACGACATGCGTGCCGAGCGGCAGGAGCCGCAGGTCGGTGTTCACGAGTCCTCCCGGCGGAACACCGCCATCTGGGTGGGCGGGCCGAGGCGCTCGTCCTCGTCCCCGACGGGTTTGATCGTGACGGTGTAGCCGAAGGTGCTCGCGACGCGCGCGGCCCACTCGGTGAACTGCGCGCGGGTCCACTCAAAGCGGTGGTCCTCGTGGCGGGTGTCGCCCGCGCTCAGCGTGGCCCAGGTGGCGTTGTACTCGGCGTTCGGGGTGGTCACGACGACCGTGCCTGGCCGCGCGGCGCCGAACACGACGCGCTCCAGTGTCCACAGGCGGTCCTCGTCGAGGTGCTCGATGACCTCCACGAGGGCCGCCGCGCCTGCGCCCGAAAGGCGAGCGTCGCGGTACGTCAGGCTGCCTTGAACGAGCGTGAGGCGCCCCCTCACCGCTTCGGGCAGCTCGTCGAGCTTCAGACGGTCGCGGGCGCGGGCGAGCACGCGCGGGCTGACGTCCATCCCGAGGATCGTTTCGAACTGCCGCTCGGCGAGGAGCAACTTCAGCAGGTTGCCCTCACCGCAGCCGAGGTCGAGGACGCTCGTGGCGCCGCTCCCTCGCAGCTCGCGCGCCACGGCCTCCAGCCGCTGCTGGTTGAGGGTGGGCGCGACGGGAGCGGCGTCCTCGTCGTCCTCGTCGGCGCCCTTGAAGTGGGCTTCGGCGGCGCGGCGCAGGGCGTGCCGGTGCTTGAGGAACCGCCGCGTGACGAGGTCACGTTCGGGGTGAGCGTCGAGCCAGCCGCCCGCGTAGCGGAGCAGCTTGTCGATCTCGGTCTCGTCGACGTAGTAGTGCTTGCCGTCGTCGAGCACCGGGATCAGCACGTACAGGTGCGCGAGCAGGTCGCGCAGACGCACCTCGGCGTCGAGGGTGAGGTCGAGGTAGGGGCTCTCGCCCCACTCGGGGAACTGGGGGTCGAGGAGCCTCGCGCGGGCCGTGACGCGGTACCCGAGGGGCGTGAACAGCCGCCCGGCGAGATCCAGACCCCCTCTGGACGGCAGGGCGGGCAGGTGCGCCGTGAAGGGCAGCGCGGTGTCCGCGAGGTCCTGTCGTTCCCTGCTGCGTCCGCTCATGGCCGTGCCGAAGGCTTCACGCAGGGCGGTGGACAGGAAGCTCGACGCGGCGTACGGCCGGTCGTTCACGTACGGCTCCAGCGGCGTGCCTGAAGCCCCTCCCGCGCGTCCGCGCGAGATCACGACGGGGTCCGCCTCCACGAGGAGCGCCACCGTGCAGCGCTCGGGCGTGGCCTCGGGAGAGAACACGTGACCGCGACCGACGGGCAGGTCGAACGTGACAGACCTCGCGGGGTTCTTGTGCAGCAGGTACCCGAGGTCCGTGGCGGGCCGGTGCGTCGTCGTGATCGTGAGCAGCATGGTCTTCCTTTCCGGGGCGTCAGGAACGAGGGTAGCGCACGCGCGCGCGCGGCCCGTACGCACCCTCGCGTACCCTCACGTGGGCTGAGCCACGAGGCGTAGCCTCCCCTGGCCTTTTGATCCAGGCCTGCCGGGCGTGCGGACGCTACCCTGCTCGTGGAGCCCTCATGACCCGCCGCGTCAAGTACCCCCGCACGCCTCACCTGCCCTGGTCGCCCGGCGCGAGCACGGACGACACGCGCATGGTGGACGTGCGCGCCTTCGAGGGGCGCGAGGTCGTCGTGACGGAGAAGCTCGACGGGGAGAACACCACCCTGTACCGTGACGGCATGCACGCCCGCGCCGTGGAGGGTCGTCCGCACCCCTCGCGGGACTGGGTGAAGGGCCTTCAGGGCCGCGTGGGCTACCTTCTGCCCGTGGGGTGGCGGGTGTGCGGGGAGAACCTGTACGCGAGGCACTCCATCGCGTACGACGATCTGGAGTCCTACTTCTACCTCCTGAGCGTCTGGGACGACACGAACTCCTGCCTGAGCTGGGACGCGACGCTGACGTGGGCGCGTGAGCTGGGCGTACCCACCCCGCGTGAACTGTACCGGGGCGTGTGGAGCGAGGCGCGCGTGCGGGCCGTGCGGGTCGACGAACTCAGCATGGAGGGGTACGTCGTCCGCACGGCGGACGGGTTTCCCTTCGGGGCGTTCGCGTCGCGCGTCGCGAAGTGGGTGCGGGCGGGGCACGTCCGGACCGACGAGCACTGGATGCACGCGCAGATCGTCCCGAACGGGCTGCGGGAGCGGCGGTGAGGCCGTTCCTGACGTCGCTCCGCGCGGGCGCCGAACCCGACCTCGCCGCGTTCGAGCGCGAGCTGGGGTCCGCGCTTCCCCTCCTCGCGGACCTCGGGCGCACCCCGCAGGAGCCCGAGTGGCACGGCGAGGGAGACGTTCACACGCACACGGACCTCGTGTTGCGTGAAGCGTACGACCTCGCGCAGCACGAGGGGCTCTCGTCCGACGAGCGGCTCGTGCTGGTCCTCGCGGCGGCCCTGCACGACGTGGGCAAGGCCCTCACCACCCGCCGCGCCGTGGACGACGCGGGGCGCGAGCGGATCGTGTCGCCCCGGCACGCGGACCGGGGCCGGTCGTACCTCGCGTGGCGTCTGCCGGAGCTGGACCTGCCCTACGACGCGATCCACGCGGTGATGGCGCTCGTCGGGCATCACCACGACCTCGGACGTACCCTCGTCGCGGGCACCGAGCGGGCGTACCGTCGGCTCGCCCGTCAGGTGGACCTGCGGCTGCTGTACCTGCTGGAGGTGGCGGACACGCGCGGACGTGTCGCGGCGGACCGGACGTCGAGGCTGGAGGATCTGGAGCTCTTCCGTCTCGGCGCCGAGGAGTTCGGCGTGTGGGGCGGCGGTGACCCGTACGCGGCGTGGCGGGACGTGATCGACGCGAGGCTGCGGTCCTTCTCTCCCGAATACCGGGCGCTGGTGCTGGGGCAGGGCGTGCTGGCCTACGAGGACGGCCTCATCCGGACGCCCGAGGAGGCGATCGCGCGCGGGTACGCGGCGCGGGCGGGCTTCGCGCGGCTCGTCGTGACGTGCGGCCCGAGCGGGAGCGGCAAGAGCGCGTGGGTGGCCGAGCGCCTCCCGGACTTCGACGTGGTGTCGCTCGACCTCATCCGCGAGGAGCTGACCGGGAAGCGCGCGGATCAGAGCGTGAACGGACGGGCGCTTCAGGAGGCGAAGGAACGCCTCAGGGTCTCCCTGAGGGCGAAACGACCCGTGGTGTGGGACGCGACGAATACCCGCCGGGACTTCCGGGGGATTCCCCTGCGGCTCGGGACGGACTACGGCGCGCTCACGACATTGGCGGTGTTCCAGCCGCCGCTGAGCACGATCTTCGAGCGCAATCCCGCGCGTGTGCATACCGTTCCGGCGCGTGTCGTCTCCGCGCAGGTGGAGAACGCGGAGTTCCCGTACGTCACCGAAGCTCACAGGCACGTCGTGCTGGACGAGTTCCTGCGGCCCACCGCGCTTTTGGGCCGATGACCGAGGACGCTGTCCGCGTCGGGTCATGGTGTGGGCGAGTGTTCCGGCCTCGCCCGCAAGGTCCTCACGAGCGCCCGGCACCACGACTCGCGCATGGCGGGCTGCCGGGCGAGCAGCGCCGCGAAACGCGCACGGTCGGTGCGGCCGAGCTCGTACAGCCGCGCGGCGGCGTGCAGCGCCACGAGGTTCGACTCGGCGCGCGGCGGCGCGAGCAGCGTCTCGTCTCCCCAGCGTGACGGCGGGTTCGAAGGCGTCACCTTCGCCTGCCGGTTCCCGAGGAAGTCCCACAGCGGCCACGGCACGCTGACGTTCCGCACGCTCCCCGCCGGGTAGGCGTGCACCCAGTCCACGCGCTGCGTCCAGCGCCACGCGTTCGGGCTGCTGGGCTGCGCGTGCACGATCCCGACGAAGCGGACCCGGGACCGCCAGGCGCGCGGGTCGAGGCGAAGCTGGGCGGACCAGTCGACGAGCAGTTCGTCGATCCTCCCGAAGGTGTCGCCGGACGCGACGAGGTCCACGAACACCACGGGGCGGGCGCGGCGGATCAGCTGCCATGGCGCGAGGCCCGCCTCGGCGAACTGGGCGCGCATCGCGGTCACGGCGTGCGGGTACTCCCGGCGGATGGTGCCGAGCGGCCAGCCGCGCGCGGAGAACAGCAGCAGGTCCAGTCGCCTCGCCCACGCAGTGTCGTGCAGCACGCCTCGCAGGTAGTCGTGCAGGCTCTCGGGCGACCGACCGACGAACATGAGGTCCGCGTCACCCGCCAGACTCAGGACGCGCGCCGCGCAGACGCGCAGGTCTTCGGGTGCGGGCAGTGCGGGCGGCTCGGACGGCATGACGTGAACGAGACCCTCGGAACGGGAGAGGTCCCAGCGAAACGGCCTCACGGAGGTCACGTCCGCACCTCCTCCCTCTCCGTGCGCCGCAGCAGGTTGCGGATGAACGTCGTGTACTCGTCCTTCATCGGCAGGTCCCGGTCTACCCTGACCCGTCGGCGCGTGGCCGTCACAGGCTGCCGGGTGACGGGATTGAAGCCGTTCTTCTCGTACGTCTCCCAGTACAGACCCACACCGCGGCGCTGCCACGCGGGCACCTCGTTGAAGTTGACGCCGCGCGCGAACAGCAGCTCGTTCTTGAACGCCACCGACTGCCCATGCAGCGTCCCGGTCGCCTCGGCCCGCGTCGCGCCTTCCTGCCGCAACGTCCAGTACGCCCATCCGTTCAGGGCGCAGCGTCCCGCGTCGGCCTGACGCCAGCGGAAGTAGTCCACGACGTCACGTTCGGTGACGCCGAGCCAGACGCGACTGTCGAAGGTGGCGCGTTCATCGCACGCCAGGCTGAAGGTGGCGCTCGCGGTGGCGGCGCTGAGGCTGACGAGCTTCTCCAGCTCCCGGTCGAACAGCGTCCACGATGGCGGGAACAGGACGCTGATCTCGTCGCTCTCGGTGTAGGCGTACAGGCCCTGGAAGTCCTCCAGCAGGACTCGCGCGGTGGTCACCATGGAATCGCTGAAGCGCGCGTCGAAGGGTTTGTCGAAACGCTCCTCGGTGAAGCGGGAGAAGCCTCGCCCGTCAACGCGCAGGACCGTCCACGTGCCGGGCAGGAGTTTGAGGTTGTGATAGTACTCCAGGGCGCGCATGCGCGCCTCGAACTCGTCATTGTTCATCGGTCGTCCGTTCGGTGATGTCGAAGGTGCCTTCCCGGGTGAGGCGCACTTCAAAGAGGCGGTCGAAGCCCTCCCCGGGCGTGGGTGGACGGAGCTTCGCGAGCGTGGCGTGGATCGCGACGTCGGGGACGCGGGCGCGGCCCTCGCGGGCGCGGTTGCGTTGCAGGGCTACCCCGACGTCAGTGACGAAGACGTAGCCCGTGACACGCGCGCCGTACGCGCGGGCGAGCGCGATGGGCGCCTCGCGATCCTCGGGCGTGGGGTTGGTGTTGTCCAGCACCACACTGCGGCGCTCCCTAAAGGCCTGCTCGATCAGCTGTGCCTGCCTGCGGGCCTTGTTGCGGTTGTTGGGGAACAGGTCCTTGCTGACGTGCACGTGCGTGTCGGAGAAGAAGGCGTGGTAGAAGCTGGTCTTGCCGCTGGCCTGCACGCCGACGAACACCACGAGCTCCAGCGGGACGTCGTGTTCCGCCCGGTTCACGTCCTCAGCGAGGATGTCGTTCCTTCAGGCGAAGCAGCGACTGTGCGCCTTCGGGAAGTGTCGCCGGTCCCTGGACCAGCAGCCGGGCAGCCTCCAGGGTGCGTGGCGCGTAGCCCGGCCCCGAGCAGCCGCACGAGCCGAACACGAGGCCGTGCGCGGCGAGCAGTTCGACCTTGCGCCACTGCGTGACGTCCTTGCGCGGGGGCGCCTTGAAGTCCTTCCCCATGACCGTCATCGTGACGCCGCACTGCGGGCACGGCTTGCGCGCCCCATGCTGCTTGCGGTCGGTGGCCTTGAAGGTCTTCCGGCAGGCGAAGCAGGCGTAGTGCGTCTTGTAGGGGGTCAGGGCGTAGCGGCACATGGGAACCTCACGGCGAGTGTAGGTGGCCTGGGGCGTCACGGGATGCGCCGTGCGGCGTACGCCGAAGGGTCGGGCGGGCAGATGCGGCGCTTCGGTTCCCCCAACCGTGTTACGCTGTGAGCGTAAAAGGAGCCCTCGTGACGATCCCCGTGTCCCTCATCGACGAAAGCACCGCCAGCGGCGCCCGACGCACCTTCACCCTCGACTTCCTCGACGAGCGCGTCACCGTCCGCGAGCTCCTGCGCCGCCGCGTGTACGAGGAAGTCACCGAGTACAACGCCCGCGAACCCGAGGTCTTCCACGGCCTCGTCCAGCCCACCGACGCCGAGCGCACCCTGAACGGCTCCCGCCTCCGGACGCGCCGCAAGCTCGACTGGGAAGCCCAGTACACGCTCGCGCTCGACGCGTTCGCCCGGCTCGGCTTCGTGATCCTCGTCGACGACCGGCAGGTGGACGACCTCGACGAGGTGGTCCACCTGCGCCTCGACCGCCCCACCGAGGTCACGTTCCTCAAGCTCGTCCCGCTGGTGGGCGGGTGACGCTCCCATCCGACGCCCCCGCGGCGGCGCTCCTCGTGGACCTGCGCGCCGCACGTTCCTCGTACAACCTCAGACAGGCCGTGGAGGCGTGCACCGGCGACCCCGAGGAGCAGGCGCGCCTCGTCGAGGACCTCGCGGTACGGGTGTCCGAGGAGGACGAGGGGGTACGCGAGCGGTTCTGGGACGACCTGTACTACCTTCACGACGCCTGGGAGTCGTTCGCGCCGGGTCTCGCGGCGGAGATGAACGTTCGACTCTGGGTGCGTGACGAGGACTTCTACATGGGCCGAGAGAACTTCATCGTCTCGAACTTGTCCCGCCGGCCCCGCTCCGTCGTGGACGAGGTCATGACGCTCCTTCCGCGCCTGGCGAACACACGCCCGCCCGAGGTCCGCGAGCCCTGCGAACGGGCCATGACGCGGATGCGTCGTCTGCTCGACCTCGAGGACGAGCCCGGCGACCCCACGGCGACACCCGAGGAGTCGGCCGAGGCGTACCTCGCCCGCGTGACCGAGGCCTGCGCGATCGGCGCCGGCAGGAGCTGGCCCGACCGTATCCTCGAACAACTCCCGACGCTGAACGAGGCCACGCAACGGCTCGTCCTGCGGCGCGCCCTGTCCACCGTCCGTCCGGTCGTGGGCGGCGCCGAGGACCTCGAGACCATGCGCGTCAACCTGCGTCAGCAGTCGCTGACCCACATGATCGTGCACGTCACGGCCCGCTTCGGCTCGACGTTCGATCAGGACGAACGCGCCGCGGTCCTCGACTGGCTGGCAGGTCACGACCGCCTCCCGTACGACTGGATCGGTCCGGTCGAGGCCTTCGCCAGGACCGTCGAGCGCTGGGCCGACGACGCGCCCCTCCCGGGTCCGGTCGTCGCGGCCCTCCGCCGCTCCGACCTGTCGTTCACCGACCAGGACGGGTGGGAGGTCTCGCCGGGCGAAGCGTGGACGGACGCGCTGCTCGCCGCGCTCGACACGTCACCCGGGACACGCCCGGCGTGGTCCGCGCTGCTCGGGCACGCGCGGACCGCGACGAGCGCCCGTCCGTCCGACCGCTGGCTCAGGCTGGCAGGGACGCATCTGGCCGCCGTGGGTCCGGACGGCTTCGCCGAGCGTCTCGCCGCGTGGCTGCCCCTCGTCGGACGCCCCCGGACCGTCCCGCTGACGTTCAGCGTGAACCCGAACGGCGACACGAACCTGATCTTCGACGAGTTCAACGCGAACATCCTGCGCGGCCTCTTGTGGATGCTGCCGCTCGCCGCACCGCAGGGCGCCGCGCGCCTCCTCGGACACGTCGTGCAGACGTCCCTGCGCAAGGTCGCCGGGGTCGGGCCCCGCTCACCCAAGATCGCGAACGCCGCCGTGTACGCCCTCAGCCGCCTGGAAGGCGAGGACGCGCTCGGGCAGCTCACGCGCCTCTCCACGCAGGTGACGTTCAAGACCACCCTCAAGGAAATCCAGAAGGCGCTGGACGCGATGGCGCAACGGCTCGGCGTGACCCGCGACGACCTCGCGGAACTCGGCGTGCCCACCTACGGCCTCACCGACGTCGGCTTCCGCCGAGAGGTGTTCGGTGCCTGCGCGGCGGAGCTGCACGCGCAGGACGGTCACGTGCGGCTCGCGTGGTCCGGCGAGACCGGTAGGCCCGTCAAGGCGCCGCCCGCCAGCGTCAAGCGCGACTTCCCCGACGACCTCGCGGACCTCAAGAGTGCCGTGAAGGACGTCGAGAAGATGCTCGCCGCGCAGCGCGACCGGCTCGACGCCCTCATGCTCACCGACCGCACGTGGCCCGTGGGCGCGTGGCGGGAGCGGTACCTGGATCATCCCCTCGTCGGTGTGCACGCCCGCCGCCTCATCTGGACGGTGAACGGCACGCCCGCCCTGTGGAGCGACGGCGCCCTGCGTGACGTGACGGGCGCGGAGATCGAACCCACGGGCAATGTGAAGCTGTGGCATCCCCTCCTCGCGACCGTGGACGAGGTCGTGGCGTGGCGCGGGCGTCTCGAAGCGCTCGGCGTGCGGCAGCCGTTCAAGCAGGCGCACCGCGAGGTGTACCTCCTCACCGACGCGGAGCGCACGACGCGCACGTACAGCAACCGTTTCGCCGCGCACGTCCTGCGGCAGCACCAGTTCGCCGCGCTCGCGGCCCTGCGCGGCTGGGACAACAAGCTCCGTCTGATGGTCGACGACGAGTTCCCGCCCGCCACGCGGGAACTGCCGCAGTACGGTCTGCGCGCCGAGTTCTGGGTGGAGGGCATCGGGGACGACCACGGCGTCGACACCAACGACTCCGGTACGTACCTGCGCCTCTCGACGGATCAGGTGCGCTTCTACCCCATGGACGCGGCGCGGAACAGCGCGCACGCGAGCGGCGGCGGGTACGGGTCAGGCTGGCGCTTCCCCGTCGCGGCGGAGCCCGTGCCGCTCGACGAGGTCCCGCCGCTGGTGTTGAGCGAAGTGCTGCGCGACGTGGACCTGTTCGTCGGCGTCGCCAGCGTCGGGAACGACCCCACCTGGCAGGACGGCGGCCCGCAGGGACGCTTCCGTGACTACTGGCAGACGTACAGCTTCGGTGACCTCGGCGCGACCGCGCAGACCCGCAGGGACGTGCTCGCGCGCCTGCTCCCACGCCTCAGGATCGCGGATCGTTGCTCGCTCACGGAGCGGTTCCTGGTGGTGCGCGGCGACCTTCGGACGTACAGGATTCACCTCGGCAGCGGGAACATCCTGATGGAGCCCAACGATCAGTACCTGTGCATCGTGCCCGCCCGCGGCGCGGCGGCGGGGGCTGGCGACACAGCGGTGCTGCCCTTCGAGGGCGACGCGACGTTCAGCGTGATCCTGAGCAAGGCGTTCCTGCTCGCGAACGACACGGCGATCACGGACGTCACCATCACCCGGCAGATCAGGCCGGTCTGAACGGCAGGAGGCCCGCCGCTCGGCGGGCCTTCCCTTCGTGCCGCCGCTCAGTCGAGCTGCATCCCCATCGCGTTGTACCCGGCGTCCACGTACGTCGTCTCGCCCGTGATGCCGCTCGCCATGTCCGACAGCAGGAACAGGCCCAGCTTCCCGACCTCCTCCTGCGTGGCGTTGCGGCCCAGCATGCTCATCCCGGCGGCCTTGTCGTACATGCTGCCGAAGCCCGGGATGCTGCGCGCCGCCACGGTCCGCATGGGCCCCGCGCTGATCGCGTTCACGCGGACGTTCTTCTTGCCGAGCTCGTACGCGAGGTAGCGGGTGCTGGCCTCCAGCGCCGCCTTCGCGACGCCCATCACGTTGTACTTCGGCACGACCTTCTGGCTGGCGTAGTACGTCAGCGTGACGATGCTGCCGCCCTCACGCAGCAGGGGCTCCGCGTGCCGCGCGACCGACACGAGGCTGTACGCGCTCACCGACAGCGCCGTGTTCCAGTCCTCCGGGGTGGTGTCGACGAAGCGCCCGTCCATCGCGGCGCGCGGCGCGAACGCCACGGAATGCACGATGTAGTCCACGCCGCCGAACTCGGCACGGACCCGCTCGAACAGGCGCGTCAGGTCCGCCTCGACGGTCACGTCGCACTGCTCGCTCCACGTGCCCTCGAAGGGCGCGGTGAGCTTGTCGAGGTCCGCCTTGAGGCGCTCCCCCTGATAGCTGAAGGCCACGCGGGCACCCGCGCGGATCAGCTGCTCCCCGATGGACCAGCCGAGGCTGCGGGCGTTCGTCACGCCGAGAACGAGGGCGGTCTTGCCGGACAGGTCGATGGAGATCATGGCGAGAATCTACCACCCGCCCCGCCACGCCCCCCGCCGCCTGAACCGAGTCCATTTTGCGGCCCCGGCCCGATGGGGGGGCCGTTCACGTGTCTCCACATCCATGGGTTGGCTGCGTACGGACCGGAGCGGTCCGGTCCTCTTGTGGGGGCCGTTCACGTGTCTCCACATGTGTGGGAGTGGCCGTCCGCGCTTTGGCGTCGTACGCACCCGAGCGGTCGGGTGCTCATGTGGAGGCCGTTCACGTGTCTCTACATCCATAGGCGTCAGAATCCTGTGAGACATGACCACCTACTCTTCCAGCATGTGGCTGCACGCCCCGCACCTGCGGGCCACGCACGGGTTCTCCACGAGGCGCGGCGGCGTCTCCTCCGGGCCGTACGCGAGCCTGAACCTCGACGACCGCGAGGACCGCGCGGACGACGTCGAGGAGAACCGTCGCCGCGCGCTCGGCGCGCTCGGCCTGGGCGCGGCGCGCGTCGCGCGGCTCGATCAGGTGCACGGCACGGACGTCGTGCGGGGCCGCGTGGGCGTCCAGCGGGCCGACGGCGTCGTCACGGACGAGCCCGGCCTCGTCCTCACGATCATGACGGCCGACTGCTACCCCGTCCTGCTCGAGGACGCCGAGGCTGGCGTCGTCGGCGCGGCGCACGCGGGCTGGCGTGGCACGCTCGGGCGGGTCGCGGCGCGCACCGTCGAGGCGATGACGGCGCTCGGCGCGCGACCCGAGCGGATCCGCGCGGCGGTCGGGCCCGGCATCGCCGCCGCGCGCTACGCGGTGGGCGTGGACGTCGCGCGGCAGTTCGAGGAGGGCGGGCTCGGCCTCGCCGTGCGGGATGTGGACGGCGCGCCGCACCTCGACCTGCTCGCCGCGAACGTCCGGGTGCTCGCGGAGGCCGGCGTGCCGGAGGACGCCGTGTGGACGGCGGGACTGTGCTCTACGGAGGACGCGTTCTTCTCGTACCGTCGGGACGCCGGGCGAACGGGGCGGATGTGGGCGGCGATCGCGTGGCCTGAAGACTTTCACCTGAAGCGGACGGCCACCGAAGTACAATTGCGTGAGGCGAAGATGATGACGGGATTCAGGAATCTGGAGGAGTCGTGAGCGTCCTGCGACCACGGCTCGTCCTCGATCACGTCACGGAGATCACGCCGGACCTCATGGCCGACCACGACCTGCACGGCCTGCTGCTCGACCTCGACAACACCCTCATCGAGTACGGCTCGTACCGGGAGGCGCGCGAGGTGCAGACCTGGGCGTCCGAACTGATGCTGCGCGGCGTCCGGCTGTACCTCCTGTCGAACGCCATGCCCGAACGCGTCCGCTTCTGGACCGAGCGGCTCGGCTTCGCCGGGATCGGGCTGGCCAGCAAGCCCAACCCGCAGTCGTTCCACCGCGCGGCCCGCCGCATGGACCTCGCGCCCGGTCAGGTCGCGATGGTCGGCGATCAGCTCTTCACCGACGTCCTCGGCGGCAACCTCGCCGGGATGTTCACGATCATGGTCCGCCCGCTCGCGGACAACGCCCTTCCCCACACGAAGCTCGCCAGGCGCGTCGAACGGCTCGTCCTGAGAAGGTACGGGCTGCAGCACGGCCGCCCCACACTCAACCCCACGGAGGACTGATCAGTGGCTCTATCCATCGGTGACCGGCGTCTCGGCGCCATCCTGCTCGAACAGGGGTACGTGAACGACACGGACCTCCAGAAGGCCCTGGACCGACACGTCGAGGTCGGCGGGCGCCTCTCGGACATCCTGATCGACACGGGACTCGTCGGGGAGCGCCGCATCGCGCGCGCCGTCGAGGAGGCCCTCGGCATCCCCCTCGTGAACCTCTCCGTCGTGAAGCCCGCCCCCGAGGCGCTCGCGACGATCAGCGGGACGCTCGCGCAGTCACTGAACGCCGTGCCCTTCGCGATCGAGGGCGGCAACCTCCGCGTGGCCTTCGTGGATCCCCTCAACTCCATCTCCATCGAGACGGTCGAGGACGAGAGCGGCCTCATCGTGGAGCCCTACCAGGCGCTGCGCGAGCAGCTGCTGTGGGCGCTCGGCAACGCCTACCCGGAACTCGGCCTGAGCGCCGCCGCGCCCGAGGGCGCCGCGGACCAGCGGCACGAGCAACTCGGCACGCTGCTCGTCAAGCGCGGCTACCTCACCGAGGGCGACCTGGAGGTGGCGCTGCGGGCGCGCACCCAGACGGACGAACCGCTCGGTCAGGTGCTCGTCTCCACCGGGATGGTCACGGAGGAGCAGCTCTACACCGTGCTGGCCGAGCAGGCGGGCGCGATCTTCATCCGCAACCCGCGCGACTACGAGCCGAGCGAGAAGGTGCTGGGCCTCATGCTGCGCCCCGACGCGCTGCGCCTCACCGCCGTGCCCATCGAGGAGCGCGACGGCGTCATCACCGTCGCCACGAGCGACCCGCGCAAGCGCGCCGACATCGAGGCGCTGATCGATCGTCCCATCCAGATCGCGCTGGCCCGCCCGAACGACATCGAGAACCTCATCGACCGTCTCTACCCGCAGAAGGGCCGTCTCGGCGAGGCGATGATCCAGCAGGGCACCCTGTCGCGCGCGCAGCTGCGCGAGGCGCTGCAGGTCCAGTCGCGCGAGGGCAAGGTCAAGCCGCTCGGCGAGGTCATCGTGGAGCTCGGCTACGCCGGATCGGAGGAGGTGGAGCAGGCCCTCCAGAAGCAGCACTCGGGCGGCGGACGCCTCGAGGACACGCTGGTGCAGTCGGGCAAGCTCAGCCCGGAGATGCTGGCGCGCTCCCTGGCGGTGCAGCTCGGCTACGAGTACGTCGACGCGAACCAGTCCGCGCCGGACGCGTCCGTCGCGCTGCTCATCCCCGAGGCGACCGCGCGGCGCTACACGGTCATCCCGATCCGCATGCAGGGCAGCGCCCTCGTCGTCGCGATGAAGGACCCGCGCAACGTGTTCGCGCTCGACGACCTGCGCCTCATCGTGGGCCGCGAGATCGTGCCCGCCGTGATGGCCGAGAAGGACATCACGCGCCTCATCGAGCGCTACTTCGGCGCGTCCGACATGGCGGCCCTCAACAAGGAACTCGCGGCGAACACGAAGGGCAAGGACAAGGAGCGCGAGGACGCCGAGATCAGCGCCCTCGACGACAACGCCGTCGTGCGCGTCGTGGACAACATCATCCGCGAGGCGGCGCTGCAGGACGCGTCGGACATCCACATCGAGCCGACGCAGCACAACCTGAAGGTCCGCATGCGCGTGGACGGCAGCCTGCGCGACTACCAGGAACTGCCGAAGGCGGCGGCGCAGAGCGTGCTGGCGCGCATCAAGATCGTCGGGAACCTCGACATCGCCGAGCGGCGCGTGCCGCAGGACGGCCGCGTGCGCTTCAAGCGCGGCGCGATCGACCTCGACCTGCGTCTGTCCACGCTGCCCACCGTGTACGGCGAGAAGGCCGTGATGCGTCTGCTGAAGAAGGCCAGCGACATCCCCGAGGTGGAGCAGCTCGGCTTCAGCGAGCACAACTACCAGCGCTTCATCGACACCATCGAGAAGCCCTACGGGATCTTCCTCATCACGGGCCCGACCGGATCGGGCAAGTCCTTCTCCACCTTCTCGATCCTCAAGCGCATCAGCACGCCCGACGTGAACACCACCACCGTCGAGGACCCGGTGGAGTACGAGATTCCCGGCATCAACCAGACGCAGGTGAACGTCGCGGCGGGTCTGACCTTCGCGCGGGCGCTGCGCTCCTTCCTTCGTCAGGACCCCGACATCATCATGATCGGTGAGATCCGTGACGCCGAGACCGCGAAGATCGCGACGGAGGCCGCGCTGACCGGTCACCTCGTGATCGCGACGCTCCACACGAACGACGCGCCGGGCGCCGTGACGCGTCTGGAGGAGATGGGCGTCGAGAGCTTCAACATCAGCGCCGCCCTGATCGGGGTGCTCGCGCAGCGACTCGTGCGCAAGATCTGCTCGGACTGCAAGGTCGAGACGACCGCCGACCCGGAGGTGCTGCGCAAGATGGGCATCCCCGAGGAGAAGGTGGCGGGCGCCAAGCTCTTCCGCGGCGCGGGCTGCCCGCGCTGCAACGGCACCGGCTACCGAGGCCGACTCGCCATCCACGAGTTGATGATCGTGAACGAACCCGTGAAGGTCGCGATCGGTCAGGGCAAGAGCTCCACCGAGATCCGCGACGTCGCCCAGGCCGAGGCGGAGATGCGCACCCTGCGCGAGGACGGCTTCGAGAAGGCCCTCGCGGGGATGACGACGCTGGAGGAGATCCTCGGGAATACGAATGCGTAAACCCACCACGGAGACGCGTGGGCGTCCCAGGCCCGGACGCCCGGACCGCTCCGCCCATGAGCGTGGAGATGCGGAGACGCCCGAGGCAAAAGCACCGGACCGCTCCGGTGCGTACGACGACGGGGCGGCGAAGACCAGAACGTGGACGGCCTCTCAACCCTCCCCCCTTCCGTTCCGAGCCTTCCCTCCCTCACTCCGCCCGCCTTGCGCCCGTCACTGACGGCTGAACACCGACCCCCGACCGCTTCCAAAGGAGCCCGCATGCACACACCCGGAGACATCACCGACATCCTTCGTATCGCCGCCGAGAAGGGCTCGTCCGACGTGATCCTCACGGCGGGCCTCGCCCCGCAGTTCAAGATCCACGGCACGTACACGGGCTTCGATTTCGGTCCGCTGGAGCCGACGGACACGCGCAAGCTGATGTACAGCATGATGAACGAGAAGCAGCAGCGCACCTTCGAGGAGAAGCGCGAGCTGGACTTCTCCTTCGCGCTGGGTGAGCGGGCCCGTTTCCGCGTGAACGCGTTCATGCAGAAGGGCGCGGTGGGCGGCGTGATGCGTCTGATTCCCACGAACATCAAGAGCGTGGAGGACCTCGGGCTGCCGCGCACGGTCGTGGAGATCGCGGACGCGCCGCGCGGCCTGGTGCTCGTGACGGGCCCGACGGGTTCGGGCAAGTCGACGACGCTCGCCGCGATGATCGACTACATCAACAGCACGAAGAAGCTGCACATCGTGACGATCGAGGACCCGATCGAGTTCATGCACACGCACAAGAGCAGCATCGTGAACCAGCGTGAGGTCGGCGCGGACACGTGGGACTTCAACAACGCGCTGCGCGCGGTGCTGCGTCAGGCGCCGGACGTGATCCTCGTGGGTGAGATGCGTGACTACGAGACGATCAAGGCGGCCGTGACGGCGGCGGAAACGGGTCACCTCGTGATGGGGACGCTGCACACGAACAGCGCGCCCGAGTCGATCGACCGTATCGTGGACGTCTTCCCGGAGGAGCAGCAGGCGCAGATCCGCGTGCAGCTCGCGAACAACCTCGTGGCGGTCATGACGCAGCAGCTGCTGCCGCGCGCCGACAAGGAGGGCCGTATCCTCGCGTACGAGCTGCTCATCGCGAACCCGGCGGTGCGCGCCCTCATCCGTGAAGGCAAGACGTACCAGATCACGAGCGTGATGCAGACGAACGCGCAGGCGGGCATGGTCACGATGGACGCGTTCCTCGCCGGGCTCTACAAGCGCCGCATCATCACCTTCGAGACGGGTCAGGAGCGCGCGGTGGACGCGAAGGAGTTCGCGCGTCTCGCGCAGGAGGGCGCCGCGACCTTCGGTGGTGGAGCGGCCGGACCGAACCGTCCGGCCGCGACCACCGGGCAGCCCGCGACGACCCAGTACGGACGCCGCTGACACGAAGGGCAGGGTCGAGGACGCTGAAGGGCGCTTCAGCGTCCTCTTCCTTTGCCCGTCAGGCGGGGCGCGGATACTCGGTGGAACACGAAAGGAGCCGCATGACCGCACCTGGTGACCGCCCGACCATCCCGGAGCCCGGCACGCCGCCCTCCAATCCGGACACGCCGGACATGCCGGGCAATCTGCCCGAGCGTCTCCCGCCGCAGGACACGCCCGTGCCCATCATGGACCCACCGACGAATCCGGACACGCCCGGCATTCCGGAGGTGCCGCCGCTGGGCGATCCGCTGCCGAGCCCGGCGTAGCTCAGAGGTAGGGGACGGCGCGTTCGAAACCCTCGAACGCGCCGTCCTTCAGTTGCCAGTCGTCGCCGTCGCGAACCGCGAGGCCCGCCTGCACGAGGCGGTTGAGTTCGGCCTCCACGCGCTGCTGCACGCGCCGCAGGGGCATGGTACCCACGCCCTCGACGCCGCGCCAGGTGAGGAAGGCGCGGTGGAAGGCGGGCAGGTCGTCGAGACCGACGCGGGATTCGAGGTCACGCCACGAGAGGCTCATGCGCTCACTGTAGCCGCCTCGTGCCGTGTGGGGTCACTGGGTGCCCGCGCGGCCACTGGTGACGTTCTTGCGGTCGTAGAAGAGCGTCAGGTCGATCTCGGGCTGGTAGCGGTTGTCGACGAGCGCGGCCTTCTTGAAGGCGAGCAGGACGGTGCCGTTGCTGAACTGCATCAGGGTGAAGTTCGCCCAGATGTTCACGCGTGACTGCGGGTTGGCGCTGCTGACCTCCCAGCCCCAGCCGCTGCGCGTGCCCAGGCCGAGGACGTCGCCGCGTCCGTTGACGTAGCGGGTCTGCGGTCTGGCGACGACGCTGGATTCGGGGACGCGCAGTTCGCCCGTGTTGAGGTTGAGCACGATGCCCTTGAGGGCCTCGGCGCCACTGCCGCCCTGGAAGATCATGCGGCCGCCGGACACGGTGACGTTGAGGCGGGCGGTGCGGCCCGTGCGGACGAGCCGCAGGCCCTTGTCGGTGAGGAGACGCTCGTATTCCTGCGCGCTCACGCCGAACTTCACGTGGTAGGGCAGGATCGGGTCGTCGGCGTGCGCGGCGCGCCAGTCGCGGAACCAGCGGGGGTCCTGACGCTCGGCCTGCCGGAAGCGTTCCTGGATGTTCTGGATCTCCTGGTCGTACCCGAACTCCATGATCTCGGCCACCTGGTTGTTCTCGGGCAGCATGGCCGTCATGCGGGCCTTGAAGTCGTTCTGCGCGAGCGACACGCTCAGGAGCGTGGCGACGGCGAGCACTCGCAGGGTTCGGGGGGAGCGCGGCGCACGCATCATCGGGGCTACGTGATCATACGTCCGGGGAGTGAGAAATCCCCCAGGCGCGGTCTTCATGTGCTGCACTCGGCTCTCAGCGTTCGATCAGAAAAGCGGGAATGATGAGAGGGGACGGGCGAGCCCGTCCCCTCCCGCGACCTCCGCTCAGGCCTTGCCGACCGAGCCGAGGACGCGCATCTTGAGCTCCACCATCTCCGTCATGAGGTCACGGGCGGGCCCGATGATCTTGCGCGGGTCGAACTCCTTGGGGTTCTTCTGGAGCGCCTCGCGGATACCGACCGTCATCGCCAGGCGCAGGTCGGTGTCCACGTTGACCTTCGCGATGCCGTGCTGCGTGGCGCGCTGCAGGTCCTCGTCGGCGATGCCCTGCGCGTCGCCGATCTCGCCGCCCGCCGCGCGCAGCCGCTCCACGATGGAGGCGGGCACGCCGCTCGACCCGTGCGCCACGAGCGGGATCGGCAGCAGGGAGGCCACCTTCTCGATGCGCGCGTGGTCGATGAAGGGACGGCCCTTGCCCTTGTACGCGCCGTGGCTCGTGCCGATCGCGATGGCGAGGTAGTCGCAGCCCGTCGCCTCCACGAAGCGCTGCGCCTCCTCGGGGTTGGTGAGGAACGCGTCCTCCTCGCTCACCTCGATGTGCTCCTCGACACCGCCGAGCCGCCCGATCTCCGCCTCGACCGTGACGCCCATCGCGTGGGCCGCCTCGACGACGCGGCGCGTCTCGTGGGCGTTCTCCTCGAAGGGATGGTGCGACGCGTCGATCATCACGCTCGTGAAGCCCAGCCGGATGGCGCGCAGGGCGCTCTCGTAGCTGCTGCCGTGGTCGAGGTGGATCGCGACGGGCACCGTGGCGCGCGTCGCGAGGTCGATGGTGATGTTCACGAGGTCCTTGCCGCCGTACTTCAGCGCGCCCTCGCTGATCTGCAGCATGACGGGGCTGCGGAGCTTCTCGGCGGCGGTGACGATGGCCTGCGTGATCTCCATGTTGTTGGTGTTGAACGACCCGACGCCGTACTTGCCCTCACGGGCGGGCACCAGGATCTCGGAACCGGTGACGAGCATGCTGAACCTCCTGTTGAAGTGGAAATGACGCGCCCGCCGGGCGGGCGTTCGGCCTCACTCTACCCCACGGGGAGCCGGGCGCACGGACGGGGAAGGTTCAGGAACGGCCGCGCAGCGCGGCGCGGATCAGCAGAGGCCAGGCGACGTCCAGCAGCGAGACCAGCGCGTACGCGAGCGTCAGCGTCAGTGGCGTCGTGTCCGGCACGCCCCGGATCGGCACGAGGTTCATCACGGCGACCACGCCCGTCGCGAGGGCGTTGCGTCCCAGCCACTCCCGCGCGGACACCCGTGCGGACGCGTCCTCGGGCGCGACGAAGAGACGGTTCATGGCCCGGAAGGTCCCGTACGTGGCGTACAGCGACGCGCCCGTCGCGACGAGCAGCAGCGCGAGCGCCTCCGGGTTGGGCACGTCCTGCGGCGCGAGCAGCACCAGCAGGTAGAGCGCCAGCATCAGCAGGCCCGAGATCAGCACGACGATGTAGAGTCCGCGCCAAGCGTTCAGACGCCCGTCGTCCCCGTCCGCGGCCTCCCCCCGGAAGAGGCCGCGCAGCAGCAGGCGCTGGTACACGAGCAGCGCGGCCGACACCAGGGTGACGAGCGCGCTCCAGCCCGTCAGGACGTCGAGACCGCGCAGCGCGAGGCTCCCGGCGGCGTACAGCGCGAGCGCCGCGATCTGCAGTTCCGTGACGAGCAGGGCCGCCCGCGCCGAGCGGCGCACTCAGCCGTCCACGGCGACGCGGGCGCCGAGCAGGTCGCGGACGAGTTCCGGCTTGGCCTTCCCGCCGAGCTCGCGCATCACCTGCCCGAACAGGGCGTTCACGGCCTTCGCGTTGCCCGCGCGGATGTTCGCGACGACCGCCGGGTTGGCCTCCACGACGCGCGCCACGGCCGCCTCGATCTCGGCGGTGTCCGTGACGACGGCGAGGCCGCGCTCACGCACGAGGACCTCCGGGTCGGCGCCCTCCATCACCTCCGGCAGGAGATCCTTGGCCATCTTGCCGGTGATGGCGGCGCCGTCCACGAGCCGCACGAGCGCCGCGAGGTGCGCGGGCGTGAGGCGCGAGCGTTCCAGCGGCGTCCCGCGCTCGGAGAGCCAGCCCGTCACGTCCCCGAGCAGCCAGTTCGCGAGCTTCTGCGCGTCCGCGCCGTGCGTCATGGCCTCGTCGAGGAAGCGCGAGAGCTCCACGTCGTACGCGACCGTGAAGGCGTCGGCCTCACGCAGTCCCGCGAGGGCGAGGCGGCGTTCCTTCGCGGCGGGCAGTTCGGGCATCGCGGCGCGGACGCGCTCCACCCACTCGGGCGTGATCACGAGGGGCGGCAGGTCCGGCTCGGGGAAGTAGCGGTAGTCGCTCTCCTCCTCCTTCGTGCGCATCACGAAGGTGCGCTGGCCGCCCTCGTCCCAGCCCATCGTGTCCTGCGTGACGCGCCCGCCGTCCTCCAGCACGCGCGTCTGCCGGGCGATCTCGTACTCCAGGGAGCGCTGCACGCTCTTGAAGGAGTTGAGGTTCTTCACCTCCACCTTCGTCCCAAAGGGCTCGCCCGGGCGGTGCAGGCTGACGTTCACGTCGCAGCGCATCTTGCCCTCCTCGGGGTTCGCGTCGGACACGCCGAGGGCCTGCGCGATGGCGCGCACGAGGTGCAGGAACTCGCGGGCCTCCTCGGGCGTCCCGAGGTCGGGCTCGGTGACCATCTCGATGAGGGGCATCCCGGCGCGGTTGAGGTCCAGCAGGGAGTAGTCGGCGTAGGTGGGGTGGATCAGCTTGCCCGCGTCGTCCTCGAGGTGCGCGCGGCGGATGCCGATGCGCCGCCCGCCGACCATGAGGTGCCCGTCGCGCGCGATGGGGCGGTCGTACTGCGAGATCTGGTAGTTCTTCGGCGCGTCCGGGTAGAAGTAGTTCTTGCGGTGGAACTGCGTGAAGCCCTCCACGTCGCAGCCGAGCGCGAGGCCGAACATCAGCGCGAGCTCGACCGCCTCCCTGTTGATGGTGGGCAGGGTGCCGGGCAGCCCCAGCGTCAGGGGGTCCGTGAAGGTGTTCGGCTCCTCGCCGAAGTAGTCCGCGCGGCAGCGCGAGAACATCTTCGTGCGGGTGCTCAGCTGAAGGTGAACCTCAAGTCCGATCACGGCCCGAAACATACCGGGAAGTATACAGGGGGGCCGCGCGGGCCTGAGCGTCCCTTCACCCACGGCGGGCGAGGAGGTGTGCGCCCGCAAGATGGCGTCATGGCGACGGTGATCTTCGTGGACACGGAGACGGGAGGCGTCCACGAGGACCGCCATTCCCTGCTGACGGTGGGCCTCGCGGCGTTCGACACGCGCTCGCGGGAGGTGACCCGCGAGACCCTCGTGCGGGTACGGCACGACACGTACCACGTGGACGCCCCCGCGATGGAGGTCAACGGCATCGACCTGCGCGAGCACCACGAGCTCGCGTCGGTGCCGGAGGTCGCCGCGAACGAGGTGCGGGCCTTCCTACGCTTCCGCTCGCGCAGGCGGGTGATGCTCGGCGGGCACAACGTGAACTTCGACGTGCGCTTCCTGATGACCCTGCTGCCCGACTACCACGAGCTGATGATCGGGTCGGTGGTGGACACGAAGGTCGTGGCGCACTTCCTGATCCACGCGGGTCTGCTGCCCAAGACGCTCAGCACACGCCTGGAGGACCTCGCGGCGCACTTCGACGTGCCCATCCGCCCGCACGACGCGCTGGAGGACGCGCGCGCCACCGCCCGCGTGTACGGCGCGATGCTCGCGCTCCTGTCGGGCGGCTCTCCGTCGCTTTAACCGCCCGGCTCAGGCTTCTCACCGGCGCTCAATAGCGTACGTCCAGGAGGTTCTCCATGTTCCAGCGAATCCTCGTTCCGACCGACTTCTCCCCCAGCGCCGAGCGCGCGCTCGCGCTCGCCCGCGCGAGCTTCCCCGGCGCCGCCGTGAAGCTCGTCCACGTTCTCGACGCGCGCGCGGTCGCCGTACCCGACCTCACCACGGGCGGTGTCGCGCCGGTCCTGCCGACCGGGGACGTGCAGCGCGAGCTCTCCCACGCGGACCTGTCGCGCCTCACGGACGAGGCCGTGGAGGGCGAGGAGTACGAGCTCCTCTCCGGCGATCCCGTGCAGGGCATCCTCGTGGCGGCCCGTGACTGGCAGGCCGACGTGATCGTGATGGGCACGCACGGACGGCGCGGGCTGGAGCACTTCTTCCTCGGGTCCGTCGCCGAGAAGGTGGTGCGCGAGAGCCACGTGCCGGTCCTCACCGTCCGCGACGACCGCCCCGACCGGGACGACGCCTGAGCAGAACGTGAGATCACGAGGGACGCTCTCGGAATAATCTCACGTGAAGTCTATGCAGGGGAGGGGCCGCTGACGCAGAGGCGGCCCCTCCGCCGTTGAACACGGGGCCCGAAGCGCCATGAGCACGCCTCCATCCTTCTCAGGGCGCACGAGGGTAGTGCGACGATCGCTCCGGGAGAAACCGCCCTCCCCGAGGGCGCGCGAGTCGAACGACACCGGACCCTCGGAAAGCCCCCTCATGAACCTCGTCCCGTCGTATTCACCTCGCGCGCCCTGGTGGAACCACCGTCCCGCATGAGAAGAACGAGCAGGACCTGCGCGCACCGTGAGCCGCGCGCCAACGCCGGGGTCCGACTTCTGTCCCGAAGCGCACACCCGGCCCTCCTAGGCTTGCGTTCGTGAAGGCGACCCCCGTCGCCCCCACCACGGCGCCGTCCGGCGCCCAAGGAGGACGAGCATGACCCCACGGAACCGACGTACGCTGCTCGCGGCCCTGGCCCTCGGCCTGGGCACCGCGCTCGCGCAGAGCACCACGCCCGCCGCCCCGGCCACGCCCGCCCAGACCACCCCGACCAGCCCGGTCACGCCCGACCAGACGGCACCTGCCACGCCGGACCAGACGGCACCTGCCACGCCGGACCAGACGGCACCTGCCACGCCCGACCAGACCGCGCCCACGACCGACACGACCACCACGGACCCGGCGGCGCCCGCGACGGACACCACCCGCGACGCCACGAGCACGTCCGCCACGACGTCCGCCCTGCCCACCCAGACGACCGTCGAACTCGCGTCGGGCGAGCTGGCCCTCCCCTACCTCGCCGGGCAGACGCCCCTCCGGAGCGTCGACACGATCCTCGGCGTGGCCGTCATCTACCAGGGCAGCGTGAAGGACGCCCTGGACGGGTACGCCAGCCTGCTGTCCCAGGCGGGCTTCACCCCCGTGGACGCCGCCGGCGCTCCCGCGACCGGGGCCGCCACCAGCCGCAGCGAGGCCGACGCGAGCACCCCTTCGGGCA
>NZ_KI912633.1:92154-94093 GCF_000519345.1 Deinococcus pimensis DSM 21231
CCCCGCCGCACCCACCACGCCGACCGATCCGGCCGCGCCGAGCGATCCCGCGCAGCCCGCTCCCCCCACCACGCCCGGCGGCTGAGGTCCGCCCCACCGAACCCCCTGGCGGAAGGCGCCCTCACCCCGAGGTGAGGGCGCCTTCCGTGCAGCCTCAGCGGTGGTAAGGCTCGCCCTTGCTGATCGTGGAGGCGCGGTAGAGCGCCTCGAGCAGCACCACCATCGCGAGGTCGTGCGGGAAGGTCAGCTTCGAGAGGCTCCACAGGGAGTGCGCCCGCGCGCGCACCCCGTCCGAGAGGCCGTCCGGGCCGCCCACGCACAGCGCGAGCTCCCCGGTGCCGCCCACCGCGAGCCCGTCGAGGAACGCGGAGAGTTCCTCCGACGTCATCTGCCGTCCGCGCGGATCGAGCGCCACGAGCGGCGCGTGACCCGCCGCGCGCAGAATGGCCACGCCCTCCTTCTCCGGGGTGGTCCCGGGCACGCGCGTCACGCGGGGCTTGTGATAACGCCCCAGCCGCGTCCAGTACTCGTCCCAGCCGGCGCGGGCATACGGGAGGCGGGGTTCGCCGACGGTGATGAGGTGCAGGCGCATGTCGTCTTCGAAGTCTACGTGAAGGAAGCCCCCTGGGGCCCGGTACTCTTTCGGGGCGCGGGGAAGCGGGTAGACTGACGCCATGTGGACGTCGTGCCCCACCGTACCCGCTCGTGCGTCGCGAAGCGTCCGGCGTGCCCCGGCATCCGGGAGTGCCCGCCCGTGAACTACGCGGCGACCCTGGCCGTGCTGATGCTCCTCGCGTTCTTCTTTCCCCTGCTGGTCCGGCTCTCGACCACGTACGGGGTGGAGCGCTCCACGACCATCACCACGACCCTCGTGCTGGCGTCCTTCTGGTTCGCGGTGTGGGGGATCCGCGCGCGCGTCGCGACGCACCGCACGCAGCTGGAACTGCTCGCGACCGCGCGGGCGCAGATCGAGAGCGAACCGAACAACCCCCGCGCGTTCTTCGCGGACGGGGAGCACGTGGGCCTGCTGCTGCTGCGGCTCGGACGGCGCCGCGAGGCGAGCGAGATGATCGACCGCTACGCGCTGCTCGGCGGCGCCCGCGAGAGCGAGATCGTCGCGCTGAGGCAGGCCCTCGCGCGCGCCGAGCGTCGCCGCCGGAGGAACGCGTGAGGGCCTACCGGGGCGTCGTCGTGAACGGCGTGGTGGAACTTCAGGGCGCGCGTCTGCCCGAGGGGACCGTCGTGACCGTCACCGTCGGCGAGGGCGAGCTGCTGCGCGCCACCATCGCGAACGCGCTGCGCCGCCCGAAGCGTGTCCGTATCCGGCTCAAGCCCGCCGCGCCCGGCCTCGGCTTCGAGGCGCCCGATCTCGTTCCAGACGTGGAGGTCGTGCGCAGCGAATGACGACCGCCGTCCACGTCACGCTCGTGCCGACGCCCGTCGGGAACCTCGGCGACCTCACGGCGCGCGCCGTGGAGGTCCTGCGCGCCTGCGACGCCGTCGCCTGCGAGGACACCCGCCGCACGGGCGCGCTGCTGCACCACCTCGCCATCAAGAAGCCCCTCGTGCGGCTCGACGCGCACACCATCCGCGAGCGGGCCGCGGGCACGCTGGAGCGCTACCCGCGGCTCGCGTACGTCTCGGACGCGGGCACGCCCGGCATCAGCGATCCGGGCGCGGAACTCGTGGAGATCGCGCTGGACCTCGGCGGGACCGTGGAGGTCCTGCCGGGCCCCACGGCCTTCGTGCCCGCGCTGGTCCTCTCGGGCCTCCCGGCGGCGCGTTTCACCTTCGAGGGCTTCCTGCCCCGCTCGGGTCGCGAGCGGCGCGAACGGCTCGCCGCGCTCGCCGCGCGGACGGAGACGAGCGTGCTGTACGAGAGCCCGCACCGCCTCGCGGACACCCTCACGGACCTCGCCGGCGTGTGCGGCGCGGCGCG
>NZ_KI912633.1:94193-104013 GCF_000519345.1 Deinococcus pimensis DSM 21231
CCACCCCGGAACGCCCGAGGGCGAGGGGACGGACTTCCGCGCGCTCGCCGAGCGGCTCGCGGGCGAGGGCCGCGAGGTGCGCGACATCCGCGCGTTGCTCGTGCAGGCCGGTTTGCGTAAGAATGACGCTTACAGCCTGGCGCTGGCCGTGACGCGCGAAGCGGGCACGGACGCGGACGCCTGACAGGAGAAGGAACATCATGAAGCGAATCGCAGTGCTCACCTCCGGCGGGGACGCGCCCGGCATGAACGCCGCCGTCCGCGCCGTCGTCCGGACCGCCACCAGCCAGGGCGTGGAGGTCGTCGGCGTCCGTCGCGGCTTCCAGGGCCTCCATCAGGGCGACATGCGCATCCTCGGACCGCGCGACGTCGCCAACACCATCCAGCGCGGCGGCACCATCCTGCTCACCGCGCGTTCCGCCACGTGGCGCACCCCCGAGGGCCGTGCGAAGGGCGCGGCGCACCTGCGCGACCTGAACGTGGACGGCCTCATCGTGATCGGCGGGGACGGCAGCTTTCACGGCGCGCACTACCTCTACGAGGAGCACGGTATCGACGTGATCGGCATTCCCGGCACGATCGACAACGACCTGTACGGCACGGATCACACCATCGGCTACTTCACCGCCGTGGAGACGGCGCTGGACGCCGTGGACAAGCTGCGCGACACCGCCGCCAGTCACGAGCGCATCTTCGTCGTGGAGGTCATGGGCCGTCACGCGGGTCACATCGCGCTCGACGTGGCCGTCGCCGGGGGCGCCGAGGAGGTCTTCCTCCCCGAGGACGAGAAGCCCGTCACGGACGTCGTGCAGGTCATCCAGGACAGCGTCGCGAAGGGCAAGGCGTCGAGCATCATCATCGTCGCGGAAGGCTACCCGGGCGGCGCGATGGGCGTCAGTCAGGCCATCGCGGAGGGCACGGGCCTGGAGACACGCGTCAGCATCCTCGGGCACATCCAGCGTGGCGGCTCGCCCGTCAGCAGCGACCGTATCCTCGCGTCGCGCCTCGGCGAGGAGGCCGTGCGCGCCATCCTGGAAGGCCGGACGGACGTCATGGCGGGCCGCGTGAACGGCGAGATCGTCTTCACGCCCCTGCACGAGACGTGGGAGAAGCGCAAGGACGTGAGCCGCTCGCTGTACAGGTGCGCCAAGACCCTCAGCATCTAGGAGCGGTCAGCGGTCAGTGAAGCGGGGCGTTCCTCCTCGGAACGCCCCGCTTCCTGTTCGGGCTCGTCCCGACGACCACCGCCACCGAGCCTCGACCGCTGATGGCTGACGGCTGACCGCTGACGGCTCCTCGCTGCTAGCCTGAACGCATGCTCTTCACCCGTGACCTCCTGCTCCAGCGAGAGCGGCAGTCCCTCGCGCCCTACGCGACCTTCTCGGACGAGACGCGCGGGCGCCGCTACCCCGAGGAGGAGAGCCGTTACCGCGGCCCCTACCAGAAGGACCGCGACCGCGTGCTGCACACCACCGCCTTCCGCCGTCTGGAGTACAAGACGCAGGTCTTCGTGAACTACGAGGGCGACTACTACCGCACGCGCCTCACGCACACCCTGGAGGTCGCGCAGGTCGCGCGGTCCGTCGCGGTGGCGCTCGGCCTGAACGAGACGCTCGCGGAGACCGTCGCGCTCGCGCACGACCTGGGGCATCCGCCTTTCGGGCACGCGGGCGAACGCATCCTGAACGAGATCATGCGCGACCACGGCGGCTTCGAGCACAACCGTCAGAGCCTGCGCATCGTCACGAAACTGGAGGAGCGCTACGAGGGCTTTCCCGGTCTGAACCTCACCTGGGAGACGCTGGAGGGCATCGTGAAGCACGAGACGCTCTACGATCAGCCCGAGACGCGCGACATCCCCGAGTACGAGCCGAACTGGCGGCCCGGCCTGGAAGCGCAGCTCGCGAACGTCGCGGACGAGACGGCCTACAACGCGCACGACCTCGACGACGGCCTGCGCAGCGGCCTCATCACGCCCCGCGACCTCGAAGGGCTGGAGATCTGGGACCGCTTCGTGCGCGAGCTCAGGCTCGATCCGGCGCACATCACGGAGAAGGAACGGCGTGTCCTCATCCGCGAACTGCTCGGCTGGATGATCACGGACCTCATCGAGGCGAGCGAGCGGCGCCTGCGGGACGCGGACGTCCGCACCCTCGCGGACGTCCGCACGCACGACCGCCTCCTGATCGGCTACAGCGACGAGGCCCGTGGTCTCCTGATGGACCTCAAGCGGTTCCTCTTCGCGAACCTCTACCGTCATCACCGCGTCGTGCGGCAGGTGCACAAGGCCGAGCACTTCCTCACGAGCCTCTTCGCGGCGTACTGCAAGCAGCCCGCGATGCTGCCGCCCGGCGTCCGCGCCGGCGAGCGGCAGCACGGCATCGAGCGGGCCGTGTGCGACTACCTCGCGGGCATGACCGACCGCTACGCGATGGACGAGTACCGTCGCCTGTACGACCCCTACGTCCGCACCTGAGCCCTCACCCCGGGCAGGCGTTGACACTGCCCGCATCCTTTGCTAACCTACGTACCGCTTTGAGCGGGAGTAGCTCAGCTGGTTAGAGCGCACGCCTGATAAGCGTGAGGTCGGCAGTTCAAGTCTGCCCTTCCGCACCAGAACAAGAACCCCGGTGACCGCCGGGGTTCTTCCCTTTGCCTGACCCCTTCAGACCGGCACGCCCGTGTAGACGTCGTCGAGGCTGAGCGTGTGTCCCAGGCAGGGCAGGTCGACGGTGCCGCTGCTCGCGAGTTCCTGCAGCTTCCACGTCCGGCCCTGGCGGTGGTAGGCGTACACGCGCCGCTCGTGCTGCTCCACGATGAGGTACGTCTGGAGGCTCGGCAGGGCCGTGTACGCCTGGTACTTCGCGTGGCGGTCGTTGCGGACGGTGCTCCTCGACGTGACCTCCACGAGCAGGCAGGGGGCCGTCTCGTAGGTGTCGGGGGCGTCGGGATCGGTGGGACCGCAGACGACCATGACGTCGGGGTAGTAGAAGGTTCTCGCACCCTCGATGTAGAGCTTCATGTCCGACGAGTACACGAAGCAATCCGTACCCTGCGCCCGGGTGCTCAATTCACGCGTGATGTTCACCGTGATGCGGACGTGGTTGCGGCTCGCTCCCGCCTGCGCACGCGTGGTGCCGTGCAGGGGGTAGACGAAGCCGCCCACGTACTCTCGCTTGTACGGGCTGGTTTCCTCCGTGCGGAGGTACTCCTCGACGCTCATCGGTTTGAAGACGGGCGCGCTCATGCCTCCATCGTAGCCCGCGCCCCCGCCACCGAACGGCGACCCGGCTCAGCTGCCGCGCGCCGCGAGCTGCGCCATGTGGTGGAACGCCAGGGCGCGGTCGAGGGGCTTCACGGGCGTCTCGGCGCGGCCACCCGCGCGGCTCATCGTGAGGAGGTTGATGTACACCCGCTCGGGGTTGTCCCAGGCCGCGAAGGGCGACGCGCGGAACTCTCCTGAGTCCAGGAAGGCGCGCGCCGCCTCGTGCGGCGGGAGGCCCCGCGCGAGCAGCGCGCCGCCCGCGCGGCCCAGCAGGTCGAAGTACGCGTCGAGCAGGCGCACCTCCTCCTTGCCGCAGACGGGGCCGTGACCGGGCACGTAGACGTCGGCGTCCAGCGCGAGGAGCCGCGCGAGGTGCGCGCGCCAGGTGGTGATCGGGCCCGCCCACATCACGGGCGTCACGCCGACGAACAGCAGGTCCCCGGCGAACACGACGCCCGCGTCGGGGACGGTCACGACGCTGTCGCTGGACGTGTGCGCGTGCCCGTACTCCTCGACGCGGACCCTTCGGCTCCCGACGAGCAGGTCGAGGCTGCCCGTGAACGTCCTCGTGGGCGCGGCGGGCCGGACGCCCGTGAAGTCGAAGGGCGCGAGGACGTCCGCGACGAAGTCCCGTGTCCGCGCGGCGGAGCGTGGCAGGGGAACCCCGCGCAGGGCGCGCGTGAGCCGCTGGAACGCGACGAGGCTGCCCGGCGTCTCGTGGAGGGCGTCGCGCGCGGCGCGCTCGGTCATCACGACCTCGGGGGCGCCCACGAGGGCGTTGCCGAAGATGTGGTCGCCGTCCGCGTGGGTGTTCACGAGCGTCGTGATGGGCGCGTGCGGCGCGGCCGCGTGGACGGCCTGCAGGAGCCGCAGGGTGAGGTGCGCGTCCCACTGCGTGTCGATCAGCAGGGCATGATCGCCGCTCACGACGAGCCCGGCGTTGCTCTCGCTCCACGAGCCGTTCGGGGTGAGGTAGGCGTGGACGCCCGGCGCGACCTCTCGCAGGCCGGGCTCGAAGCGGGCGGGCTGACCGTGTGGGGTGAGGGCCGTCACGTCCCGGAGGCTACCAGACCCGTCAGGGCTCCGCGTCCTCGTTTCCGGTGCGGGACTGCCCTCGCGCGTTGGTGCGCGGGTCGGTCGGGTCGAGGCTGCCGCCCGTCGTTTCGGACGTGCCGGTCCCGTAGGGGCTCGCGCCGCCGCTCGCCTGGCCGTGCTGGGTGTGATCGTCCTGCTGGTCGGGGGATCTCGTGCCGCCGCGCAGGTTCGTCATGTCGGCCCCGAAGGGGCCCTCGGCGTCCCCGTGACGGTGGGAGAGCGCCTCCTGGTCGGGCGGTTCGGGCGTCCTCTGGGGTCGGTCGTGATCCTCGGGCATACGCGTCCTCCTGTCGGTGGTGTCGCACTCAGGGTAGGGTGGGCGCACGTGAGGCCCGTCCGACCCGGATGGAGGAGCGGGCTGCATGGACGAAGTCTGAACGTCCTCGCATCCGGCGCGCATGGTCCGCGCGCGAGGTTAGGTGCATCCGATTCCCGCGCCGGGCACGCCCGGACCCCTGGAGGTTCCCCTTGAGTCAGGATGTCCACGTGACCGTGAACGGCGCGGCGTTTCCCGCGCGGGTCGGCGAGCCCCTCGTCGACGTGCTCAACCGGAGCGGGGTGAGCCTGCCGCAGGTGTGCTATCACCCGCAGCTCGGGCCGATCCGGACGTGCGACACCTGCCTCGTGGAGGTGAACGGGGAGCTGGTGCGCGCCTGCGGGACGCCCGTCGCGGAGGGTCTCGCGGTGCGGACGGAGACGACGGCGGCGCGGGAGGGGCGCGCGGCGGCCTTCGACACGATCCTCGGCAATCACCTGCTGTACTGCACCGTCTGCGACAACAACAACGGCAACTGCGTGGTGCACAACACGACGGCCCTGCTGAAGGTGGAGCATCAGGTGACGCCGTACCACCCCAAGCCGTACGAGAAGGACGAGACGAACCCCTTCTATCGGTACGATCCGGATCAGTGCATCCTGTGCGGACGCTGCGTGGAGGCCTGCCAGAACCTGCAGGTGAACGAGACGCTGACGATCGACTGGGAGGACCCGCATCCGCGTGTGCTGTGGGACGGCGGCAAGCCCGCGGGCGAGTCGAGCTGCGTGAGCTGCGGGCACTGCGTGAGCGTCTGTCCGTGCAACGCGCTGATGGAGAAGTCGATGCTGGGCGAGGCGGGCCTCATGACGGACCTGCCCCTGCCGGTGTTCGGGTCGGCGGTGGATCTCGTGAAGGCGGCGGAGCCCAGCGTGGGGTACGGGCCGATCCTGCAGATCTCGGAGGCGGAGGCGGCGACGCGCGAGGGCAGCATCGAACGGACGAAGACGGTCTGCACGTACTGCGGGGTGGGCTGCAGTTTCGAGGTGTGGACGAAGGACCGTCACATCCTGAAGATCGAGCCGACGCACGGCCCGGCGAACGGCGTGTCGACCTGCGTCAAGGGGAAGTTCGCGTGGGATCACGTGAGCAGCGACAGGCGGCTGACCACGCCGCTGATCCGTGAGGGCGACGGCTTCCGCGAGGCGAGCTGGGACGAGGCGATCTCGCTGATCGCGCGGCGCTTCACGGAGGTGCGTGAGCGGCACGGGCCGGACGCGCTGGCGTTCATCGCGTCGTCGAAGTGCACGAACGAGGAAGCGTACCTCATGCAGAAGCTCGCGCGGTCCGTGGTGGGCACGAACAACATGGACAACTGCTCGCGCTACTGCCAGTCGCCCGCGACGATGGGCCTGTGGCGCACCGTGGGGTACGGCGGGGACAGCGGCAGCATCCACGACCTGGAGCGCGCGGGCCTCGTGATCGGAATCGGGACGAACACGGCGGAGTCGCATCCGGTCCTCGCGACGCGGGTGAAGCGCGCGCACAAGCTGCGCGGGCAGCGCCTCATCGTCGCGGACCTGCGCGAGCACGAGATGGCGCGCCGCGCGGACCTGTTCGTGCGTCCGAAGCCGGGGACGGACTTCGTGTGGCTCACGGCGGTCGCGAAGTACATCCTCGACGAGGGGCTGGAGGACCGGGCGTTCCTGGACCGCTGGGTGGAGGACGAGGCGGAGTTCCGCGCGAGCATCGAGCCGTACACGCTGGCGCACGCCCAGGAACTCACGGGCATCCCGCAGGAGGACCTGCGCCGGATCGCGCGCGAGATCGTGGAGGCCGACGGCACCTGCGTCATGTGGGCGATGGGCGTGACGCAGCAGTGCGGCGGCAGCGAGACGAGCACCGCGATCAGCAACCTGCTGCTGGTGACGGGCAACTACATGCGGCCCGGCGCGGGTTCCTACCCGCTGCGGGGGCACAACAACGTGCAGGGCGCGTCGGACATGGGGGCCATGCCGAACTTCGTGGGCGGCTACCAGAGCGTCGACGACGAGGCGGTGCGCGCGAAGTTCGAGGCGAGCTGGGGCACGCCGCTCCCGAGCAGCAGGGGCCTCGACAACCACGAGATGGTCCACGCGATCCTGGAGGGCACGCTGCGCGTGATGTACCTCAAGGGGGAGGAGATGGGCATCGTGGACTCCAACGTGAACCTCGTGGAGGAGGCGTTCGAGAAGCTGGAATTCTTCGTGGTGCAGGACATGTTCTTCTCCCGCACGGCGCAGTTCGCGGACGTGGTGCTCCCGGCCAGCCCGAGCCTGGAGAAGGACGGGACCTTCACGAACACGGAACGGCGCATCCAGCGGCTCTACCGGGCGCTGGAACCGCTGGGGGACAGCCGTCCGGACTGGCAGATCATCCAGATGATCGCGAACGCGATGGGCGCGAACTGGACGTACGAACATCCGGGGGACGTGATGGACGAGATCGCGAGCCTCGTGCCGCTGTACTCGGGCGTGACGTACGAGCGGCTGGAGGGCTTCCGGTCGCTGCAGTGGCCGGTGCTGCCCGACGGGAGCGACACGCCGCTGCTGTTCACGGAGGGCTTCCCCTTCCCGGACGGGAAGGCGCGGCTCTTCCCGGCGCGGTTCGTGCCGCCCGTGGAGGTGCCGGACGCCGCGTACGACCTGCACTTCAACAACGGCCGCATGCTGGAGCACTTCCACGAGGGGAACATGACGTTCCGGTCGGCGGGCATCACGAGCAAGGTGCCGGGCACCTTCGTGGAGGTGTCGCCCGAACTGGCCGAGGAGCGCGGCGTGACGAGCGGGCGTTTCGTGCGGCTGGTGTCGCGGCACGGGGCGGTGCGGGTGCCGGTCCTCGTGACGGACCGCGTGCGGGGCCGTCAGCTGTACATGCCGATGAACACGCCCGACGCGCGGCAGGCCGTGAACCGCCTGACGGGCAGCCACACGGACCACTCGACGCACACGCCCGCGTACAAGGACACGGCGGTGCGGATGGAGGTGCTGCCCCAGGAGGGCGAGAGCCCGCTGCCGCGCACGAACCACCGCTTCGGTCGTCCGACGCCGCAGCGTGGCGTGGAGGTGGAGCGCAAGTGGCGCCGCGCCGACTACCGCTTCCCGGGGACCCGCGCGGACCGCTCGGAGGTGGCGCGCGCCGCGTCGCCGGAGACGACGGGGGGAGACGACTGATGGCGAAGCCCGTGGAGTTCGACCCGCGTGACCTGCTGCCCACCGCGCGCGAGCGGGTGGAGGCGGGCACCGAGGAGAGCGCGGACGCGCTGCTCGAAGCGCTGGAACTGCTGCGCGAGCTGCACGAGCACCGCGTGCTGCACACGCTCGTGCGGGTGGTGCGGGGCGGGGAGGGCCTGACCTTCCACGCGCTGGAGATCCTCAACGAGCCCGGCAGCGTCCGCGCGATCCGCAACGTGCTGGAGCTCGTGAAGGCCCTCGGGAGCGTCGATCCGGGCGGGCTGGAGACGTTGCGCGGCGCGCTGGAGGCGGGTGTCCGCGAGGGCGCGCGGCGGGTGGAGGCCGGGGAGCGGGCGGGGCTGGGCGAGCTGCTTTCCCTCGCGCGGGATCCGGACGTGGGGCTCGCGCTGGGCGCGGTGCTGGGGGTCCTCAGGGGGTTCGGGCGGGCGCTGCGTGAGCGTGACACCGCGCCGGACGTGCCGCACACGTGAGGCGCGAGGTCGTCACCTTCGACGGCGGGGAGGTCACGGTCCGGCCTGACGACCTCGCGAGGGAGGAGCCGCTGGAACTGCGCCTCGTCGAGGAGGACGGCCCCGAGGAGGCCCTGATGGTGACGATGCGCACGCCGGGTCACGACGGGGAGCTCGTGCTGGGCCTGCTGCGCGCCGAGGGCGTGATCTCGGGGGCGGCGGACGTGCTGGACCTGCGCGCGTGGTCGGAGGGGGACATGACGCTGGAGAACGTGGTGCGGATCAGGCTGCGTGACCCGGCGCGGGCACGGGAGGTGCTGGTCCGCGCCATCGTGACGGGCAGCGCGTGCGGGGTGTGCGGGTCGGGCAGCGTGGAGCGCCTCGCGCTGCGCGCCGCGCCACCCGTGTGGAGCGGGCCGCCGCTCGCGCCGGACCTGCTGTGCGCGCTTCCCGTCGCCCTGCGGGAGGGGCAGGCGCTGTTCGGGGCCACGGGCGCGCTGCACGGCGCGGGCCTGTTCGACGCGTCGGGCCGCTGTCTGGTGGTCCGCGAGGACGTGGGGCGGCACAACGCCGTGGACAAGGTGGTGGGGTGGGCGCTGGCGCGCGGTCTGCTGCCCCTGTCGGATCACGTGCTGGTGGTGAGCGGCCGGGTGGGCTTCGAGATCACGCAGAAGGCGCTCGTGGCGGGCGTGGCGGTCGTGTGCGCGGTGTCGGCGCCGTCGAGCCTCGCGGTGGAGGTGGCGCTGGGGTTCGGCGTGACGCTGGTGGGCTTTGTGCGGGGGAAGCGCTTCAACGTGTACGCGGGCGCGGAGCGGGTGGCGCTGGGTGCGGCGTCCGTTCAGCCCTGACGGGCGCGGAAGGAGTGGTCGAGGAAGCTGAGGCGTTCACGGTGGTAGGTGAGGAGCAGATCGTCAAGGCGGGCACCGGGACGGCCGAGTTCGACGATTTCCTCGGGGCGGGCGTCGCGTCCGGCGACCCCCTCGGCGAGGGCCTGCAGGAGCGTGGGCAGGCGCGCGTCCTCCTCGGTGCGGCCTCGGTGTTCGAGGAGCTGTCGAAGTTCCTCGGCGATGCGTGCGTTCGTTCCGTAGAGCCAGGTGGTGGCCGACACGTGGACCTCCAGTCAGTTGCCTCAGGGTACTCAGCTTCCTCTTACAGATTTCTTATCTTGTTCCATGTGGCCGTCTCGCTCTTGCATCGGGTTCGCTCACACATGGAAGAGAAATGAGAATAAATGAAGGCGGGATCATATTGTGGGGCCACTCCTGATGAAGCAGAATGGAGGTCACCCATGCGCACCTCCTCCCGTGGTCTCCCGCTGCTCCTCACGGCCCTGCTGCTCACGGGCTGCCCCGCCAGGGACGCCGACGGTACGACGGCCCCCGTCAGCCAGACGGCCGACACCACCCCTGCCACCGAGCCCACGAAGCCCGCGTCCACGCCCCACGTCACCCCCTCGCCCGAGGTGGCCAGGGCGGCGTCCGCACGGGCGTCCGAACCCGCCACCGAGGCCGCTCCCCTCTCCTCC
>NZ_KI912633.1:104113-122563 GCF_000519345.1 Deinococcus pimensis DSM 21231
GCCACCGGGACCGCCGCCGAAGCGCCGAAGGCCACCCCGCGGCCCCCGGTCGTCCGCACCCCGGACGCCACGCCGACGACCGACACGAGCGCCACGAAGCCCACCGACGCGCCCGTGAACGTGCCGAAGCCGACCCGTTCCACCTCCGCCGTCACGACGATCCCCACGACGACCGACACGACGACCGACACGACGACCGACACGACGACCGACACGACGACCGACACCGCGCCGACCCGGACCGTTCCCGACCAGCCGGCGCCCGTTCAGGCCGCTCCGGTCCAGCCCACGCCGATCACCCCCACGCCCATCACCCCCACGCCCACGCCGACATCCAGGCCCACGCCGACCAGGCCGACGCAGGCGGCGCCCACCACACCGACCACGCCCCCACCCGCCGCGAGGACGCCCGCGCCCTCCACGCCCGCCGTGCGCGCGCCCACCACGCAGCTGCGCGGCCTGTGGGTGGACGCCTTCGGACCCGGCATGAAGACGCCCGAGCAGGTGGACCAGCTCGTCGCCGACGCCTCGCGTCTGCGCGTGAACGTCCTCTTCGCGCAGGTCGTGAAGCGCGGCGACTGCTACTGCGAGGTGGACGCCCTGCCCCGCACCGCCGACCCCGACGTGCCGGGAGGCTTCGATCCGCTCGCCGACCTCATCGAGAAGGCGCACGCCGCGAACATCCAGGTGCACGCCTGGATCGTGCCGCTCGCCGTCGTGAACGTCCCCGACCTGCCCGCGCCGCCCCAGCCCGACCACGTCTTCAACACGCACGGTCCCGACGCGACCGGCGAGGACGCGTGGCTCATGCGCCGCCAGAACGGCGAGACCCTCTCCGGCAACGACTACTACCTCGATCCCGGTCATCCGGCCGTCGCCGATCACGTCGTCGAGGAGATCGCCGAGATCGCCCGGAAGTACGCCGTGGACGGCATTCAGCTGGACCGGATGCGCTACCCGGATCCGTCGGGCGGCGGGCAGGACTGGGGCTACAACGAGACCGCCGTCGCCCGCTATCAGGCCGAGACGGGCACGACCGGCGTGCCCGCCCCGTCGGACGTCCGCTGGACGACGTGGCGCCGCGACCGCGTCACGGACCTCGTGCGCCGTGTCCGTGACGCGGTGAAGGCCGAGCGGCCCGCCGCGTGGGTCAGCGTCGCCACCATCACCTACGGACCGGGCCCGCGAGACCTCGCCGCGTTCCGGCAGACCCGCACGTACGCGGAGGTGCTGCAGGACTGGCCGTCGTGGCTGCGGACGGGCGCGGTGGACCTCATCGTGACGATGAACTACAAGCGCGACGCCACGCAGGGCGCGTGGTTCGACGGCTGGAACCGCTTTGCCCTCTCCGTGCGCGGCGCGGGCCGCGTCGCGGCGGGCACGGCCCTCTACCTCAACTCCGTGGAGGCGAGCGTCGGTCAGGCGCGGCGTTCGGTCGCGGCGGGCCTCGACGGCTGGGTGGGCTACTCCTACCGCACGCCCGACGACCGTGCCGAGGCCAACCCGACGGGCGCGCCGGGAACGCGTGCCGACCTCTTCGACCGCCTCACCGCGCCGGACGGCCCGCTCACGGGCACGCCCGTGTGGGGCACGCCCGGCGGGAACGAACGCGCCACTTCGTCGCGCTGAACGCGAATCCGCTTCCTTTTTCAAGTGACGTGGCTTCCGGGCCACGTCGCGTTTCATGCTAGGCTGGAGCGACCGTGCGTCCGCCGGGACGCGCCATTTTCGATTCAAGACGACCTGCCGGGCCCCGCCCGGCCGTGCATCACACGTACAACCGAGGAGACCCATGACGGAACGCAACGCGGGCGAACGACCGCTCGAAGTCATCCCGCTCGGCGGGATGGGCGAGATCGGCAAGAACATGTTCGCCTACCGCTACGAGAACGAGATCATGGTCGTGGACGGCGGCCTCGCCTTTCCCGACTCGCACATGCTCGGCATCGACCTGCTCATCCCGCGCATCGACTACCTGCAGCAGAACGCCGGACTCATCAAGGGCTGGATCGTCACGCACGGTCACGAGGACCACATCGGCGCGCTGCCGTACATCCTCCCGCGCCTCCCGAAGGTGCCCCTGTACGCCGCGCGGCTCACGCTGGGCCTGCTGCGCGAGAAGCTCGCGGAGTTCGGCATCCGCGAACACGAGGTGGACCTGCGTGAGGTGGACACCGACGCCCGCGTCCGCATCGGGCGTCACTTCACCGTCGACTTCTTCCGGATGACGCACTCGATTCCGGACAACAGCGGGTACGTGCTGCACACGCCCGCCGGCAAGGTCGTGCACACCGGCGACTTCAAGCTCGACCAGCACCCCACCGACGGCAAGACCAGCCACCTCGCCAAGATCGCCCAGGCCGGCGCCGACGGTGTCCTGCTGCTCATCAGCGACTCCACGAACGCGGAGCGTCCCGGTCACACCATCAGCGAGGCGGAGATCGCGGAGAACATCGAGAAGATCGTCAGGAACGCGCGCGGACGTGTCTTCCTGACGACCTTCGCGTCACACATCCACCGCATCCAGAACGTCATCGCCATCGCCGAGAAGTACGGCCGCCGCGTCATCCTCGAGGGCCGCAGCATGGTCAAGTACGCCCAGGTCGCGCAGGACCTCGGCTACCTCGACCTGAAGGACCCCCTGCTCACCACCGATGAGCTCGGCGACCTGCAGGACCAGCAGGTGCTGTTCATCTGCACCGGCTCGCAGGGCCAGCCGATGAGCGTCCTCTCCCGTCTCGCCTTCGGGACGCACGCCCGCATCTCGCTCGCGCGGGGGGACACGGTGATCCTGTCGTCGAGCCCGATCCCCGGCAACGAGGAGGCCGTGAACACCGTCATCAACCGCCTCTACGAGATCGGTGTGGACGTCTTCTACCCGCCCACGTACAAGGTGCACGCGTCGGGGCACGGCTCGCAGGAGGAGCTCAAGATGGTCCTCAACCTCGCCCAGCCGCGCTGGTTCCTGCCCTGGCACGGCGAGCCCCGCCACCAGATCAACCACGCGCGGCTCGCGGCGGCCATGCCGACCCCGCCGAAACGCTCCCTGATCGTCCGCAACGGCGACGTGGTCCGTGTCGGCCCGAACGACTTCCGCGTCGCGGGCACCGTTCCGGCGGGCGCGGTGTACGTGGACGGCCTCGGCGTGGGCGACATCAGCGACGACATCATCATGGACCGCATGTCGATGTCCACGGACGGCGTGCTGATCCTCACGGCGGTGCTGCACCCCACCCCGCACGTGGAGCTCGTCTCGCGCGGCTTCGTGAAGTCCAACCGCGACCTGGAGCACTCCATCCGCCGCGTCGCCCTCGAGGCGGTGGAGGGCGGCCTGCGTGAGAAGAAGCGCATCGAGGACGTCCGGGACGACATGTACGGGAACGTGCGCCGCTTCGTCCGCAAGGTCACGGGCCGCAATCCCGTGCTGATTCCCGTCCTCGTGGAGTAGGGCCGTCCTCACGGACGGGGCTCGAAGCTCAAGATCCGCGCAGGGAGCTCTGGGATACTGGAGGGCGTGACTCGACACGCCCTCCTCTCTCTTCTCGTCGCGCTGAGCGCGTCGGCTGCGCTGGCCGCGCCGCCCGTGACGCCCGTCGCGCCTCCCCCCTCCCCCACTCCGGCCACGGCGCCCGCCACGAAGGCCTCCCCGATCTCCGTCGTCCTGACCGAGACGGTCGTGACGGTCGAGGACGGCCGCAAGGTGTACACGCCCGTCATGCGTTCGCTCGACCTCGGTCAGGAACGCAGCGACGCGCTGCGCGCGCGCGGCGTGATGACCACGAGCCTGAGGGCCGACGTGGAGCGCTTCGCGGCGTCCCTCGCGCGTCCCGCGACCGACACCCGCTTCGAGTACGCGCCGCTCGCGGGCGAGTGGCAGATCACGATGCGTCAGGGCGTCACGGTGGACTTGCCCGCCACGCTCGCCGCCGTGGAGGCCGCCCTGAAGGACCCGCGTTCGCGGAACGTGAACGTCGCGGCGTCCTTCACGCGTCCCTCTCGCACGCCGGACTTCTTCCTGAACCGCGGCATCACGGCGATGCTCGGCGAGGGCAGCACCAACTACCTCGGCAGCAGCGCCGCGCGCGCCACGAACATTCACGTCGGGACGCGCAACTTCCAGGACCGCCTCTTCGAGGGCGAGACGTTCTCCTTCAACGACGCGGTCGGGCCGGTCACCACAGCGAACGGGTACGTCACGGGCCTCGTCATCGCCGGGGACCAGACGGCGAGCGGCGTGGGCGGCGGCATCTGTCAGGTGTCCACCACGGTGTTCCGCGCGCTGTACGCGGCGGGCCTGCCGGTCGTGCAGCGGCAGAACCACTCCTATCAGGTGCACTGGTACGATCCGCAGGGCCTCGACGCCACCATCTACCAGCCCACCCTGGACCTGAAGTTCCGCAACGACACGGGCGGCGCCATCTGGACGCAGGCCGACTGGGACGACCGGCTCGGCGTGCTGAACGTGCGCGCCTTCGGCAGGCCACGTGCCGAGACGGTCGAGATCTCCACGCCGAAGGTGCTGGCGTCCACGCCCGCGCCGCCCGCGCGCTTCATTCAGGATCCCACGCTCGCGCCGGGCCGCCGGGTGCAGGTGGACTGGGCCGCGCCGGGCGCCACGATCGAGGTGGAGCGCGTGCTGCGCCGTGACGGGAAGGTCGTGCGCCGCGATACCCTGCGCAGCGTGTACCGCCCCTGGCCGAACATCTACCGGGTGGGGCCGGACGTGCCCGCCGACGCGAAGCGCTGAGCCCATCGAACAAGCGGGGCGGACCGATGGTCCGCCCCGCTTCCCGTCGTCGAGCTAGAGTTCCTCGCTCTGGGCGAGCAGGCCGAGCAGGCGGTCGAGTTCCTCCTGCGAGCCGAAACTCAGCTCGATCCGTCCGCGTTCCGCGCTGCCGTTGATCCGGACGCGCGTGCCGACGCTGCGGCTGAGGTCGAGTTCGAGTTGCCGCCACGGCCTCGCGGTCTGTGGTTTCGGCGCGGGCTCGGCCTTCGTGGGGCGCTGGAGCGCCTCCGTGTCACGGACGTTGAGGCCGCGCGCGCGCACCTGGTCGAGCGTCCAGAGTCGGTCCGCCTCGGGTTTCGAGAGGATCGCGCGGGCGTGCCCAGCGCTGATCTCCCCGTCCTCCAGGGCGCGCAGCACGGGCTCCGGGAGGGTCAGGAGCCGCAGCGCGTTCGACACGGTCGAACGGCTCTTGCCGACGGCCTGCGCGACGCCCTCGTGCCCGAGACCCTGATCGGCGAGGGCCTGGTAGGCGCGCGCTTCCTCCAGCGGCCCGAGGTCCTCGCGCTGCAGGTTCTCCACGATCGCGATCTCCAGCGCCTCGCGGTCCTGGAGCTCCCGCACCACGACGGGCACCTCGGTGAGGCCCGCGAGCTGCGCCGCGCGCCAGCGGCGCTCGCCCGCCACGATCTCGTAGCGGTCCCCGACGGGACGGACCAGCAGCGGCTGGAGCACGCCCTTGTCGCGGACGCTCTGCGCGAGCTCGGCGAGCGCCTCGGGCGCGAAGACCTGCCGGGGCTGGTAGCTCGACTGCACGATGCGCTCCACAGGAAGCGTCCGCGGCGCCGTGGGCGTGGGTGTGGGCTCGGAGAGGCTCTCCGCGGCGGGCCGGGCGAGCAGGGCGTCGAGGCCGCGGCCGAGGCTAGATTTTCTGGACACGCTGCATGACCTCCTCCGCGAGACGCTTGTACGCCGCCGCGCCGCTCGACAGGGGCGAGTACTGGTTGACGGGCCTCGCGTGGCTCGGCGCCTCCGAGAGGCGGATGTTGCGGGGCACGACGCTCCAGAACACCAGTTCCCCGAAGTGCGCGCGGACGTTCTCCTCGACCTGCAGGGCGAGGTTGGTCCGGCCGTCGAACATCGTGATGACGATGCCGAGCACGCGCAGGGCCGGATTGAGGCCCGCGCGCACGCGGTCCACGGTGTCCATCAGGCCCGCGATGCCCTCCAGCGCGTAGTACTCCGCCTGCAGGGGAATCAGCAGGGCGTTCGCGGCGGCCAGCACGTTCACGGTGAGCGGCCCGAGGCTGGGCGGCGCGTCGATGATGACCACGTCGTAGCCCGCGAGACCCGCGAAGAGGTCTCGCAGGGCGTAGGGCGTGTCGGCGAGCTCCACCGCGGCCCCCGCGAGGTCGGGTGTGGCGGGAAGCAGCGAGAGGTTGTCCTGACTGGTGCCCACCACGAAGTCCTGGGTGCGCGTGGGCTCGCCCAGAGCGTCGTAGACGCCCCGCGTCACGCCCCGGTGCCCGAGGCCGCTCGTGGCGTTCGCCTGCGGATCGAGATCCACGACGAGCACCTGCTTGCCGGAGGCCGCGAGGTAGGCCGCCAGATTGATGGCGGTGGTGGTCTTGCCCACCCCGCCCTTTTGATTGACGATCCCGACGATTCTCACGTTAGGTCTCAGGATAACGGATGCTTCGTGGGTACGCCCTCACGGCGGGGGTAGCGGTCGGGCGTCTCATGAGTCTTCTCGACGACCACGAGGTGACGTCGGTCGTTCGTCACGGGCAGTCGGAAGTCCTGCACCTCGTGGATACGTCCGCCCACCTGCGCGGCGGCCCCCTCCGCGTCGGGCAATTCCTCGGCCACGCCGGGGCCCTTCTGCGCGACGAGCAGACCGCCCACCCGCAGCAGCGGCAACGCGAGTTCCACGAGGACGGGCAGAGAGGCGACGGCGCGCGTGACGACGCGGTCGTACCTGGCCCGGTGTGCGTCCTGCCGACCGATCGTCTCCGCGCGCCCCACGAGGGGCGTGACGTTCTTGAGGCCGAGCGCACGGGCCGTACGGTCCACGAAGTCGATCTTGCGGCGCGTCGCGTCGAGCGGGGTCAGGGTCAGATCGGCGCGAACGATCGCGAGCGGGAGCGCCGGAAAGCCCGCGCCCGTTCCGAGGTCGAGGACGCCCAGCTCACCGTCGAGGAATCCGCCGCGCAGGCAGGAGATCGAGTCCACGAAGTGCTTGAGGACCACCTCCCGCTCGTCACGGATGGTCGTGAGGTTCATCCCGTCGCTCGCCTCGTCGAGGAGGAGATGCAACCGGTCGAACAGGTCGGTGGAGCGGTCGTCGAGCGTGACGCCGAGGTCGCGCGCGGCGTCGTTGAGCAGGGTCCGGTTCTCTGGAATCACAGGGCGTACTTCCGTTTCATGTCCTGATAGCGGTGATAGACGTGCTCGTCGATGTCCTCGAGCGGCAGCCGATCGAGCAGGGGCAGCAGGTGTGCCTTGAGGGCCTCGCCGCGCGCCATCCACTGGTAGTAGCTGCGTCCACCGTGGTGGTAGGGACCGTACAGGCGGGAACCCGGGCAGAGCGTGACGAGCTGGTCGAAGAGCCGTTCGTGTCGGACGTGCATTCGGACGGTGACCTGCGGTTGTCGTCCGTCGCCGCCGAAGTGGCCCTCGCCGATCAGGACGCCCAGGAGCAGGCCGGCCTCGAAGTCGTTCATCGGATCCTCCGGAAGCAGCATGCCAGGGTCGTGTTTCACCGTCAAGTTTCTCGTGAAACGTCGGGTTGTTTCACCGTCAAGTTTCTCGTGAAACCTCTTCGCGCCTCCTTGGCTCTTCGCGAAGGGCAGAGAGACCTCAATGTGTAGACCCGTGAGATGAGGCCTCCTCGGCAGCGGATCACGCCTCCTGATCGATCGAGACCGGACGGCGACCTGAAAACCGCCCGACAGCGTGCAGACACGAGGCGAGTTCGTCGTCATGTCCGTCCACGGGAATCGACTCTCTGTCTCCGCGGGTCCGGACACGACGTCCTGAAAGTCGGGTGGAGCGGCCTCCATGGCGCTCCACCCATCTGAAGAGCGGCTCCCGCTCGACGACCGAGGAGAGCGCCCGTGCTCAGTCGGACGCCTGGGGCGTCTGCCGGGCACGCAGATGGACCAGCAGCGCCGTGAGGTCCGAATGCCGGACACCCGGAACGCGGGACGCCTGCGCAAGGGTGGCGGGGCACGAACGCGAGAGTTTCTCGCGCGCCTCCAAGGACAGCGAGGTCACCAACGCGAAGTCCACGCCCTCCAGACTCGTCCCGGCCGCCGCCGCTTCCGCGTCGAGCTGACGGCGGGTGCGCTCGATGTAGCCCTCGTACTTCACGGCGATCTCCAGCGCCTCGCGCTCCGCGTCGTTCAGGGGGGAAAGGTCGAAGCCCAGTGCGACGAGATCGTCGAGTCGGACGTCCGGACGACGCAGCAACGCCTCGCCCGTCACCCCGTCCACGCGGCGCCCCGCGAGGGAGGCACGCACGTCGCGAACCCGTTCGTATTTCCGACGGACACGCTCCACCTCGTCGTCGTCGACCAGGCCGAGTCGGTTCCCGAGGCCGACCATGCGCTCGTCCGCGTTGTCCTGCCGGACCAGCAGTCGGTGCTCGACACGGCTCGTCATCATGCGGTACGGTTCGTCGCTGCCCTTGAAGACGAGGTCGTCGAGGAGGACGCCGATGTACCCGCTCGCACGTGGGATGTGCAGCTCCTCCAGCCCCAGCGCTCGCCGCGCCGCCGCGACTCCCGCCACGAGCCCCTGCGCCGCCGCCTCCTCGTAGCCGCTCGTCCCGTTCACCTGACCCGCCGTGAAGACGCCGGGCATGAGCCGCGATTCGAGGTTGAGCGTGAGCTCGGTGGAGTCCACGACGTCGTACTCCACCGCGTAGGCGTAGCGCTGGATCACGGCGCGCTCGAAGCCGGGCAGGGTCCGGACCAGTTCGTCCTGAAGCCGGGGAGGAAGGCTGCTGGAGAACCCCTGCAGGTAGACCTCCGATGTCCCGATGCCGTCGGGTTCCACGAACAGCAGATGCCGATCGTGATGGGCGAAGCGCACGATCTTGTCCTCGATGGAGGGGCAGTAGCGCGGGCCGAGCCCCTCGATGTCGCCCGCGTACATGGGTGACTCGTGCAGGTTCTCCTGGATGAGTCGGTGCGTCTCGGGCGTGGTGTGGGTCTGCCAGGTCGGCATGCTGGCGGCGCGCGGTCCGGGTGAGCCGGTGAAGCCCCGTGGCCTGGGGTCGGCGGGCAGTTCGAGCAACGCGGCGAAGTCCACGGAGTCCGCCCGCACACGGGGGGGCGTGCCGGTCTTGTAGCGCTTGAGTCGGTGCCCGTGACGCGCCAGGGGAGAGGAGAGAAACCGGGCGGGGGGTTCGCCCTGACGTCCCTCCAGACGCGAGGATCTGCCGTACCACGTGACACCTCTCATGAAGGTTCCGGCGGCGATCACGACGCTCCGTGCGCGAAAGCGGCGCCCGTCCGTCGTGACGACACACCAGCCCTGTCCGTCGGGTTCCAGATCGGCGGCCTCTCCACGCAGCACGTCGATGCCCGCGTGACCCAGCACGTAGTCCTGCGCGCGTTCGGCGTAGACGTCACGCTCGTTCTGCACCCGCAGGGACTGCACCGCCGGACCCTTGCTGGCGTTGAGCACCCGCGTGTGGATGGCCGTGTCGTCCGCGACGCGGCCCATCAGACCGCCGAGGGCGTGCAGTTCGAAGACGAGCTGGCTCTTGCCGGGTCCGCCCACGGCCGGATTGCACGGCATCCGGCCGATGGTGGCGGGGTTCGACACGAGGAGGGCCACCGGGCCGAGTCGAGCGGCCGCCCAGACCGCCTCGATCCCGGCGTGTCCACCGCCGATCACGAGGACGTTCCAGACCTCGCGCGCGCCGCCCGTCGGGGCGCGCCCCGGCCCGGCAGGGGAGGGGAGAGGGGAGGAGGCAGCGGCGAGACCGGGAGACACGTCCGACATAACGTCATAGTCTATCCCAGGGGCCATCACGCGGACACCCGCTTGGTATGATGGCGCCCTGACCTGAGGTCGAAGGAGGTAGGGTTATCTCGCAGGAAATCTGGACGGACGTTCTGTCGTACGTCCGCAAGAACATCACGGAAGTGGAGTACCGGACGTGGTTCGTGCCCGTGCGGCCACTCGGCGTGCAGGGAGGCGCCCTCGTGCTGGGGGTCCGCAACTCCTTCGCGATGGAGTGGTTCCGCAAGCACTATCAGGTCCTGCTGGAGGACGCACTCCGCCAGATGGGCGCGCAGACGCCGCAGGTGGCCTTCGAGGTGCTTCCCGCCGTGCAGGACGCGATGATCTCGCCGTCCGATCCGCCTCCCTCGATCGCCCTTCCTCCTTCACCCACCGTGACCGCGGGCGTCGCGGCGGACTCGAACCGCAAGTCGCTCAACCCGAAGTACACCTTCGAGAACTTCGTGGTCGGCCCGAACAACAACCTCGCGCACGCGGCGGCCCTCGCCGTGGCCGACTCGCCCGGCAAGACCTACAACCCCCTGTTCATCTACGGTGACGTGGGGCTCGGCAAGACGCACCTCATGCACGCCGTGGGGCACTACGTGCTCGAACGGCACCCTGAGAAGCGCGTGGAGTACGTCTCCACCGAGAGCTTCACGAACGACCTCATCAACGCGATCCGCGAGGACCGCATGGCGGCCTTTCGCAACCGCTACCGCTCGGTGGACCTGCTGCTGGTGGACGACATCCAGTTCCTCGCGGGCAAGGAGCGCACGCAGGAGGAGTTCTTCCACACCTTCAACGCGCTCTACGAGAACCACAAGCAGATCATCCTGTCGAGCGACCGTCCGCCGAAGGACATCCAGACGCTGGAGAGCCGCCTGCGGTCCCGCTTCGAGTGGGGGCTCATCACGGACATCCAGAGCCCGGAGTTCGAGACGCGCGTCGCGATCCTCAAGATGAACGCGGAGCACCGCCAGATCAACATCCCGCAGGAGGTGCTGGAGCTCATCGCGCGGCAGGTGACGAGCAACATCCGCGAGCTGGAGGGCGCGCTGGTGCGCGTCGTGGCCTTCTCGAGCCTCAACAACGTGGCCTTCTCGAAGGCGGTGGCGGCGAAGGCGCTCTCGGACGTGTTCACCTCGCAGGAGGTGCAGATCGAGATGACGGACGTGCTTCGCGCCGTGGCGGAGCATTTCGGCGTGCCGGTGGAGGCCCTCAAGGGCGCCGGGCGGGCCCGCGAGGTGGTGGTGCCCCGCCAGATCGCGATGTACCTCATCCGGGACCTCACGACGCACTCCCTGCCGGAGGTGGGACTGTTCTTCGGACGTGACCACTCGACGGTGTTGCACTCCACTCAGAAGATCGGTGAGCAGGTGGGGCGGGACGGCGAGATCACCACGCACGTGGAGACCTTGAAGCGGCGCCTGCAGGGCCTCGAGGACGTGTCGTCGTGAACACGAAGTCGCTTGTGCAACTCTTCACTTTCTGTGGAAAAGTCTGTGGATAACCCTGTGGATAACCTGTGGATAAGCCTGTGGAAAACCTGCCGTGGAAACCCCCTGTGGATAACCGGGGGAGTTGTCCACAGGTTATCCACAGGAAAACCCGACTTATCCACAGATTTGTCCACAGGCGAAACGCCCTCCAGGAGCGGCTCCAGCAGGCTTTTCCACAGTTTCCACAGCCCCTATTACTACTACTACTCTTTTTAATTAGTTAAAAAGAGAGGAGAAAAGAAGGCCCGACCATGCGAGCGAACGTCACCAAGAAAACCCTCAGTGAAGGACTCGGTCTCCTCGAACGGATCGTGCCCTCCCGGTCCAGCAACCCCCTGCTCACCTCGCTCAAGGTCGAGGCCCAGCGAGGAGGCCTCACCCTCAGCGGCACCAACCTCGAGATCGACATGGCCTGCTTCGTGCCCGCCGAGGTGGACACCGACGCCGCCTTCGTCGTTCCCGCGCACCTGTTCGCGCAGATCGTGCGCAGTCTCGGCGGAGAGCTCGTCGAGCTGGCCCTGAGCGGCAACGAGCTCGCGGTGCAGGCGGGCGGCTCGAACTTCAAACTGCAGACCGGCGAACTGGAAGCCTACCCGGAGCTCACCTTCCCCGGCCGGGCCGACACCAGCTTCGACGCCAAGGAGCTCGCGCGCTCGCTCTCCAGCGTCCGCTACGCCGCCTCCACCGAGGCTTTCCAGGCGGTCTTCCGCGGCATCAAGATCGAGAGCCGCGACAACCGCGCCCGCGTCGTCGCGTCCGACGGCTTCCGCCTCGCGCTGCGCGACTTCGGCGCGCACGGCGACCACCGCAACCTCATCCTGCCCGCACGCAGCGCCGACGAGGTCGTCCGCGTCGTCCGCGACGGCGAGGTCGGCGTGTCCTACGGCGAGGGCACCATGGGCATCATCACCGACCGCGTCAAGATGAACGTCAAGCTGATGGACGGCGAGTTCCCGGACTACGAGCGCGTGATTCCCAGCGACGTGCGCCTGCGCATCATGCTGAGCGCGACCGCCCTCAAGGAGGCCGTGAACCGCGTCGCCGTCCTGGCCGACAAGAACGCCAACAACCGCGTGGAGTTCCTTATCAGCGAGGGCCGCCTGCAACTCGCCGCCGAGGGCGACTACGGCCGCGCGCAGGACACCCTGAGCGTCATGCAGGACGGCAGCGAGCCCGCCATGTCGCTCGGCTTCAACGCCAAGTACGTCCTCGACGCGCTCGGCCCCATCGAGGGCGACGCGGAACTGCTCTTCTCGGGGCCGACCAGCCCCGCGATGTTCAAGGCGCACGAGGGCGGCGGGTACCTCGCCGTGGTGGTTCCCCTGCGCGTCTGAAGCCGGGGGTCATTCCGCGCGCCGCGCGAACGGATATAGTGTCCCGGGTACACATCGGCGTGCGGGCCCGCCCCACGCCGACCGCTCTTGAACGTTACTGAGGAGGAAGTCATGAACATCGAACGCGTCATCGCCCGGGAAGTGCTCGACTCGCGTGGCAACCCCACCGTCGAGGCCGAGGTCCACCTCGAGAGCGGCTTCGTCGGCCGCGCCATCGTGCCGTCCGGCGCCTCCACCGGCTCGCACGAGGCGAACGAGCTGCGCGACGGCGGCAGCCGCTACCTCGGCAAGGGCGTCCTGGGCGCCGTCGAGAACGTCGAGCGCTCCATCGCGCCCGCCCTCGTGGGCGTGGACGCCTCCCAGCAGGCCACCGTCGACCGCATCATGCTCGAACTCGACGGGACGCCCAACAAGAGCAAGCTCGGCGGCAACGCCATGCTCGCCGTGTCGCTCGCGTCGGCCCGCGCCGCCGCCGAGGCGCTCGGCACGCCCCTGTACCGCTACCTCGGCGGCAACAACGCCCGCACGCTGCCCGTCCCGATGATGAACGTCATCAACGGCGGCGCGCACGCCGACAACAGCGTGGACTTCCAGGAGTTCATGGTCATGCCGATCGGCGCGCCCAGCTTCCGCGAGGCGCTGCGCTACGGTGCCGAGACCTTCCACCACCTCAAGAAGGTCCTCTCGGCGCGCGGCTACAACACCAACGTCGGCGACGAGGGCGGCTTCGCGCCCGACCTGAAGAGCAACGAGGAGGCGCTGGAAGTGCTCCTCGAAGCCATCCAGAAGGCCGGCTACGAGCCCGGCAAGGACATCGCCATCGCCCTCGACCCGGCCGTCACGGAACTCTTCAAGGACGGGAAGTACCACCTCGAGAGCGAGGGCCGCACCCTCAGCAGCGAGGAGATGGTGGCGTTCTGGGCCGACTGGTCGAGCCGCTACCCCATCGTCAGCATCGAGGACGGCCTCGCCGAGGACGACTGGGACGGCTGGCAGCTCCTCACGCGGGAGATCGGCTCGCGCGTGCAGCTCGTCGGCGACGACCTGTTCGTCACGAACCCCGCGCGTCTGCGCGAGGGCATCGACCGCGGCGTCGGCAACAGCATCCTCGTGAAGGTCAACCAGATCGGCACCCTCACCGAGGCGATGGACGCCATCGAGCTCGCCAAGCGCAACCGCTACACCACCGTCATCTCGCACCGCAGCGGCGAGAGCGAGGACGCCTTCATCGCGGACCTCGCCGTCGCCACGAACGCCGGTCAGATCAAGACCGGCTCCGCGTCGCGCAGCGACCGCATCGCCAAGTACAACCAGCTGCTGCGCATCGAGCACGCCCTCGGACGCGAGGCCGTGTTCCTCGGGCGCGGCGCGCTGAACAAGTGAGGCCAGGCAAATCATGAAGCACTTCGACCGCGCCACCAAGATCGTCGCCACCGTCGGTCCCGCCAGCCGCAACGCCGAGACCCTCGAGCGGATGATCGAGGCGGGCATGAACGTCGTCCGCATGAACTTCTCGCACGGGAGCCCCGAGGACCACAAGGAGACCGTGGACCTCGTGCGCGCCCTCGCCGCGAAGAAGGGCGTCACGGTCGGCATCCTGCAGGACCTGCAGGGCCCCAAGATCCGCGTCGCCCGCTTCAGGGAGGGCCGCGTGACCCTCACGGCGGGCCAGAAGTTCGTCATCACCATGGACGACGTCGAAGGTGACGAGCAGCGCGTCGGCAGCACCTACAAGGGCCTCGCGGAGGACGTGCGGCCCGGCATGACCCTGCTGCTCGACGACGGCAACATGGCGCTGCGCGTCGAGGCCGTGCGCGGCCCCGACGTGGAGACCGTCGTGACCGTCGGCGGCGTCCTGAAGAACAACAAGGGCATCAACGTCCCCGAGGCCGACCTCAGCGTGCCCGCCATGAGCGACAAGGACGTCGAGGACATGCGGCTCGGCGCGGAACTCGGCGTGGACTGGGTGGCGCTGTCGTTCGTGCGTTCGCGCGACGACATGCTCCTCGCGAAGCACTACCTCGCGCGCTTCGGTTCGCGCGCCAAGCTCATGGCGAAGATCGAGAAGCCGCAGGCGGTGGACCGCTTCGAGGACATCCTGCGCGAGAGCGACGGGATCATGGTGGCGCGCGGCGACCTCGGCGTGGAGATGCGGCCCGAGCAGGTGCCCGTCATCCAGAAGAAGCTCATCCGGGCGTGTCGCGAGGCGGCCAAGCCGGTCATCACGGCCACGCAGATGCTCGAGAGTATGATCAACCTGCCGCGCCCCACCCGCGCGGAGGCGTCGGACGTCGCGAACGCCATCTTCGACGGCACGGACGCCGTGATGCTCTCCGCCGAGAGCGCCGCCGGGCTCTACCCGGTGGAGGCCGTGCAGATGATGGACCGCATCGCCCGTGAAGCCGAGGCGAGCGACCTGTACCGTCTGCAGCAGGCGCAGGTCATCGACACGGAGCTCGCGGCGGACTCCATCGCGGACGCGGCGTGCGACATCGCCGAGAACCTCGACGCGAGCGCCATCACGACCTTCACCCTGACGGGGGGCAGCGCGGGCCGCGTGGCCCGCAACCGCCCGCGCGTCGCGATCCTGGCGCTCACGCCCAACGAGCGCACCCGCAACCAGCTGGCGCTGACGTGGGGCGTCGTGCCGATGCTCGCGGAGGACCCGCGCGACACGGACGACATGGTCCGCATCGCCAACGACGAGCTTCGCAAGTCCCGTCTCGCGGACGCGGGCGACCGCTTCGTCATCACGGCGGGCGTGCCCTTCGGCGTGCGCGGCAGCACCAACATGATCCGCGTCGAGCGGCTCAAGTAACCCGTTCCGGCAGGGGCTGAGGCAGGGTGACGTGCGGGTGGACCCACCCATGAGGACCGTCTTCACGTCATCTTGAACTCAGCATCATATCCACAGGCGAAGGAATTTATCCACAGGTACGTTGTGGATAACATGCCTCGCCTGTGCATAACGTTGGCACGCGGGTTTTTTCGCACACGCGATCGCGGCGCTCCGCACGAAGGCGATCAGAACGAAGGCCAGGCCTGTGGAAGAAGAAAAACACCGCGCCAGGCGGTGTTTTTCTTCTTCCACCCCGAGCTCAGGCGGGCAGGACCCGCGCGAAGCGGTCCTTGCCCTTCTGCACGACCCGCCCCTCCCCGAGCTCCACGCTCGCCTGCGGGTCCTCCACCGTCTCGCCGTCCACGCGCAAGCCCCGGTTCTGGATGAGGCGGCGCGCCTCCCCGTTGGACGCCGCGAGCCCCGCCGCCACCGCGAGCCGCACGACCGTCACGCGGCCCTCCGCGTTCACGTCGCCCGAAGTGAGCCGCACCTCCGGGATGTCCGTCGGGATGACCCCCCTGGCGACCGACCGGTAGCGCGCCTCCGCCGCGTCGAGGTCCGCGTCCGGGTGCAGCCAGCCGGTCACGAGCCGCGCGAGCTCACGGTGCGCCGCCACGGGGTGCCCCGCGAGGAGCTCGTCGATGCGCGCCTCCGGCAGGTCCGTCAGCAGCGTGAAGTAGTTGCGCAGCAGCGTGTCGGGCACCTTCATCAGCTTCGCGAACATCGCTTCGGGCGCGTCGGTCAGACCGATGTAGTTGTCGAGGCTCTTCGACATCTTCTCCACGCCGTCGAGCCCGACGAGCAGGGGCGTCGTCAGGACGACCTGCGCGCTCTGCCCGTACTCGCGCTGGATGTCGCGGCCCACCAGCAGGTTGAACAGCTGATCCGTCCCGCCGAGCTCCACGTCCGCCTCCAGCGCCACGGAGTCGTAGGCCTGCGCGAGCGGGTAGAGCAGCTCGTGCAGGCTGATCGGCGTGCCCGCCCGCAGCCGCTTCGTGAAGTCGTCACGCTCCAGGATGCGCGCCACGGTGTACTTCGCGGCGAGCTTCACGACCGCCTCGAAGCCCATCCCCTCGAGCCACTCGCCGTTGTAGCGGATTTCCAGCCGCTCCGGGCTCATGTCCAGCACGAGCCCGCACTGCTCCAGGTAGCTGCGGGCGTTCTCGCGGGTCTGCTCCAGCGACAGGGGCGGGCGCGTCCTGCTCTTGCCGCTGGGGTCGCCGATCATCGCGGTGAAGTCCCCGATCAGCATGATCACCTTGTGCCCGAGGTCCTGGAACTGCCGCATCTTGCGCAGCACCACCGCGTGCCCGAGGTGCAGGTCGGGCCGGGTGGGGTCCGCGCCGAGCTTCACGCGCAGCTGACGACCGGACGTGAGCTTCTCGCGCAGGTCGTCCTCGCTGATGAGGTCGACCGCGCCGCGCCTGAGGATGGAGAGCTGCTCTTCGACGTTCATGGTTCCTCCAAAAGGAGGCGGCGTGCCGCTGAGGGGCACGCCGCCGGGGGTGGTTGGGTGCAGGACGACCCTATCCGACCGCGAGGCGGCGCGGACGATAGGCATAGACCCGCAACATCATGCGTTCATGGTACACGAGCGGCGCGCGGACGCGCCCACGCCACCCGGCCTACCTCCCGCGCAGGTGACGCCACGCGCTGCGCGCCTCGGGCAGCGCGAACACCAGCGACGCGAGCGACGCCACGGTCGCCAGCTGGCAGTACGCGCACAGCGCCTTGTTCTCCTGCCACTCCTCGCGTCCGAGCTCCACGGCGGTCAGCGCGTCCCCCGCGACCTTCGCGGCCGTGAGGATCGGCAGGAGCGGCAGGTCCCGCGCGCGGTCCTGACCGCCCGCGCCCGCCAGCCACGCCGTCACGCCGTAGTTCACGATCATCATCAGCGCGTCGGGCGTCTGGAAGCGTCGGTAGGCGTAGGTGGACGCGTCCACCTTGTCCGCGTCGAAGGGCCCGGCGGGCGGGTCGGGCAGGTGCCGGATGATGCCGGTCTGGTAGAGCGTCACGATCTGACCCATGGCCGCCCCCAGCAGGGAGAGGCCGATCACCCAGCGGCGGCGGGTGAGGTCCTCGGAGCGTCCGAGTCGAAGTTCACGGCTGAGCTGCTGCGGCGTGGTCGTCATGCTGCCTCCTGGTGGGCCGCGCCACGTGGGCGGGGCGTCTCCCCTCACTCTTCGCGCCGCACCTGAGAGGGGACGCACGGCTGGCCCAAGACCGTCTTGCGAGGAGGAGGTGATGTGTGACGTACGCGACTCACCCAGGTCACCGTCCACCCTGCCCGCCCGTGCGATCCTGTGGCCCGTGAAGACCATGCGTGAGCTCCAGTCGACCCTGCCCCGCCCGGGACGGGTGGAGCGCCTCCTCGTGCGGGAGGCGCGGCGCGGGCGCGTCCTCGACCTGACGGAGGCGGAGGCGGTGGAGGGCCGCGGCCTGCGCGGCGACCACATCGCCGAGCGGGAGCGTCCGCTGTCCGGCGCGGGCGCGGCGCGGCAGGTCACGCTGATCCAGGCGGAGCACCTCCCCGTCGTCGCGGCGCTCGCGGGCCTCGATTCGCTCGACGCGGGCGTGCTGCGGCGCAACCTGGTCGTGTCGGGCGTGAACGTCCTCGCGCTGCGCGAGCGCCGCTTCCGCGTCGGGGAGGCCGTGCTGGAGGGCACCGGGCCCTGCCATCCGTGCTCGCGGATGGAGGAGGAGCTCGGCGAGGGCGGCTACAACGCCGTGCGCGGCCACGGCGGCATCACGGCGCGCGTCGTGAAGGGCGGCGTGATCCGCGTCGGGGACGCCGTGGTGCCCCTGTGAGCGGCCCTCAGGGCCTCGACGCGCGGCTCGCGGCGGTCCTGTGCTTCGTCCGTTCGGACGTCCACGCCGACGTCGGTTCGGATCACGCGCTGCTGCCCGTGGCGCTCCTGAGGGAAGGCCGCGCCCGCAGGTGCGTGATCGTGGAGCGCACGTCCGCGCCGCTGGAGAACGCGCGTGCGAGCGTCACGCGCGCGGGCCTGCTGGACCGCGTGGACCTGCGGCTCGGCGACG
>NZ_KI912633.1:122663-132898 GCF_000519345.1 Deinococcus pimensis DSM 21231
GCGCCGCTCGGCAGGGGAGAGGTGGACGGCGCGAGCCTCACCGGGATGGGCGCGCGCACCATCGTCGGTATCCTGGAGCGCGCGGGGGACGCGCTGCCCCCGCGGGTGGTCGCGCAGCCCAACGACGCCCCGGAGCGTGTGCGCGCCTGGGCGATGCGGCGCGGCTACCACCTCGCGGGGGAGGCGCTCGCGCCGGGCTTCTGGACGTACCCGGTGCTGCACCTGCGCCGCGCGCCGGGACCGGACCCCGCCTACGAGGGCCTCCCGCTGGAGCTCGCGACGCGCTGGGGCCCCCTGCTGCTGCGCGCCCGCGACGACCTGCTGCGCGCGCGGCTGGAGGCGGACGTGACGAGACTGGAACGGGCCGCCCCGTTCGGGCGGCCCGAGGTGGCGCGCGACCTCGCCCTCGCGCGCGCGGCGCTAGCGCTGTGGACGTAGGCGCAGCACGCGCACCTCGCCCCAGTCCTTCTCGTCCGTGCTCATCCGCAGCGACTGCCCGTCACGCCACAGGGCCTGCTGGTCGGCGTAGTTGACGCTCAGGGGGTTCCCGGACTGCCCGAGCGTCCCGACGAAACGGCTCGCGTTCATGTCCGCGAGGTCCACGACCTGACGGTAGCTCGCGCCGTTCGTCTGCCGGAAGTCGGACAGCCGGAACGAGCCGGGATTCACGGTGTAGGTCCCGCCGGGCGAGCCGATCGAGCGGTTCCAGATCCACGAGACGGCCTTCACCCCGCCGAGCGCGCCGTGGTTGCTCTCCGTGCGGTGCGCGCGTTCCCAGCGCCAGTTCGAGACGTCCTCGCCGAGCAGGCCCGCGAGGTCGTTCACGGCGGCGCTGAGGGTGCGGGCGCGCAGATCGGCGCAGCCCCGCACGCCCGCCTTCTCGTCGGCGCAGAAGCCGCCGTTTTCACGAATCTGGTTCGCGACGAAGAGCGGCTGGCCCCAGTAGCCCTCCTGCCCGAGCTCGTCGTTCGCCATCTGCGCGAGCCGCGCGTACCACGCGGCGAAGACGGTGCTCGCCACGCTGTCGCGCGTCTGCCGCCCGTCCCAGGCGCGCAGGCGCTCCAGGGCCTCGCGCTCGCGCTCCCCGGCGGGTTTCGTGGAGAGCAGCGCCGGGCGCATGTCCTGCCACAGCAGGCTCTGGACGTCGTTCTGCACGCGCTCCATGTCGGTCGCCGTGAGGCCCTGGCGGTCCCTGACGAGCTGCAGGATGCGCTGGGCGCGGTAGGGCGCGGCCCAGTTGCCCTCGTTGCCGAGGAAGTACGGGTAGCCGTCGGGCACGACCTTGTTGTTCGCCGTGACGATGACGCCCTCGGGCGGGTTGTACGTCCAGGGCAGGTCCTCGAAGGGAATGCTGCCCTTCCAGGCGTGCGCGTCGTCGGCGGGCGCGGGCAGGCGTCCGTCGCCGGAAGCGCGGATGGGCACGCGGCCCGGCGCCGTGTAGCCGATGTTGCCGTCCACGTCGGCGTACACGAAGTTCTGCATCGGCGCGACGTACGAGCGCAGCGCGGTCCGGAAGTCCTGCCAGTCGCGGGCGTAGTTCAGGCCGATGTACGCGTCGAGGGTGGTGTCGCCCGGGTCGAGCGCCGTCCAGCGCAGCGCGACCCGCTCGCGCGTCACGCCGCCCACGCCCGTGATCACGGGCCCGAAGCGGCTCTCCTGCACGTCGAGGCGCACGTCGGGCTGCCCCTTGACCTTGATGACCTCGGTGCGGCGCGTGACGGGCGCGTCCTCGGGCAGGACGAAGAGGTCCTGCACGTCCGGGTTGGTGTTCGTGACGCCCCACGCGATCCGGTCGTTGCGGCCGATCACCACGGCGGGCAGACCGGGGATGGTGCCGCCCACGGCGTGCAGGGTGGGCCCCTGGATGTCCGCGAGGTACCACAGCATCGGCGCCTGCAGCTTGAGGTGCGGGTCGTCCGCGAGGAGAGGCTTGCCGCTGCGGGTGAAGCGGCCCGACACGACCCAGTCGTTGCTGCCCTTGTCGGGAGACCACTCGAAGCCGAGCGAGTCCGCCACGCGGGCCTGCGCGCGCAGCGCCTCGCGGGTGACGTCCGAGAGCGCCACGGCGCCGCCGGGCGCTCGGACGCCCTCGCCACGTCGCAGGTCGAGGTCGCTGAGGATGGTGGGCGCGCCCTTCGGGTAGTCCGGGTAGAGCTCGCGCAGCGCCTGGGGTCCGAGCTTCTCCACGACGTTCTGCCCGCCGAGCTCCTCCTGCCAGTTGCCGCCGAGGTCGAAGGCCATCATCTTCGCCCAGACGAGCGTGTCCGTCTCCGTCCACGGTTCGGGCGTGTAGCGCAGGACGCGGAACTCCAGCGGCAGGCGGCCCTCGCGCATGGCGGCGTTCACCCCGGCGGCGTACGCGGCGAGCAGTTCGCGCGAGCGGGCGTTCAGGGCGGGCAGGGCGCTGCGCGCGGCGCGGTAGAAGCCCCAGGTGCGCAGGAACCTGTCCTGGTCCAGCGCGGCGGGCCCGAGGACCTCGCTGAGGCGTCCGGCGCCGATGCGGCGCTGGAACTCCATCTGCCAGAGGCGGTCCTGCGCGTGGACGTAGCCGAGCGCGAAGACGGCGTCCGCGTCGCTCTCACGGGCGCGGATGTGCGGGACGCCCCAGCGGTCGCGGCTGACGGTGACGTCGCCGCGCAGGCCGCGCAGGGTCGTCTCGCCCTGGAGTCTCGGGCGGGTGGTGACGAAGACGTAGACGAGGGCGACGGCGGCCAGCAGCACGATCAGACCGACCAGACCGCCCAGGATGCGGGACAGCAGGCGCATAACTCCTCCTTGATGAGTGCAGGATACTCTCCCGCGCCCGACTGGGCAAGAAGAAAGTACGCTCCTGGAGCGCGTTTTTCTTGGTCGCGTCCGGTGCTTCCGCTCCTGGCGCGGCTTCTTCCCGCCGGACTCATGATCGCTTGCAGGGGGGGCGGGGGCGTGTTCTAATGACCCCATCCTCATCGAACCTTAACGCGACCCTCGGGAACATGTAGTACCGGATCTTGTACCCGGCAGACAAAAGGCGCAAGATGTAGTACGTTGAGTCCGCCTGCGGTCTCACCCAGGAGAGAGACCGAGCCACCGTCCGAGAGCAGCACCACGTCCCCCGTCGGGCGGCGTGGCGTCCCCGCCCTTTTGTCCAAGGAGATCACGCGCATGACCACACCCATCCAGCGCCACCCCCTCACCAACTTCGACGAGAACGCCCACCACATCGGCAAGAGGCAGTACCTCCAGCCCGGCGACGGTGACCTCGGCGGGCTCTTCGAGCGGGTGGCCAACTGGGTCGCGGGCGCCGAGCAGCCCGAGGCGCGCGCGCGCTGGTCCCAGGCCTTCTACGACCTGATGGCCGACAAGAAGTTCTGCCCTGGCGGACGCGTCCTCGCGGGCGCCGGCACCCAGCACGGCAACGTCCTCAACTGCTTCGTGCAGGGCGCCACCGAGTCGGACCCCTCCGCCTTTGAGGGCATCATGGAGGTCGCGCGCAAGCTCGCGCTCGTCACGAAGGTCGGCGGCGGCAACGGCGTCAACCTCGACGTGTACACGCCCCGCGCCCACACCAGCCGTCCCGACGCGGGCGTGCGCGGCTGGGCCTACATGAGCGTCACGCACCCCGACGTGCACGACTTCGTCGAGGGCCTCATGCGGCCCCCCACCCAGCCCGACGGCGAGAAGCAGCCCACCAGCCTGCGCAACTGGACCCGCGTCGTGTACGGCGCGAGCGTCCCCGCCGACCTCGTCGCGCTCGCCCGCGCCCACGGCGTCACCATCGTGCGCGGCCTGCCCGACGGCGTCCTGCCCGTCCCCGACGACATGGGCGGCATCATCGACGCCGCCGCGCACGTCGCGGAGCACGCCAAGCTCGGCCTGGAGCCCCGCATCGACATCAGCGGCATGCGGCAGGAGGGCGCGCCCATCAAGGGCTCCGGCGGCACCAGCAGCGGTCCCGTGAGCTTCCTCGTCGAGATCTTCGACAACTTCATCGAGTGGGCCAACCGCGGCGCGGAGACGAGCGGCCCCATCAACACCCTGCGCTACGTGTACGCGCCCGTGCTGCGCGTCGTGCGGCAGGGCGGCTGTCTGCACCCGGACACGCTGGTTCATACCAGCCATGGCACGCTGCGTCTGCGCGAACTCGTGGATACACGTGCCTTCGGACATCAGGGGCATGCCCTCGAAGTCGCGACCGACGAGGGCTGGAGGCACAGTCCGGAGGGATTCAACAACGGCCACGCCGACACCCTCAAGGTACGCCTGGAGAGCGGCCTTGCCCTTCAGGGAACGCCGAACCACAAGCTCAAGGTACTGCGCGAGGACGGAACTCGTGAGTGGGTGCGGTTCGACGCTCTACGTCCCGGCGACTGGGTCATCCAAGTCCTCGACCAGCACACGGGCGCTCCCGTCCTGCTCGAACCTCTGGACGATCTTCACTTCAACACGAAGCGTATCCGCACCCCCGACCGTCTCTCGGAGGAACTGGCCTTCTGGCTCGGCTACCTCTGGGGCGACGGCTTCGTGAGCGGCAACCGCGTCGGCTTTGCCGTCACGCACGGTTCACCGATGATGCAGGAGGGACCCCGCCTCTTCCGTGACCTTTTCGGTCTGGAGATGCGTGTCGAGCAGAAAGACAACGACCGGAGCGTCGTCTTCGTCACGCGCTCGACCGCGCTCGTCAGGTGGCTCGAACTCAATGGTCTCCTGAAGGGCAAGGCCAGCGACCTGGAGGTGCCGCGCTCGGTCCGTCAGGCACCCCGTCCCGTTCTCGGAGCCTTCCTGCGCGGCCTGTTCGAGGCTGACGGAACGCTCCTGCACGGCTACCCGCAGCTCTCCACGGCCTCACGCCGCTTTGCCGAGGACGTCGTCGTGCTGCTCGGCGGTCTTGGTATTCCCGCGAAGCTCACGCGCTACGGCGTCCTCGCCAACCGCTACTCCGACCGCGAGCACTTCCGCCTGAACGTCGTGAGTGCCAAGGGCCTGGAACGCTTCGTGGAGCGTGTGGGCTGGCTGTCCGACTCACGCTTCGAGGCCCTCGCCACGTTCACCCCCGACCAGAATCGCGAGTCCGCCTGGCCTCTGCCACACGCGGCGGGTCTCCTGAGCGCCGTCCATGCCGCTCTGCCCGCCGGACGCAAGAGCCGCCCCTCGCCCTTCACGGAGACCCGCAAGACCCTGTCCCGCTACATTCGTGGCGAGCGCGGCCTCACCGCCTCCGGCTACAGCTCTCTCTTGCGGAACCCGCAGATCGCGAACGTCCTGCCCACCTTCGACCACGACGAGTACTACACCCGCGTTCTGGACGTGACGCCTGGCGAGCGCATCCTCACGCTCGACATCTGCGTCGACGAGAACCACACCTATCTCGCGAACGGTCTCGTGAGCCACAACACCCGCAGGGGCGCGGGCATGGCGACCATCAGCATCGCGCACCCGGACGTGCTGGACTTCCTCACCGCCAAGGACCTCGACCGCGAGGCCGCCGAGGGCGACATCAGCACCTTCAACATCAGCATCCTCGTCGACGAGGCCTTCTGGCGGACGCTGGAGCAGGACGGCCTCTGGCCGGTCCGCGCGCAGGACGTGCCCGGCAAGTACCACCTCAGCGAGCAGACGGGCACCTACGACGGCACCCTCCCCGAGCTGCCCGACCGCGCCGAGGACGGCGCGCGCGGCGTGCCCACCTTCGGCGGCGCGATCCCCGCGAAGTGGCTGTGGCAGGAGATCGCCCGCCACGCGTGGAGCACCGGCGAGCCCGGCCTGATCTTCGTGGACCGCATCAACGAGTACAGCGCCCTCAAGGACCTCGGCGAGCGCTACCAGATCCGCAGCACCAACCCCTGCGGCGAGATTCCCCTCACCGTCGGCGAGCCCTGCGATCTCGGCGCGATCAACCTCGCGGCGTACGTCAGGGGCAGCGAGTTCGACTACGCGGAGTTCCGCGCGGACGTCCGCACCTGCGTGCGCTTCCTCGACGACGTCCTCGACGTGAACGTCTTCGCGCTGGAGGACAACCGCGAGGCCAGCCAGAGCCTGCGCCGCCTGGGCCTGGGCGTGATGGGCCTCGCGGACGCCCTCATCAAGATGGGCCTGCGCTACGACAACGAGGCGGGCCGCGACGCGATCTACGAGATCATGAGCGTCCTGCGCGAGGAGGCGATCGCGGAGAGCGAACGCCTCGGCGAGGAGCGCGGCGTCTACCGCGTCTACCAGCAGAACGCCGCGAAGATCCCCCACGAACCCCGCCGCAACGTCGCCGTGCTCACCGTCGCCCCGACCGGCACGACCAGCATGCTGATGGGCGTGTCGAGCGGCATCGAGCCCGTCTTCAGCCCCTTCATCTGGCGCAAGATCGGCAGCGAGTACCGCGCGCTGCTGCACCCGCTGTTCGTGGAGCTCCTGGAGACGTACCCGCCCGCCGGGAACATGGAGAAGGACGGTCACTGGGACTGGGACAAGGTGACGGAGGCCGTGAGCGGCAACCACGGGTCCGTGCAGGGCCTGGAGTTCATCCCGCAGGCGCTGCGCGCCGTGTTCGTCTGCGCGCACGACATCAAGCCCGTGGATCACGTGCGCATGCAGGGCGCCGTGCAGCGCGCCTTCGACGCCCAGGGCTACGCCGCGAACAGCCTCAGCAAGACCATCAACCTGCCCAACGAGGCGACCGTGGAGGACGTGCAGGACGCGTACGCCGAGGCGTACCGCACGGGCTGCAAGGGCATCACGGTCTACCGTGACGGCTCGCGTCAGTTCCAGGTGCTGTCCACCAGCAAGAAGAAGGAGAAGAAGACGCAGGAGGCCGCCGAGGTGATGGGCGAGGCCGCCGAGACGACCGCCGCGCCCGCCGCGCAGACGACCGCCGCGCCCGCCTACAAGCCCGGCCGTCCCGTCTACGAGCGCCCCGCGCGCCTCAGCGGCATCACCGACATGGTGAAGCTCACGGACCCCACCAGCGGGCACCGCCGCAGCTTCCTCGTGACGGTCAATCACCTGAACGGCAGGCCCGTCGAGGTGATGGTCATCTCGGGCCGCGCGGGCGACGAGGCGAACGCGGACAGCGAGGCGCTCGGCCGCGTCGTGTCCATCGCGCTGCAGTACGGCGTGCCCGCCGAGGCGCTCATCAAGACGATGCGCGGCATCAACGGCGGCCTGTACGGCAGCTACAACGGCCGTCTCGTGGGCTCCAAGGCCGACCTGATCGCCGTGGCGCTCGAGACCTTCGCGAAGGGCGAGGTGACCCTCCCGCCGCTCGCCGGGGGCAGCGGCGACCTGCCCGAGGTGCCGCTCGTCACGGCGGACGCCGTGAGCGCCGAGGGTGTGGCGGGCAGCGCCCCCTGCCCCGTCTGCGAGGCGCGAGCCCTCGTCCGCGAGGAAGGCTGCGTCAAGTGCCAGGCCTGCGGCTACAGCAAGTGCGGCTGAGGAACCGAAAGTAAGGAGGGGGAGGGCGCCACGGCGCCCTCCCCCTTGCCTCGTCTTTCCTCAGGCTCAGGGTCCGCGTTCCGCGTCCCACTCGTCGAGGGCCCTGAAGCGTTCGCGGGTCACCTCGGCGGGGTGATCGCCGCGCGCGCGGGGGTCGCCGGTGATGACGGTGAAGTACGCGTGGCGTCCGCTGACGTCCTTGAGGACGATGGGCGCGCCCGCGCGGGCGTTCCCGAGCGTCACGTGCACCTCGGTGGGCCAGCCCTCGGCGTCCCAGAGGCGCGCGCCGAAGGTGACGCCGCGTTCCTGCGGGAGGAGCTCCACGACCTCCACGGCGGCGTCGAAGGTGAGGTGGACGAGGCTGGCGTTCGGCCCGAGCGGGTGGACGTGCTGCTCGGCGAGGTCGAGGCCGCGCGTGCCGGTCCGCAGGACGAGGGTGTGCTGCTGGGCCGGGAGTCCGCCCGGCCAGTCGCTGGCGGGCGTGCTGGGCGTGTCGGTGGACGCGCGGCCGAAGAGGGAACGTTTCATGGGGAGGCTCCTGTCCGGGGTGGACTTCTCTGGTTGTGACGACCTGTCCGGAGCATACTCGAAGATGAGAGTGTGAAAAAGCTCATATGCGTCAGGAGGGCCGACCGGGCACCGGGATGCATTTCTTGACGCATGACGCATACCGCGGTATCCTGTCCTTATCAGCGGCCGAAAAGGCCGCTTTTTTCGTGGCCGCGCCCTTCGCGCGCGGGCTCACGTCCGGAGGAACGCATGCCCTACGAGCCCATCGTCGGAACCCTCGGCTACGTGCTCTCGCCGGACGGCGCGCGCGTGCTGCTCGTGCACCGCAACGCCCGCGCCGAGGACGAGCACCTCGGGAAGTACAACGGGCTCGGCGGGAAGCTCGAAGCGCACGAGAGCGTCACGGAGGGCCTGCGCCGCGAGCTGATGGAGGAGGCCGGTCTCACCGTCACCCGCATGCGGCTCCGTGGCACGATCTCGTGGCCGGGCTTCGGGAAGAACGGCGAGGACTGGCTGGGGTTCATCTTCGTCGTGGACGCCTTCGAGGGGGAGCCGCCCGCGTCGAACGCGGAGGGCACCCTCTCCTGGGAGCCCGTGGAGCGCCTCCTGAGCGGTGAGCTGCCCGTGTGGGAGGGCGACCGTTTCTTCCTGCCGCTGCTCTTCGACACGGACCCGCGCGCCTTCCACGGCGTGATGCCCTACCACGAGGGCCGCCCGGTGGACTGGCGTTTCGAACGGCTGTAGACGCGCCTCTCGTCGGGTTCGCCGGGTCGGCCAAGATTTCCGAAACCCGTTTCCAACGCTCCCCATGATCGCCCGACCTATAAGTGGGTCTCGTAAGGAGGAGCTATGAAACTGTCGACGATTCTGTACGCCCTGGGGTTCCTGTCCATCGCCATCAGCGCCGCGAACTTCCTCAGCGGGAAGCGCGCCACGGGCGCCGAGGGGGAGCGCAACGCCCTGTTCGTCGGTGAGTGGCCGCCCACCTTCTTCATCCTGGGCAAGATCGTCGAGGACCGCGAGCGCCAGCAGGCCTGAGCGCCGCACGTGAAGGGCGAGCCTCCACGGAGGCTCGCCCTGCCCTTTACGGCAGGGACGCGTCGACGCGTCAGGCAGAAGCGAGGGGCCGTCCCTGGGCGTACGCGGGCAACCCTTGGTTTTAGGTTCCGCACACCCGTGCCGGGGTCCGCACACGACAGGCTGGGCGCATGAAGGACCTTGCCCCGCCCGCCCGCCGTTCCCGCACCGCGCTTCAGGTCGCCGTGACGGCGGTGGCGCTCCTGCCGCTCACGACGGGCGCACTCGCGTATCTGCGTGGCGCCGCCGCCATTCCCGGGTCGAGGCGCTGGGACGCGCCCATCGACGGGGAGTTGCGTTACCTGTCGGTGTGGTGGGCCGCGTCGGGTGTGCTGCTGCTGCGCGCGGTCCCGCGGGTGGAGCGTGAGGAGCGCGTGCTGCGCGGGGTGACGGCCCTGCTGGCGCTCGGCGGGCTGGGGCGCGTGCGGTCCATGCGGTCGCAGGGCCTGCCGCATCCGTTGATGGTGGCGGCGACCTTCGTGGAGATCGCCCTGCCGTTCGTGCTGATCCCGTGGCAGGCGAGCGTGGCGCGGGCGGAGTGTGATCCCGAACGATCTGACGTGAGAGATATGCGGTCTTCCTGAGCACTCTCTCATGGTCTAGTGAGGGGGCGAGGTTCCCCGGGACTCGCGGGGAGCCTGTGCCGGCACGTTCCTCCTCCCGGACCGGACCCGCCGAAGGTGTCGCAGGTTTCTATTCTTGGATGAGCGTCCCGGCAGACTGAAATCCTTCCGAAGGACGCAACGAAATGGAGCGCGTAGTTAAAGAGCGCGCGTTCCTCGTACTTGGAAGGTCAGAGGAGTCGAGTATGGCTGTTGGCAAAGTGAAGTGGTTCAACGCGGAGAAGGGGTTCGGTTTCATCGAGGTCGAGGGTCATCCCGACGTGTTCGCGCACTTCAGCGCGATCCAGGCGACCGGCTTCAAGAAGCTCAACGAGGGCGACGAGGTCGAGTTCGAGATCCAGCCTGGCGCGAACGGCAAGGGCCCGCAGGCCCGCAACATCGTGGTGACGAAGGCCGCGCCCGTGACGGGCGGCTACGGCGATCGTCCCCGCCGCGACAGCCGCTGGTAATCCGATATTCCGGGGAGGGGAGGGCGAAGGCCCTCCCCTCCTTCACGTCCTGCGCCTTCCCAGGAGCAGCGGGCGTCCACGTGGGGCGGCCAGCACAAGCCGCAGGGCGAAGGGCGCGGCGAGGGCGGCGCCCACACCGAACAGCCCGACGACCTGCACGCCGACGCCGCCGGGC
>NZ_KI912633.1:132998-139895 GCF_000519345.1 Deinococcus pimensis DSM 21231
GGCGCGAGCGCGAGGGCACCCGCCGAGAGCGGGGCCATGGCCTGCGCGGCCGCCGAGAGGGGCGCGGCCGCCATGGCCGCTCCGGATCGTGGTGGAACGGTCTGCGCGGCGGCGTTTCGTGGGGGAACGGCTCGGGCTTGGCGGGTCTTCATGACTTCCTCCCGGAAGGACGGTGCATACTTTTTTGCATTCCTGGATGACTCATGAGCGGGGGGATGAAAATTAAGAGGTATTTATCATCACTCCACCTCATCTCAATGCAACACTAACGGAATGTTCATGCGTGCGTCGTTCCTCGCGGTCGCCCTGCTGACCGGAGGAGCGTTCTCCCTCGCCGCCCCGGCCCAGACGTACACCGTTCGCGCCGGAGACACCCTCTACAGCATCTCGCGTGCCGCCCGCAGCAGCGTCACGGACCTCATGACCCTCAACGGCCTCGACTCGCCCACCGTACAGGTGGGTCAGGTGTTGCGCCTCACTGCCGCCCCCGCGCCCCGCACCACCCGCGCGCCCGTCGTGATCTCCCCCCAGCTCGCCGCGAGCGCCGGCCTGCCCCGCGCCGCCGTCTCCACGCCCGCGCCTGTCCCCACGCCCACCCTCGACGTGAGCCACATCCCGTCGGCTCCCCTCGGAGACGAGCCCCTCACGCCCGCGTTCCCCGACGTGGAGAGCGTCACCGTCGTCACCGAGACGCCGGAGCCCGCCGCACCCGTCCCCGCGCCCACGACGCCCATCACCTCCGGCGTCCTGCAGCGCAGCCTGCCGCCCGTCAGCGTGGCGGTCCCCGCGCCCGTCCTGCCGAAGGTCGACGCGTCCGCGCCCGTGCGGGGGCCGCGCGTGTGGAACCAGCCCGTCGCCGTCACGCACCTCGGACCCAGCGCGGGCGGCGGCGGCCTCGTGCAGGCCGCGAGCTTCACGAGCGGTCTGCCCGCCCGCGCCTTCCTCGGGGGAATGAGCTTCGCCCGGCAGAGCTACAACAACTGCGGCCCCGCCAGCGTCTCGCACGTCCTCTCCTACTTCGGCTACCGCGTCCCCCAGGAGGACCTGCGCAAGGTCCTGCGCCCCAGGGGTGGCTACATGCGCGTCGACGTCATCGCGCCGTACGTCCGCAAGTTCGGCCTCACCGCCCGCGTCACGAAGGGCGGCACCCTCGACGGCGTCAAGAAGCTCGTGTCGCAGGGCGTGCCCGTCATCGTGCTGCAGTGGTACGACCGACCCGGCCACATCCCGCACTTCCGAGTCGTGCGCGGCTACGACGACGCCGCCGGGATCGTCTGGGTCAGCGACAGCATGGTCGGCGGCACCTCGTGGCTCTCCTACCGCGACTTCGACCGCCTCTGGAACACCCAGGGACGCCAGATGATCGGCGTGTACCCCACCAGCCTCGCCCCGCGAGGCTGAGCGCACACGAACGGGCGGGCCGTCAGCGTCGACGGCCCGCCCGCGCGCTATGATCCGGCCGTGCAGACGCCCGACGCCCGGACCGCCCAGAGGCCGCTCAACCTCCTCTCCATCCAGTCCTGGGTGGCCTACGGCCACGTCGGGAACGCCGCCGCCGTCTTCCCGCTCCAGCGCCTCGGCTTCGAGGTCTGGGCGATCCAGACCGTGCAGTTCTCCAACCACACCGGCTACGGCGCGTGGCGCGGTCAGGTCATGGCGCCCGAACACGTCGCCGAGATCGTGCAGGGCATCGCCGAGCGCGGCGTCCTCGGCGACTGCGACGCCGTCCTGTCGGGCTACATGGGTGACGCGAACACCGCCGGGGCCATCCTCGACGCGGTGCGCCGCGTCCGCGAGGTCAACCCGGACGCGCTGTACTGCTGCGACCCCGTCATGGGCGACGTGGGCCGCGGCGTCTTCGTCCGTCCCGAGATCCCGGACGTGATGCGCGACCGCGCCGTGCCCCAGGCGGACGTCCTCACGCCCAACCAGTTCGAGCTCGAACTGCTCGCGGGCCGGGAGGTGCGCACCCTGGAGGACGCCCTCCTCGCCGCCGACGACCTGCGCGCCCGCCTGCGTCCCGAAGGGCCCCGCCTCGTGCTCGTCACGAGCCTCATCACGGAGGACGCGCCCGGCGGGGAGCAGACCGCCCACATCGACACCCTCGTCGTGAGCGAGGACGGCGCGTGGATCGCCCGGACGCCCCTGCTCCCGCTCGACCCGCCCCGCAACGGTACGGGCGACGCCATCGCCGCGCTGTTCTTCGGCAATTACCTGCGCTCGCGCGACGTGCCGGGAAGCCTGTCGGCGGCCGTGTCGTCCCTGTACGGCCTGCTCGACCTCACGCACCGCGCGGGCACCCGCGAGATCCAGCTCGTCGCCGCGCAGGACGAGTTCGTGCGGCCCAGCCACGTCTTCGAGGCCCGCCGGGTGCGCTGAGGAGCCTTTCACCCGCGCGCTCTAGACTGCGGTCACGATGTCCCGCAAGCTCATCCCGACGGCGCTCGCGCTCGTCGCGGCCCTCGGGGCCGCGCAGACGCACCAGCACACCGCGCCCCAGCAGACCCCGGCCGCGCCCATGGCTCCCATGACGCCCCCTGCGACCGGCGCGCACGCGCACGGCCCGGACCTCTCCACCCTCTCGGGCCGCGCCTTCGACCGCGCCTACCTCTCCATGATGATCGCCCACCACGAGGCGGCGGTCGGCATGAGCGACGCCGCCCTGAAGCGTGGCGGCGACCCTCGCGTGAAGGGGTGGGCCCAGCAGGTGCGGGACCTGCAGGTCAGCGAGCTCCGCGAGATGAACGCGATGCTGCGCGACTACGACCTCGGCGGCCTCGACCGCGCCGCCCACGACGCCATGGCCGCCGACATGAAGCCCATGGTGGACGCCGTGACGGCCGGCCCCAACCCCGACGAGGCCTGGGTGAGGGGCATGCTGGAGCACCACGCGCTCGCCCTGCGCATGGCGACCGAGGCCCTGCTGCGCTCCGACACGGAACGCGTGCGCCGCGCCGCCCGCGCCGTCGCGAAGGTCCAGGCCGAGCAGATGTACGAGTACCGCACCTGGGCGCCCGACCGCTGACCCGCGGTGTCCCATAGCATGGACGCATGACGTGGTACCAGACGACCGTCACGCTCAGGCCGCGTCCGCGCGGCTTCCACCTCGTGACCCGCGACGTGGAGGACGCCCTGGACGGCGCGCCGCACGTCACGGTGGGCCTGCTGCACGTGTTCCTGCGGCACACCTCCGCGAGCCTGTCGCTCGGCGAGAACGCCAGTCCCGACGTGCGGCGCGACCTGGAGCGCTACTTCACCCGCGCCGTGCCCGACGGAGACCCCCTGTTCGAGCACGACCTCGAAGGCCCCGACGACATGCCCGCCCACGTCAAGAGCGCCCTGCTCGGCGTGTCGCTCACGCTGCCCGTCACGGACGGACGGCTCGCGCTCGGCACCTGGCAGGGCGTGTACCTCTGCGAGCACCGCGACCACGCGGGCCCGAGGACGCTCATCCTGACCTTGAGTGGAGAGACGCGGTGACCTTCAGTCCGCGTCGCTGGGGTCCGCGCCGAGCGTGCCGAGCTCGTCGTGGTGACTGCTGTTGCCGAGGTTGCCGTCGCCGCTGAGGTCGTCCGTGTGGACGCGCAGGGTGCTGACGGGCGGCCCCGCCTGACCGGTCTCGCCGGGGCCGGTCCGTCCGTCGACGGTGTTGCCGCCGACGGGTCCGCCGCCCGTGTCGTGCCGGTCGGGCACGCTGCCCTGGTTGTCCCGGGCGGTCCGCGCGTTCTCCTGGGCCTGCTGGGGGGTGCTCTTGGGGCTGCTGTCGAGGTTCTGGCCGTCGCCGTCGCGGTTCGTCATGCGGTCATGCTAGGCAGCGTGGGGGACCGCCGGGTGTTGGACGGCTCAAGGGACCGCCACGCGCTCCTGCGGGGCCGTTCATGCTGGGCGGGGACGCTGGACGCATGAACCTCAAGCCGCTGGGGCGGCGCGGGCACGCGCTGGTGGACTGGGTGACGGCTCCGGCCCTGCTGCTGCTCGCGCGCCACGCCCGCCTCTCGGGGCCCTCGGAGCGCTGGGCGCACGTGTTCGCGGGGCTGATCCTGCTGGCCGTCTCCACGACCCGCACACCCCTCGGGATCGTGCGGGTCGTGCCGTTCCGTCTGCACGGTCACGCGGAGATCGCGAGCGTGATCGTGCAGGCGGCGCTGCCGTGGCTGGCGGGCTTCTCGCGGGACACGCGGGGGCGGCGCTTCTTCCTCGTCTTTGCCGCCTACAACCTGCTGGTGTGGCTCCTGACGGACTTCCGCGCGCCCGAACCCGTCGGGGAGGTCAGCGGGCCGCGCGCGCGGACGTGACCTGCCAGGGGCCGGTGCCGCGGCGCTCCAGCGTCACGAGGACGGGCGCGTTCCGGCCGGGCGCGACGACGCGGTACTCGCGTTTCGAGACGGTCCAGCTCAGCGCGTGCGTGGGCAGCACGAGCGGCGCGCCACCGGCCCCGAGCGTGGTCTCCAGCAGGGCCCGCTCGTGCGCGGGCAGGGCGGGGGAGACGTACAGACCGACGTCCGCGTGCGTGGCGAGCGCGCGGGCGTAGGACCGTACGGCGGCGGGCGGTTCCTGCTGCGGCAGGATGGCGAGCGCGGGCGTGGCGAGCCACGCGAGGGACAGGGTCAGGACGAACCTCTTCATGAGGACAGGCTAGGCGGCCGATCTGACCGCCGTCTGTCCGCCGCTCAGGCCGGGACCGCCGGGATCTCCACGACGCGGCCCGTGCGGGCGGACTCGAACAGCGCGTCGAGGACGAGCGCCTGCGCCTCCGACTCCGCGAGGGGGAAGCGCGGGGCCTCCTCGCCGAGCGCGACGCGTCCGAGGTGCGCCACCATCTCCGCGTACGGATCCATCGGCTCGAAGGTCCGCACGTCGTCCCCGACGGTGAGGGTCACCTCGGTGCCCTTGCTGGAGTAGGGCCGCGCGAGCCGCAGCACCGAGCGCTCGCCCACGACCTCCAGGAACTGGTGGTACGCGGAGGAGATGCCGCAGTCGAACCCCGCCGACACGCCCCCGCCGAGGTCGAGGAGTCCGGCGAGGTGCACGTCCACGCCGCCCTCGTCGCGCGAGACGGCCCACGCGCGGCGCGGCTCGCGGTCCAGCACGCGCCGCACGGCGTTCACGCAGTAACAGCCCACGTCGTACAGGCCGCCGCCCCCCTGCTCGGGTTTCCAGCGGAAGTCGTCGGGGCGGTCGAGGGTGAAGGAGAACGCCGCGCGGGCCGCGCGGACCTCCCCGAGCTCCCCGGAGAGGACGATCTCTCTCGCCGCGTCGATCTGCGGGTGGAAGCGGTAGGAGAAGGCCTCGAGCACGACGCGGCCCGTGCGGCGCTCGGCGGCGCGAAGCTCGCGGACCTCGTGGGCGTTCATCGCGAGGGGTTTCTCGCACAGGACGTGCTTGCCCGCCTCCAGCGCGGCGACCGTGAGGGGCAGGTGCGCGTCGTTCGGGAGGGCGTTGTAGACGAGGTCCACGTCCGGGTCCGCGAGGAGCTCCTCGTAGGAGCCGTAGGCGCGCGCGGCGCCCTGCTCGCGCGCGAAGGCCTCGGCGCGGGAGGGGTCGCGCGCGGCGACGGCGAGCAGCGTGTGCCCGGCGGTGTGGACGGCAGGCGCGAGCGCGCCCCGGCCGATGCGGGACGCGCCGAGAAAACCCCAGCGGAGCTTGGTCATGCGTCACATGTACCACGCCCGGCCGGGGAGAGGAGGTTCAGCGGGAGTTGAAGGTGTCGCAGGCCTCCACGGTGCCCTGCTGCAGCCCGCGCGTGAACCACGAGACGCGCTGCTCGGACGTGCCGTGCGTGAAGGAGTCGGGGCTGGCGCGGCCCTGGGAGAGGGCGTCGTCGCCGATGGCGGCGGCGGCGTTCACGGCCTCGCGCACGTCGGCCTGGGTGAGGTTCGTGACGTCGGCGGTCTTGTTGCCCCACACGCCCGCGAAGCAGTCGGCCTGCAGTTCGAGCAGGACGGAGAGGCGGTTCTGACCCGCGCGGTCCGTGCGGCTCTGGAGCTGGCGCACCTGCTGTTCGATGCCGAGGAGGTCCTGCACGTGGTGGCCCACCTCGTGCGCGATGACGTACGCGCGGGCGAAGTCGCCGCCCGCGCCGAAGCGGCCCTCGAGCTCACGGAAGAAGCTCAGGTCGAGGTAGACGTTCTGGTCGGCGGGGCAGTAGAAGGGCCCCACGGCGGAGCTCGCGCCGCCGCAGCCCTGCGTGCTGGTGGAGCCGTCGTAGAGGACCAACTGCGTCGGCTCGTAGGTCCGTCCGGCCTTCTGGAAGACGTTTGTCCAGACATCCTCGGTGCCGCCCAGGATGCGGGCCGCGAAGTCGGCGTTGCGGTCGTTCTCGGGCGTGCTGGGGTACTGCCCCGTGGTCTGTCCGCCGCCCGTGAGGTTGTTCAGGACGTCGCTCGGGTTCGCGCCGAACAGCAGGCTCACGATCGCAATGAGGATCGCGCCGCCCCCGCCGATCGCGAGTCCACCGCCGAGCCCGCCGCGGCGGTCCTGTACGTTCGTGCTCCTCCTCAGCTGTTCCCAGTCCATGCGGTCCTCCGGTCGATCCGGAGTCTAGGTCCGCGCGCTGACACGCCCGTGAAGCGAGGATGCAGCCCGTCTTCTGCGCTCCTTGACACGATCTTCAGGGCTCGTCCTCGGGACTCACGGGCAGCAGCGCGATCTGCACGAGGTACGTCTGCCCCTGCCCTTCGGGGAGGCGGCGCGCGGCGTAGCGGTCGAAGGTCTCCACGAGCTCGCGCCCGAGGGCGTCCGCGTCCTCGCGGGAGAGCCGCACGAGGGCCGTGCGGTCACCGTGGAGGCCCTCGGTGCTCGCGCCGGGCGGCAGGGCCGTCTCCTCGTTGAGCTCGCCCGTGACGTGGTCGCGGTAGAGGCGGCGCGCGCCGAGCCCGGTGCTGCGGGTGAGCCGGG
>NZ_KI912633.1:139995-140594 GCF_000519345.1 Deinococcus pimensis DSM 21231
CGGGTGAGCCGGGCGCCCGCGCGGGCGCGCAGGCGGTCGGTGGGCGCCTGCTGACGGCGGATGCGGGCCTCGTGGTCCTCGAAGGGCGTGAGCTCGAAGGGGATCAGGAAGCCGTCCGCGGCGGCCCGGTAGATCCTGACGGGTCGCCCGCGCCGGGGCTCGCGGCGCACCTCCCGCAGGAGGCCCGCGCGCTCGAACTGACGGATGCGGTAGAGGAGCCGCTCGACGGAGCAGCCGATCTCCGCGGCCGCCGCCGAGGCGCTGCGCTCGTGTCCGATGAAGGGCGCGAGGAGCCGCTGCGACTCCGGGTCGCTCAGGAGCCGCGCCTGCTCGGGTGTGCGGACCTCGAACCAGTCCCCCTCGAACGAACCCAAAATCAGCTGAGGCATTTTCGGTAGTGTGCGCCGAACGTGGAGGCATGACCGTCACCCGCCTCGCAGGATTCACCCCGGACTTCCGCCGCTACCTCCTCGGCCTCGCGTTCACCTCGCTCGCGGACGCCGTCCTGACCGTCACGCTGCCCCTCGCGGTCCTCGCGTCGGGCGGCGGCGCGGGCGGCGTGGCGCTCGTCGTGCTGTGCTCGGGCCTGCCGCGCTTTC
>NZ_KI912633.1:140694-150087 GCF_000519345.1 Deinococcus pimensis DSM 21231
ACCGCGACCTGCTCGCGCGCGCCAACAGCCTCACCGCCGGGGCCGCCATGGGCCTCCCGCTCGCCGGGTACGGGCTCGGCGGCGTCCTCGCGAGCACCCTCGGCACGGACGTAACGCGGCTGCTCGCCGCGCCCGCGTACGCCGTGATGCTGCTCGTCGGCGGCGCTGCTGCCCGCCCTGCCGCCCGCCGCCGACGGGCACGGCGAGCCGCGCTTCCTGCGCGACCTCATGGAGGGCCTGAACGTGCTGCGCTCGCAGTCGGTGCTGCTCGCCCTGCTCGCCCTCACCTTCACCCTCAACCTCTCGCTGAACGTCGTGAACGTCCGCGCGCCCGTCTTCATGACCACCAGCGGCGCGGGCGCGGGCGGCTACGCCCTCTTCGAGGCCTTCGTGTCGGGCGGCGCGCTCGCGGGCATCCTGCTCGTCGGACTGATCTCGCGCCGCGTGAGCCTCGACGCGCAGGTGGGCGTCGCGGTGGCGCTCCTCGCGCTCGGCGTGGCCGCCCTCGCGCTGCCCCTGCCCGCCGCGTGGTTCGCGGGCGCGGCCCTCGCGGGTCTCGGGCTCGGCATCGGCGACGTCGCCGCGATCACCCGCGTGCAGCTCCTCGTGCCGGGCCACCTGCGCGGCCGAGTGGCGGGCGCGATGATCAGCGTCACCGCGCTCGGCCTGTCGCTCGGCGCGGTGCTCGGCGGGACCGCCCTGAGCGGCGCGGCGCTCATGCCGACGCTCGGCGCGGTCCTCGCGCTCCTCGCGCTCGGCTGGGCCCTGCTCGCCCGCCGCGCGAGCATGAAGCCGTCTTTCGCCACCTGACCGCGAGGCGTGAGCGCGCCCGCCCCACACTGGAGGTGTGCGTGAGACCTCCCGGGGCCCGCGTGAACGCCCCACACCCAGACCGAGGGTCCGCCGGGCCCTCGGCTTCCTGCTGTTCGTCCTGATTCCCCTGCTCGGCGTCGGCGACATCGCCAAGGACGTCTACGAGCGCCAGGCCTTCCCCTGGGAGGCGCCCTTCATGGTCGCGCTGCGCGGGGGCGCGCCCCCGCTCCTCACGAAGGTCGCCTATGGCGTCAGCGTCGTCGGCGCGTGGAGCGCCACGCTGCCCGTCGTGCTGCTGCTCGCCGCCTGGATCTGGACACGGGCGCGCGCCTCGGCGGTGTTCGTCGTGGCGGGCGTGTGCGGCGCGGCGCTCCTGAACTTCCTCCTCAAGCTCTTCTTCCACCGCGAGCGCCCCATGGACGTGACGCGCCTGTGGCACGCCGACGACGCGTCCTTCCCGAGCGGGCACGCCATGACCGCCGCCGCGCTCGCCGCGACGCTCGTGGCGCTGACGTGGCGTACCCGCTTCCGTGGGCTCACCGTGGTGCTCGGCGCGCTCTACGCGCTCGTGATGGGCTACACCCGCGTGTACCTCGGCGCGCACTACCCCACGGACGTCCTCGCGGGCTGGGGCCTCGGGGTGGCCTGGGTCGCGTCGCTCGCGCTGCTGATGTGGCCGACGCTGCACCGCGCGCAGCGCGAGGCGGACGCGAAGCTCGACTGAGCTTCGCGTCCGCCTCGGAGGTCAGCCCTCAGCCTCCTCCAGCAGACCGTTTTCCAGCACCACCGCCAGCGCGAGCGTCTGGTAGCCGCGCTCGTCGAAGAGCACCGTCACCTTGCCCTCCTCCAGCCGCACCACCTGACCGTCCCCGAAGCCCGGGTGACGCACCCGCTCGCCCACTCGGAAGGGCGCGTCCTCGTCACGGGCGCTGACGCGTCCCGCGCGGCAGTTGTCGCAGCGTCCGCAGGGCGGGTCGAAGGCCTCCCCGAAGTAGCTCAGCAGGTACTCGCGGCGGCAGCCCGCCGTGGTGGCGTAGCCGCGCATCATCTCCAGCCGGGAGCGTTCGTACTCGCGGCGGTGCTCCTGATGGGACGCGGCCTCCGACGCGGCGTCCGTGAGCGCGTCGCCCGACACGGTCCGGCACAGCTTCACGCGTCCGCCGCGCGTCATCTCGATCGCGCCGACCTCCTCCAGACGGCTGAGCGCCGCGAGGAACTTCGTCTGCGCGAGCCCCGTCTCCTGCGCGAGGGCCTTGGTGGTCACCGCGCGGCCCGCGATCTCCAGCAGGCGCAGCACGCGCTCCAGGTCGTCGGCCTCCATGGGGGTGCTCTGCGCGAAGAAGCGGCGCAGGCGCAGGTCCCGCTCGCAGAAGAAGAGGTGCACCTCGGCGTCCTCGCCGTCGCGGCCCGCGCGGCCCACCTCCTGGTAGTACGCGTCCACCGAGCCCGGCAGGTCCGCGTGCGCCACGAAGCGCACGTTGGGCTTGTCGATGCCCATCCCGAACGCGGTCGTCGCGACGACCACCTCCAGCTCGTCGTCCATGAACGCGACCTGCGTCTCCTCGCGCTCCTGCGGCTTCATGCCCGCGTGGTAGGCGCGCGCCCGCAGACCGCGCGCGCACAGCGCCTCCGCGATCTCCTCGGACTTGCGGCGCGTGCTGGCGTACACCAGCCCGGGCTTCGCGGACCGCGCCACGTAGTCCAGCAGGTCCGCGCGGCGCGTGCCGTCGTCCTCGTAGCTGCTGACGCACAGCTCCAGGTTCGGGCGGTCGAAGCCGCTCACGATGACGTTCGGCTCGCGCATCCCGAGCCGCTCGACGATCTCGGCGCGTACCGGGGGCGCGGCGGTCGCGGTGAGGGCCAGCACGACGGGCCGCCCGAGCGCCTCCACGGCCGAGCCGAGCCGCAGGTACTCCGGGCGGAAGTCGAAGCCCCACTCGCTCACGCAGTGCGCCTCGTCCACCACGAACAGGCTGGGCTTCGCGGCGCGCAACCGCGCGACGGTCTCCTCGTTCGCGAGCTGTTCCGGCGCGAGGAAGAGGAACTCCAGCTCGCCCGTCTCGAAGGCGCGCATCGTCTCCTCGCGCGCCGCCGCGCTCAGCGTGGAGTTCAGCAGGGCCGCGCGGCCCGTGTCCTCGGCGTGCTCGTCCAGGGCGGACACCTGGTCCTGCTGGAGCGCGATGAGGGGCGAGATGACGAGCGTCGGCCCGTCCAGGGCCATCCCGGCGAGCTGGTACACGGCGGACTTGCCGCTGCCGGTCGGCATGACCGCGAGGGTGTCGTGACGGGCGAGGACGGAGCGGATCGCCTCCTCCTGCCCTTCACGCAGGGACTTGTAGCCGAAGACGGATCTCGCGAGACGGCGAAGCTGCCGTCCCGCCGTGGGGATGGGCTGTGTGGTCATGGGTGACGTCGTTTCTGGCGCGAGGGTCGTGGACGCCCCGGCATGGCGCGGGCGCGTGATGGGTGACATTTCGGGAGGCTCCCCGGGAGGGGGAGGTCACGTCCGGTGGAGCCTCCTCACTCTGCTCCGACGCGCGGTGTGGGGGTGAGGGCGCGCCTCAACGCCCGTTCACACACGCGCTAGCGTTCGCTGAGGGAACGGTCGAGCTGGAACGCCGCCGAGATCATCGCGAGGTGCGACAGGGCCTGCGGCATGTTCCCCACCAGCAGGCCGCCCACGGACACCTGCTCGGACAGCAGACCCAGCGGGGACGCGAAGCTCAGCAGGCGGTCGAACTTCGTGCGGGCCTCCTCCAGCCGCCCGGCGCGCGCGAGGCACTCCACCAGCCAGAACGAGCACGCCAGGAACGCGCCCTCCTCGCCCGCGAGGCCGTCCACGGCGCCCCGGTCGAGGCGGTAGCGGAACACCAGCGGGCCCACCGCGAGCTCCTTCTGGATGCGGTCGAGCGTGCCGAGCCAGCGCGGGTCGCGCGGCCCGACGAACTTCACGAGGGGCAGCAGCAGGTTCGCGGCGTCCATGACGTCCTCGTCGTACGCCTGCGTGAACGCGCCGAGCTCCTCGCGGTAGCCGCGCGTCATGACCTCCTCGTAGATGAGGTCGCGCTGCTCGCGCCAGCGCTCCAGGGGCCCCGGCAGGCCGCGCTGCAGCGCGATGCGGACGCCGCGCTCCAGCGCCACCCAGCACATCACGCGCGACAGGACGTGCGGACGCCGCCCGCTGCGGACCTCCCAGATGCCGTCGTCGGGTTCGCTCCAGTGGTCGCAGACCCAGTCGAGGATGCGGCGCACCTCGGTCCACTCGTCGTAGGAGAGGGGCTCGCCGTGCTTGTTGTACAGGTAGATCGCGTCGAGCAGCTCGCCGTACACGTCGAGCTGCGACTGGTGCGCCGCGCCGTTGCCGATCCGCACGGGCCTGGAATCCCGGTAGCCGGAGAGGTGGCCCAGGGTCTGCTCGTCGAGGTCGCCGTCCCCGCCGATACGGTAGATGGGGGAGACCGTGCCGGTGTGCCCCTCCTTGGAGCGGGCCTCGACGAAGTCGTTGAAGGCCTTGGCCTCCGCCGTGAAGCCGAGCCGCAGCAGGGCGTACACCGTGAAGGCCGCGTCGCGCGGCCACATGTAGCGGTAGTCCCAGTTGCGTTCCCCGCCGACGCGTTCCGGCAGGGACGTGGTGGGCGCCGCGACGATCGCGCCCGTCGGGGCGAAGGTCAGGAGCTTGAGGACGAGGGCGCTTCTCCGCACCTGCTCTCGCCACAGGCCGTCGTAGCGGCACCCCCTGAGCCACGACCGCCAGAACGCGAGCGTGTCGCGTTCCAGCGGCCCGAAGCGGTGCGTCTCGTCCGCGTCGTCCGCACCGAGGACGAAGCGGGCCTCCTCGCCCTCGCGCAGCGTGAACTCCACGGTCACGCCGCCGTCCCCCGCGTCCCGCAGGGGGCGGTCGCCGTGCAGGTGCAGCGTGAGGTCCGGGGAGCGGAAGACCGCGTGATGCCCGTCCAGGGTGAGCTCGTGCGTGGCCCGGGCGTAGTCGAAGGCGGGACGGCAGGTGACGCGCACGGCCACGGGCCCCCCGACGGCCTGCACGCGCCGCATGAGGCGCGGCGGTGGCCCGCCCTCCCCGAGCGGCCGGTTGAGGCTCACGCGGGCCTCCTCCGGGACGGGCATGAAGTCCGTGACGGTCAGGACGCCCTGCTCCCCGAGGAAGACGGTGGAGAGGACGTTCGTGTCGGGCAGGTACATCTGACGGGAGCGCTCGTACGGGGTGGCGGGTTCGATGAGGAAGCGCCCGCCGCGCTCGTCGTCGAGGATCGCGGCGAACACGCTGGGACTGTCGAAGTGCGGGTAGCACCACCAGTCCACGCCGCCGTGACGGCCCACGAGCGCGGCGGTGCGCATGTCTCCGATCAGGCCGTAGTCCTCCAGGGGCAGGTAGGGCATCTGGGGGAGGTGTACCACCTTCGGGACGTGGCGGTTGTCACGGGTGCCCGATTGCGAAGCCCGGCTGAAGGCCCGCTCAAGACCGCGCCGACGCCGACACGCGTGCCGCCCGGCCTTCCGTGGTCCTCGCGCGGGCGGTGAGCTCGGCGGGTGTTGCGCGGCTGAGATGAGCAGCAACCCGCCTTGCCCGTCGGGTCACCCCCCGGACCGTGAATGCTGCTGCAATGAGGGCATGTCACGAGCGTTCGTGAAGGATGACGCCGACGTCCGCTGGACCGGCGCGGAGGAAGCGCCGGAATTCGCCGTGTACTGGGGCCGCGACGCCCGCTCCCTCGACCCGGACCCGGTGAGGCAGGGCTCGGATTTCGCGGGGCTGCTGCGCTGGGCGGCGCGTCAGCCGGGAGGGTACTTCCAGGTGCGGGACCGCGCCGGGCACCGTCTCGCGGAGCTCACCGACCGCTAGGGTTCACGAGGAGCGGGCCGGAGGTCACCCTCTGGCCCGCCTTTCCGTTTCGCTTCAGGCGTGCGCCTGCACCTGGTTCTTGAGGCGGCGCAGGATGGCGTGCATGCCGTTGAGGCGGTTGGGCGTGATGAGCTCCTGCAGGCCCATGTCGAAGTAGAAGGTGTCGGGGACGTTCAGGACGTGCTGGGGGCTCTCGCCGCGCAGACCCTCGGTGAGGATCCCGGCGAAGCCGCGCACGGTGGGCGCCTCGGCGGGCACGTCGAAGTACATCCGCACGTGGCCGTCCTCCACCTCCGTCGCGAGGAAGAAGGGGCTGACGCACTCGGGCACCTGCTCCATGCGTTCGGGGTGGTCCCTGTACTCGGCGGGCAGCTCGGGCAGCTTGCGGGAGTACTCCAGCAGCGCCTGCAGGCGCATGTTGCGCGGGAGGCTCTTGAACATCTTGACGATGCCCTCGAGCTTTTCGGGCATGGCGGCGTCGGTCATGGGCACACTCTAGCGGTCCGCCGGGGCGCACAAGGTGCTCCGGACCAACTTGACGATTTTTGTCAACAATCCTTCCGCGTGGTTACAATGACGCCGAGGAGGACCACCATGACCCATACCGAAGACAACCGGACCGGCTACGCGCACGACGTGCTGGTCTCCACCGACTGGGCCGAGCAGCACCTCGGCGATCCCGGCGTCCGCTTCGTGGAGGTCGACGAGGACATCCTGCTCTTCGAAACCGGCCACGCGCCCGGCGCCGTCAAGGTCGACTGGCAGCTCGACTTCTGGGACCCCGTCATGCGCGAGTTCATCGGGCCCGAGGAGTTCGCCGCCCTGATGGGCCGCCTCGGCATCACCCCGGACACCACCGTCGTGCTCTACGGCGACAAGAGCAACTGGTGGGCCGCGTACGCCTACTGGTTCTTCCGGTACAACGGGCACACCAACGCCAAGATCATCAACGGCGGACGTCAGAAGTGGGTCGCGGAGAACCGCCCCCTCACCACCGACGCGACCGAGGTCACGCCCACCACCTACCCCGTCGGGCAGCGCGACGAGAGCATCCGCGCCTACCGCGACGAGGTCCGCGCGCACATCGAGAAGGTCCGCGCCGGAACGGGCGCCATGGTGGACGTCCGCAGCCCCGACGAGTTCAGCGGCAAGGTCACCCACATGCCCAACTACCCGCAGGAGGGCGTGCTGCGCGGCGGTCACATCCCCGGCGCGCGCAACATCCCCTGGGCCCGCACCGTCAACGAGGACGGCACCTTCAAGACCCCCGACGAGCTCCGCGCGCTCTACGAGGCCGAGGGCGTCACGCCCGACAAGGAGATCATCGCGTACTGCCGCATCGCGGAACGCAGCAGCCACTCGTGGTTCGTGCTGACGCAGCTGCTCGGCTACCCGAAGGTCAGCAACTACGACGGCTCGTGGACCGAGTGGGGCAACGGCGTCGGCCTGCCCATCGAGAAGACCTACACCGCCGAGTAAGGCCTCAGCGCAGCTCCGGCACGCGTTCCACGCTCCCGTTCACGCCGTTCAGGCGCGACGGGAGCGTGTTCACGTCCACCTCCGCGCCCGTCGCGGCGTCGAAGGTGCGCAGACGCACCACGCCCGCCCGGGTGTCCACGTCCGCGACGGTGACGGTGCTGCGCGCCGTGCCGCGCGTACCGACGTAGTCCCGCCCGCCGACGCCGCCCGTGGCGAGCACGTTGAGCTTCCCCCGCCGACCCGGGTAGTACGCCGCGTGGTGACCGCTGACGTAGGCCAGCACGCCGTACCTCTCCATCAGGGCGCGCAGGTCCTCCGCGCCGAGCAGCGTGTCGCCCGCGTTGTCGCGCTCGGTGCTCACGCCGTACAGGGGCAGGTGCCCCACCACGATCCGCATCGCCGCGCCGCGCGCCTCGGGCGACGAGAGCTGCCGCTCCAGCCACGCGCGGTCCACCCGGTTGCTGCTCGCGTCGAGGATCACGAAGAACACCCCGCGGAACACGAAGGTGTACTCGAAGGGGAAGCGCGAGCGCTCCACGAGGTCCAGCGTGGGCGGACGCGCGGCCCAGTACGCCGCGAGCGCGTCCCGGTCCGCGCGGAAGGTGAACGAGCCGTCCGGACGCCGCGCGGACGAACCGTCGTGGTTGCCCACCGCGAAGGCCGCCGGGATCCCGGCGTTCCTGAGGGGCGCGGCCACGTCCCGGTCGAAGGCCGCCCACATCGCGCGGCGCGCGGCGTCCGTCAGGGAGAGCTTCTGCCCGGCCACCACGTCGCCCGCCGAGACGAGCAGATCCGGCCTCCACTCGTTCACGACGCGGCCCATGACCCGCGCGAGCGGCGCGGGGTACGTCGTCGCGCCGTACGGCCCGTTGAAGTCGCTCAGCAGCACCATCCGGAAGCCCTCCGCGGGCGTGGCGAACGGGGCGGGGGAGGGCGCGGCGAGCGCGAGCGCGAGGGGCAGCAGCAGACGGGCGAGCATGGCTGCGTTCTATCACCGCGCGGACGGCGGTGGATAAACCGCGCTTGGCCCTCGCCCGATGGACCTCGCACCCGTGCGCCGCATCCTGAAGGCATGATCGACGACACCGAACAGCGCCGGGACGAGAACCGCGACGCCACCCCCGACGACCGGGGAGACCTGCTCGGGCGGGGCGTGCGCATGGACCCCAACCTGCCGCCCATGACACCCACCGCGGGCGCCACCGTCACGCCCGACGCCCTCGGGAGCAGCGAGGCGGACGAGCAGCGGCAGGCCGTCATGGACCTCGACCGCGCGCACGGACGCGACCCCGACACCGGCTCGGACTTCTGACGAGGGCCGCGGAACGCTCCGGGGCGGCCCTCCGCTTCTCTGGGCCGTCAACGCGTCTCTCCACTCATGGCTGCCTGCGGAACGCTCCGGGGCGGCCCTCCGCTTCTCCGGGCCGTCAACGCGTCTCTCCACTCATCGGACCGGCGTGGACCAGATCGGCCCACGCCGGATGTCGGGACGGTCAGGTCCTCAGGCCGGGGCGGGCGAGCAGCAGCGCGCCCGTGCCCCACACACCACCGAGCGCCCACACGGCGAAGCCGAGCGCGGGGACGCCGAGGGTCGCCGCGAAGGCCGCCAGGCCCAGGACCGCGCCGAGCACGTCCGCCTGCGGTAGGCGCAGCGCCCGCGCGACGGTGCGGCCCGCGTCCTGCAGGCTGACGCTCAGGCCGACGCTCATGGCGAGCAGCAGCAGCACGCCGCCCGCGAAGGCCGGAACGAGGAAGCCGCTCACGCTGCCCAGCACGAGGGGCGGCACCACGACGCCCACGACGAGCGCCCCGATCGCGAAGGTCCGGACGGGCGCGTGCCGCTGCCTGCGCGCGAGCCGCGTGGCGACGCCGCTGAGAAACAGCAGCAGCGTGATCGCGCCGAGCGCCGCGACGTAGATCTGCGTCCAGGCGGCCCCGCCCAGCCACGCCAGCAGCGGCTGGAAGGCACTCACGGTGCCCAGCGACAGCAGCGGGACGCGTCACGAGGCCCTGCCGCGCGCCCGCCACGTCCCCCAGCAGGGCGCTCACGGGCCCCTCCACTCGGGCGCCGCGCTCCTGCCGCACGTCCCCGAGGAAGGCCACGGCCTGGCCGTCCACGCGGGCGCCGGGGTTCAGCACGACGTTCCCGCCGAGCGCGATGACGTTGCCGCTCACGTGCCCTTCCACGACGACGTTCCCGCCGATCCGTACGAGGTCCGCGCCGCCACGTCCCGCGAAGAGGC